>JAZLFB010000298.1:0-6372 GCA_045615585.1 Akkermansia sp.
CCCGCAGAAAGAAAACCCGCGCATAAAAACGGGCAATCCACAGCGCCCTGGAGCGCAAGCGTTTCAACGCCCATCCGGCCCCGCCGCATGGGCGTTTGCCTTGTCCTCCACAGTGCAAACCCGCAAAAAACAAAAAAAATCTCCATCCCATGCAACTTTACTCTTGCATTCCGTCAAAAATTCGCTAAACTCTCCTCGCAACGTTTCCGTTGACAATGGTGACCATAGTTCAGCGGTAGAGCCCCGGATTGTGGTTCCGGTTGTCGTGGGTTCGAATCCCACTGGTCACCCTGTAGGGGGCACGAAACCGAATGTTTCGTGCCGCCTCCCATTTTCCCCGTTTCCCCTAGCGGCGCGGGTTTCCGCGCATGTTCGCCGCTTCCGGGCAGACGCAAAACGAGGACAATTCCAGACAATTTCCCACGCGGAAAGTGCCGTTTTTGTCACTGCGGAACTCCCCGGAACTCCCGGTTGTAGCCTCAATTTGCCGAATTCGGCACTGGCATTTCACACCCCTGAATGTCATTTGAAAAACTGGCACGCCTAGTGCCATGCGGGGTTACGGCATACGGAACGCCCTTTCGAGGCACCCGGACAAGGTCAGACAATTTTTCGCAAAACCACGTTCGGCACACCTGTTGTTCAGTTACGAAGATTGAGTTTTTTCTCGGGGGGTGTATTTCTCATGAACGGATAGACCTTGCAACGGCGCGGAAAACCGGGCTTTTTCAGGGGCTATCTGCGTTCGGGGTTGTAGCCGCTTTTGAAAATTTCCGTTCATATCCCATTCTCGGGGGGAGTATGTCCTGCAACGGGATAGTAGTTGAAGTGGTGCGGAAAACCGGGGCAAAACAACTCGCCTAAAACGGCGGCTGACAGGCCGCAGGAGCGCGTTTCAGCCCCGGCAAGCCCGCAGGTGCCGGGAGACGGGCGCGCGGGCTTCCTGCGCGGCTGGTAGCGCGGAAACCGCAAAAAATGGGAAGGATTCATATTTAGTGCTTGCTACGTGATTAGAAAATTTGTAAAATACGAATGTAATCTGTACACCTCTCCGTAGCCTCATCTCCTACCATCACCTCCGCAATGAAAAAGACACTAACGCTCCTTGCCTTGACAGCCGCGCTAATGCCGATGATACCCCTTGAGGCAAACGGTGAGTTGATTACCGTGAACGGTGTCAAATTTGAGCGCGAAGGTGATTGGTCTACAGCTACAGGCTGGTTTGATGCCTGCAAATCATGGGATGGCGACAGCCAGTTGTGCTGGGCGGCTACCAGCAGCAATTTGATAGCCTGGTGGCAGTCCCAGAATCCCGACTACCAGGAGGATGGAGACCCGTGGGGGGTGGATGCCGTATGGAATGTATACAAGAACACCTTTGAAAACGATAGCGGCATCATATCCAAAGGAGTGAAATGGTGGTTTGACGGGACAGGTACAGGGTCTACCAGCGCAGATTTGCAGTACAAAGATGGCCATATATCTAACGGTGGCTATTATAAAGAACACCTTTATGGCGGAGTGGTGGAGTATGCCACGCCCGCCAATATCACCACCTTGTATAGTGAATCATACAATAAAGCTTCATCACTGGCAAGCACGCTCGTGGGTTACATGAGGAGCGGGTATGCCGTGGGGCTCAACTTTATTTCCGGCCAGCAGGGGCATGCCGAAACGCTCTGGGGTATCGAGTATGATCCTGAAACGCAACTGATTACGCGCATGTATATTTCTGATTCGGACGACAGCCTAAAACCTGGCATCCGCACTCTATCAATTGGGGTACTGGATCATGGAGCCTACCAAACTTTCTATCAGAATGACGCACAAAAGATATGGGAGGTTGAATCATTTGTGCTGCTGAGCCCTACAATAACAAACGATATAGCCCGGCTGAACACCTATGATGAGGACAGCAGCACAGTGACCCTGAGGCAGAACCCCGGCAACGGTGGATACAAGCTGCCGGAGGGGGTCAAGGAAATCTTTGAGGTCGTGTATGACAACAGCCGCAACGTGGAAACCGCAGGAAGCGAGAAGCTGATTGGGCGACAGCTCACTGTGGATGCAGCACATGACGGCACGCATGTCCAAACCATCCAAGTAGATGCGACCCAGGGGATGAACTTGCTGGAAGTTCAGAAAGGTGTCACGCTGACTGCGGAAAATGTAGTTGGTAGTGGACTGCTGACCAAAACCGGAGACGGCACGCTTAAGCTGACAGACAAGGACGGCAGCGGCAAGATTGATGTTCAGCAGGGTGTCTTGGAATGCGGAAACGGTACGCTTGCAGAAATTACCTTGACTGGGAGCAAGCTGCAAGGAGGTGGCAAATTCAATAAGGTGACTGTAAACGACAGCACGCTGGCCGTCGGCAACGCTCCCGATTACCAGCAATACTCAGGTGGATCTCTCACACTAAGCCAAGCCACACTTGAATTCTACATCGACGGCTTCACGAAGGAAGCCTCCAAGTGGAATGGCATCGGCTGGGGCTCCGGCACATACTCCAACCTCGATATGTCCGGTGGCAGCATCTATGTGATGAATACCGAAAGTATAGATGAAATGAATTTTTACTTGGGAGGTTCTGCTTTGGAGGCCCTGCTCCAGGATGGATCGTTCACGCTGGGGTTGATAACCGGAATCCAAAACTCGTATTTCATGCCTGACTATGAGGACTTGGTGGCAAATACCCATTTCTACGTCTCCGATGCTGCGGAAGCAATTGCCGGAACCTCTTGGCTCGGAGGCGAAGACCTCACGAACCATTTCTCAGTGAAGTACGAGTATGTGCAGTCATACGACTGGGGGCCATGGCAAGTGAATATGGTGGGCACCTACACGGGAGTCACGCCCCCTATCCCCGAACCGTCCACGTCCACCCTTTCCCTGCTGACACTGGCTAGCCTTTGCGCGCGCCGTAGGCGGAAGTGACGGGCAAAGTTTTCCTTGTGTTGTTTGGCGGCACCCTCCAGGCTAAGTCCCGGAGGGTGCCTTTCCTTTCACTAGGAGAGCTGGAAAGCATACCATTGCCCCGCAGGTGGCGGGAGACGGGAGCACGGGCTTTCAGCGCGGCTTGTAGGGGGCGCGGTAAAGCCCCAGCTCGGCCTTGCGGCGGGGGTGCGCGCGGAGACAACATTCAGCCCCACCCGCCGGAGCGGATGGGGCCTTGACGTATCTCCAGCAAAATTGATTACTTCCTGCGTCTACGGATGCAGAGTCCTGCAAGTGCCAGCAGGCCCAGCGTGCCCGTGGTCGGCTCGGGAACGGTGGGGGAACTGCCGCTTATTCCGGTGGTGAGCACAAGCGCATTATTCAGCATCTTGTAGGAGAAGTTGGGTGCGCTCAACGAGGGGGATTCCTTGGTTCCTGCACCTTCTTCAAGGGAGAGCTCGAAACTGGTCTTCTGGGCCAGCGCGGCCAGTTGGTCATCCGAGAAAGCCCCAGACTTCAGCTCGGTAACCAAGGTGAGCTCCAGCGTGCCGGTGGCGGTGGTGAAGGCTTTGGCCGCATCTGCGCTCATGGCAATCACTATCTTGCCGTCTGGACCGATAACGAAGTCATGGCCATTCATATTGATGGTGGAGTACGTGTCGGAATCCCAGCCCGTGTTGTCGCCCGTGCTGGCGTCCTCGAAGCCGGATACACAGAACACCAGCTTGCCGCTGTTGAGGGTAAGCGCACCCTCATAATCCTGGTGACCGGGTGAGTTGCCGACTATCATTTCACCTCCGTTAATGGTCACCATGCCGAAAGTGCCGCTGCCCTTGAGTGTACCGTCTTGCAGCTCAATGTTGCCAAGGGTGCCGCCGTTCACCAGCGTACCGTCTCCCGTCTTCACAAGCGTTCCCTCGCCCTCCATGGCCTTGATGGTCACGTCGTTGCCATCGGTCACTTCCAATGTGTTGTTGGTGGTGGCATCCACCTTCACACAGGAAAGCGTGAGGTCGTCCGCCTGTACGGAAAGCTTGCGCGCTCCTTCGCTTGAGCCATGGGAAAAAATGACCTTGCCCTGAATGGAGGCACCGTCCGCGAGAATGGCGGTGCCGTCTTTGATGGTGAGGTCGCCATTAGCCTTGCCCTCCAGTGCGCTGCCCTCTGCGGCGGCTTTCACCGCTTTGGCGATGGTGTAGCTGGTTCCGCTGTCAAGCTCCACATTGCCAAAGGGAGCGAAAGCTCCGCTTCCCTTGTCCGTGTAGGCGGCTTCTGTCAGGAATTCCTCAACATTACATGTCAAGGAGTACATATCCATGATGGTGCCACCGTTAGTGCCACGATAACCGTTAGTTATATAGAATGTAGGCAGGGGTTCGTCACCTCCCGAAATAGTCGTTTCGCCTAGCGCACCACAATATATCTTGGAGTCACTTCCTTTATCATGCGGGTCGGCGTAATACAGGTGGGTAATCTTTTTTGTCTCCGTATCGTATTTGACTCCCCACACTGTGACGCTGAAGCTTGCGCTCAAGTTGGCAATCAGGGCTCGCCCGTTGGACAGATTATCGAGTATTTCGGCAGAAAAGCCCTCCAAGGTCGCCGTATTGCCTGGTCCGCACGAACCAATCAGGTTCTCCTGCATGTAATAGGAAGCGGGGTCTTGGTTGAGCAATCCCTTATAGTAGCCACCATTGCCTGCCACGTTTTCCGTTTTAAAAGACTTGCCCGTAATCCACCAATTCATGGCAGACTGCGTGCGCCCTCCGTCATCAGAGTAAGTTGAGAAAGTCGAAGTGTATACAGAATAGATGTTTGTTCCGGTAGGTACATCCTTGGGCAGGTTGTACCCCTGCGTCAGCAACTGGTCCTGCCACCACGCCAGCACGTTGGCGGCGTTAGCTCCCCAGCACATGCTGCCCACCATCTCATTGTGATAAGCATTGGCGCGACAACTCGCATCATCGGTGAACCCCTCGGCGAAGACCGAGACTATCTCCGCCTGGGCTGTCATTCCGGCCAGCAGGACCGTCAGTAGAAGTGTTTTCTTCATATCGTGAAGCAGTTGTCGATTACTTCCTCCTGCGGCGGGATGCCAGGGCTGCCAGCGCCAGCAGACCCAGCGTGCCCGTGGCGGGCTCCGGTACGGTGAGAGAACTGCCGCTTATTCCTGTGGTGAGCACAAGCGCATCGTTCAACATCTTGTAGGAGAACTTGGGAAAGGTCAGCGCGGTGGGTTCCTCGGTTCCTGCACCATCTTCAAGGGAGAGCACAAAGCTGGTCTTCTGGGCCAGCGCAGCCAGTTGTTCTTCCGTGAAAGCCCTAGACTGCAGGCCGGTTGCCAAGGTGAGCTCCAGCGTGCCGTTGGCGGTGGTGAGGCTGTTGGCCGCATTCCCATTCAGGGCAATCACAATTTCGCCAGCTTCGTTGACGACGAATTCGTTGCCATTCATGTTGATGGTGGAGTATGTGCCGGAATCCCAGCCCGTGTTGTCGCCCGTGCTGGCGTCCTCGAAGCCGGATACGCAGAACACCAGCTTGCCGCTGTTGAGGGTAAGCGCACCCTCATAATCCTGGTGACCGGGTGAGTTGCCGACTATCATTTCCCCTCCGTCAATGGTCACCATGCCGAAGGTGCCGCTGCCCTTGAGCGTGCCGCCTGTTACGGTGGTGGTCAGGGTCATCTTGCCGTCGTTGACATGCACACCAGAGGTGATTGTGAGCGTGATTGGCTGTTCTCCCTCCTTGCCTTGCACATGGGCTCCTTCGGAGACGGTGAGATTGGTATTGCCCGTGAGCTGCACATCCTCACCAAAGATGAATTCGCCCTCCTTCACGCGGATTTCACCAACGAGGGTCACGGCATCTGTCACCTCGGCGGTTCCCTTGCCGGTCTTGTCCAAATCGCCGGTGCCGCTAAGCCTGCCAAATGTGGCGGTGTTGCCTTCCGTAACCTCCAGCGTATTGCCATCAGCGGCGGCTATTTTGATTTCCTTGGCTATAGTGGCGGTACGCTCCACCACGAGCGTACGGGTGGCTTCCGGGGAGGCGGCGTTGTCGAACGAAAGTACACCCTCCGTGCTGCCGCCCTTGTCAATCTCAGCGCTGGCCCCGGTGCTGTCCACAAGATGGAGCTTACCGGATTTCAGGGATATATCGCCCGTTTTCTCTCCCTTGGAGTCCACTGGGCTGTTTTCCGCCAGTGCGTTGCGCAGGTCGTATTTCAGGCTGTAATCCGCGCCATCCACGGTCAAGTTCAGATAATGGGAGAACAAATCTTCTTCTCCATCGGCACCGGTCATGGTCATGCTGTACGTGTCAAAGCGCAGACCCTGCGTCCTCATTCCCGTAAAGTAGTTGACGACACCGTTGCCGTATGCAGGGTCCACACAGAAATCGGCACTGTACATATCATAGAGGCCGTCAGAATTTTTG
>JAZLFB010000299.1:0-13338 GCA_045615585.1 Akkermansia sp.
AGTATTGTGGTGGCAGACTGGAAAGCCCGCCTGAGAAAGTGATGCCCGCCCGCGCGGCTCCGCTGTCTGACAATTTTTGAACGGAAAAGACTGTTCGATACTCTAACACTTCGGTACCATGAAAAAAGACGACATCCAAAAAATTGCCGCCGCAGGGCTGATTACGCCCGAACAGGAGGCGGCTATTGTCGAGCATTTTCACCTGAACCGCCCGCAGCGGCATTGGTTGATGCTCACGCTCTCCTGCCTTGCCGCAGCGTTGATTGTGGCGGGCATCATCATGCTTATCTCCGCTAACTGGGATATCATCCCCCCTGCGGTGAAGATGGGCACGGGGGCTGCCATCATGGCGGCGCTCTGGGGGCTTTACGCATGGCAGCGGGAGAGCCGCCCCGTGTTGGCGGAGACGCTGGCCTTTCTCGGTGCGGGTATGTGGCTGGGCAATATCGCCCTCTACGGGCAGATTTTCCAGCTGCAAAACCCCATTGTGGAGGGCACGGCGCTCTTCTTTGCGGGCATCGTGTTCATTCCCTTTGTGGTGCGGCAGCGGCTGCTCATCGGCGCGGTGGCGGTGACATCGTTTGTGCTTTCCATCATGCTTTTTGATACGGATGCAAGCGCCTCTTGGTTAAGCATGCGCCATCTGCTGCACCCGACGTCCGAGCGCGTGACCTGCCTTTTCGGTCTGCATTATGATGATGTAGCCCTCATTTTCTGCACCTCTCTGCCGCTGCTGTGGTGGTTGCTGGGGGAACGCTTTGCCCGCTGCGGCAAGCTCACGGCTCCCTACGGCTGGGTGGCGGTTCCGGCGGCTCTTTCCTTCCTGCTGTTCTTTTCCGTCGGGGCAGGGATGCATGGAGAGTTTTGTCATGGTGGTTCCCTGCTGCACCTTACCGCCCAGTATGCCGGAACGGCGCTGGTGTTGCACCTGCTTTGCGGTATGGAGTGGCGGGATAAAGCCACTTGGCTGATGGCTCTCGCCCGCACGGCGCTGCCGCTCATCCTCTGCATTTCCCCCCTCGCCGGTGAATACCTGACTATTCTGCTGCTGTTCATGACTGCCTGTGCCATGATGGCGGCGGGCTCTTGGGGGCGCCGCATCGCGTGGGTGAACTACGGCAGCCTTGTGGTGTGTGTGTCTGCCTTCCTGCTGATGGCCGATGTGCTGCACTCCTACACGGAGAGCGGGTTCATGCTCATCGGCGGCGGGCTTTCCCTGCTGCTCGTGGCCGTGCTGTTGGAAAAGCAGCGCCGCTTCATCATCCGCAACATTAAAAACGAAACCTCTTCCGACCATGAATAAACGCCTGTTCCTCCTCTTCCTCATTGTTCTGGCTCAGCTGGGCTATCTGGGCTACGGCTACTTTGCCCGCACGGCAGAGATTGCGAAAAGTCCGCACATCATGATTGCCGTGGAACCCTACGACCCGCGCGATTTCTTCCGCGGGGATTACATGACGCTCTCCTGCACCGTCAAGCTGCCCCTGCCGCTGGATCCGAACGACCCCCGCATCGGCAAGAGCCTGTACTGGGGGAAGGCGCTGAGGGATTATGCTGCGAAGGATCCATACGGTGATGGCGAAAACATCATCGAGCAACCTATCCGAGAGCCGCAGATGGATGATGCGATGGCCATCACCCCCTATCGCGATTCCTCTGAGAAGGGGCAGATGGCTGTCTTTTTCCTGCCCGATGAAAAGAATATCTACCGCTTTGCCCGAGTGGAGAAGCGGGGCAGCACCGAGGATGTCTGCCGCGGCGCTGAAATCCGCTTTGACATGGAGCTTGAATGTGTATGGTGGTCGGATAAAAAAACGCTTGAACTCCGTCTGCCCAAGCCGCTGCGCTACTACATCCCCGAACACACGGGCAATCTGCTGCCGAGCAAAACACCGCTGGTGATGGAGATTGCCCGCCGCCCCGACGGCACCCTGCTGCTGGTGGAACTTTACACCGAGGACGGCAAGCCCTTCAACGAAGCCGTGCGTGCCTATCAGCGCAAGGCAGACTGATTGGAATGTTTGAGGTGGGAAGTATGATAAGTTAGGCACGGCACAGCCGCGCGGCAATTCAAAATCCGAAAAATCCTGAATCCGAAAAATCCGACCCATCTCTCAGACTTCTTGCTTGCATTTTTCGGGCGTGATGCTAGAATCACAGGAGAGAACAGGCGCAACGGCGCTTGGGGTGGGTTGTGTACCCGCCGAACGGTTTTTATTACTATTTACCATACAGAATAAGCTATGCTTGATATCCGAATTGTCAGGGAGAACCCTGAGTATGTGAAGGAGCGCGTCCGCCTGCGCGGCGGCGACCATTGGATGCTGGTAGACAAGGTGTTGGAGTGCGATGTGAAGCGCCGCAATGCCGAAACGGAAAAACAGGCTCTCTCCGCCGAGCGTAACAGCTCTTCCAAGCTCATCGGTCAGATGATGAAGGAAGGCCGCCGCGACGAAGCCGATGCCCTCAAGAAGAAGATGGGCGAAGTGGGCGAGCGTATCAAGGAGCTGGATGCCGTGGCCTCCGCCGCTGCCGAGGAGCAGGAATCCCTGCTGCTTTCCATCCCCAACATGCCGCATGACGGCGCGCCTGTCGGTTCCGATGAAACCGCCAACCCTGAGCTGCGCCAATGGGGTACCAAGCCGGAGATTGCCGAGCCGAAGGACCACGTGGAAATCGGCACCAAGCTCGGTTTGCTGAACTTTGAGGATGCCGCCCGCATTTCGGGCAGCGGCTTCATTGTGTACCGCGGTCTCGGCGCCCGCTTGGAGCGCGCCCTCATCAACTTCCTGCTCGATACGCAGACGCTGGAAAACGGCTATCAGGAGACGGGCGTTCCCTTCATCGTGAAGCGCGAGTGCATGTACGGCACGGGTCAGCTGCCCAAGTTTGAGGAAGATATGTACGGCATTGAGGAAAACCAGATGTTCCTGGTACCCACCGCCGAGGTGCCTGTGACCAACCTGTGCCGCGAACAGATTCTCAAGGAGGTCGACCTGCCTGTCAAGATGACCGCCTACACCCCCTGCTTCCGCCGCGAAGCGGGTTCTGCGGGGCGTGAGAACAAGGGCATGATTCGCGTTCACCAGTTCGACAAGGTGGAGCTGGTGGAAATCTGCAAGCCTGAAGACGGATTTGCCGAGCTGGAGAAGCTGACGAGCCATGCCGAAAGCATTTTGCAGAAGCTGGGTCTGCACTACCGCGTGATTGAACTTTGCACGGGCGATGTGGGCTTCTCCTCTGCCAAGACCTACGATATCGAGGTGTGGGCGCCCGGTCAGGGCAAGTATTTGGAGGTTTCCTCCTGCTCCTGCTTCACGGATTATCAGGCCCGCCGCATGAAGCTGCGCTACAAGGATGCCGACGGCAAGATGCGCACCCCCTACACGCTGAACGGTTCGGGTACCGCCCTGCCGCGCCTGTATGTGGCTTTGCTGGAGCAGTGCCAGCAGCCCGACGGCTCCGTGAAGATTCCCGCCGCCTTGGTGCCCTACTTCGGTGCCGAGACGATTGCCCTCAAGGCCTAATCCCTGCCAAGCTGACCGATTACCGCCCCTGACAGGGCGGTAATCGGGGCTGTTCTCTCTCCGAAATCCCTTTCCCCGCTCGTTGGATATGTACGCCATGATTTCCGCTATGGGGCCTATCTTCTGGCTCATGATGCTGTTTGCCGCCGTGGCTGTTGCCGTGGTGGGCGAACGCTTGTTCTATTACCACCGCGTCAACATCAACTCCGAAGAATTCCTGCGCGGGTTGAAAGGCTTGCTCTCATCGGGTCAGTACAACGAATGTCTGCATGAAGCCCGCCAGCTGCCCGGCCCGATGGCGCGTGTGGTGGAGGCGGTGTTGGCTCGCCCCCGCCTGTCGCGCGGCGAGCTGCGCGACATTGCGCTGGAGGCCTCCGAGCTGGAGGTCTACCGCATTGAACGCAACATCCGCATTTTGCAGGCCTGTGCCACGGCCATCCCCATGCTGGGTATTCTGGGTACGCTGCTCGCTATGGTGTCGTTCTACGGTCAGCCCGGCTTTGTGGACGGTGCCGCCCCGCAGCCCGTGGTGGCGGAATCGCTGAAACGCGCTCTGCTGATTGCGGCCATGGGCGTGTCTCTGTCCATCCCCTGCTATCTTTTCTACATGTACCTTGCGGCACGCGCCCGCAAGATTGTTCATAATGTGGAGCGCGCGGGGCTGGAGTGCGTGCACATCATCTGCGATGCCCGCGAAACGGCTCCCGCCGCTGCCCCTGTTGTTGAACCCACCGAAAAAGCCTGATTTTCCCATGCGCCGCGTTCGTTCCCAGCTCAATCACAGCGGGGCTTCCGCCTTGGTGGTGTCCGGCTGCCTGATGTTGATGGCTCTCTGTGCCTGTCTGATGATGACCAATCATCTGGTGCCGAACTACGGTGTGCGCGTGCGCCCTGCGGATTCTCACTTCTCCATCGGTGAATACGACCGCAACGCCGCCCACATTGTGACCATTCTGCCGGGGGATGAACCGACCCTTTATGTGGAATCGAATCTGCTGCCGGGCGGAATGTCCGCTTTCGCCGGGCTGCTGGATGAATGGGCGAAGAATAACAATGCCGCCAAGGTTACGGTGATTCTGGTGATTGATGAAGCCGTAGCGGCGGGAACCGTGCAACGCCTGACGGATATGGTGCTCACCCGAGGCATGGATTGCTGCATTGCGGGTACCCCCGCCGTTCATTGATTTTGCTCCCTCCGCCGCCCCCTTGCCATGAAGAAGCCGGAAGAACAGGAAAACTTGGTGTTTTACAGCCTGTACAAGCGCCCCGCGCACGGCTGCCTGCCCCTGTTTGTGCTGTTGGCATTGGCTTTCGGGACTGCTGTGCTGCTGTTGGTGAAGGTGACGATGACAGCGCCGCTGAAACCGCAGGGCGAGGGCGTGGTACACGTTAACCCCGGTGCCGATACGCGCTTTTTGGTGCTGCGCCGCAGCGTGATGCCGCTCTTGCTGCCCCTTGCCCCCGAAAAACTGCCTGACAGCACGGCGTTACCCACCGCCCGCACCCTGCAACCGCAACAGGCCCCCGCCGTGCCGCTCTTTTCGGAGATTCCTGATTCTGCCGTGCTGGATGCTGCTGAACTCTTGTCGCTGCCCCCTGCGGCAAATGGAAAGGAGGCACGCTGATGTCTCCGTTGATTGAGCTGTCGCCCGCAGAGTTTCTGCTGGGTCTGACCCTCTTCGGCATGGTGCTGTTGGTGTGCACCATAGTGCCTGTTCAGCTGTTTTCCAAGCTGCGCCGCACGCGCCGCAAACACAATCGCAAGACCTGCCGCATCTGCGGCTACCGCTACCTGCGCCGCAACCCCGGCATCACCGAATGTCCCCACTGCGGTTCGAAGAACTAAGGGGAAGTTTCAGCCCTACAAATCCCCATTAGCCTGCTGCTGATCCATGTTTTTATTCTTTCCCGCGCCGGAAACGGAAGCGGATTTCTTGGGCGGGGCGGTTGAGTGCTTTGTTGCGTTCTTTCACCCATTGTTGAGCATCGGCGGGTAATTTATCCCACACGCGCGGGTCGGCGATGGCGGTGTCGTTGCCGTCGAAGGTGATATCAACGAGCACCGTTTCATGGCGGTAAGTGAGTTGCAGGGTGTACGGCTCTTTGTCGGTCTGCACCCATTCGTAGGGCGTGCTGCCGCGGTGCCCGCCCAGTTGCCAGCGGATGACGGCGTTCGTCACCTCGGCGTTGCCGCCGTGGCGGCCTTCCTCTGCCCAGTTACCGAGAATCAGCTCGCGCGGGTTCTCCAACCACGCTGATACCACATGCACACCGCCCCACAGGAGCAGGGCGGCGGGAAGCACTGAAAACAGAATAATGCGCGGAGGATTCACTGTTGTTCTTATAGCTGATGTGACTTTCTCAGACAAGGTAAATCTTTAAAATCCGGTCCCTTTTTCTTTTGTCAAATACTGTAAGAAATCCTCGCTGTAAAAGATTATCTGAATTTTTAGCTGTACTGCAGCCCTCTACTATATACATTGCACGAGAGTTTATTCTTGACTAGTATCTTATGATGCGCTACACTCCCCGCGCATGAGTGGGTGTGCTTCATCTATGGAATAGAACCTGCTGTTCAGTCTTAGATAGATACAATACTTTTTCTTCTCTCAATCTATGTTATTCAATTCATGGGAGTTTGTAGTCCTTCTCCTTATCACGCTTATTTGCTTTTACTCCATTCCGACTTGTCCATGGCGTAAGTGTTTGCAAATATCTGTTTTTGTTATCGCCAGTGCTGTTTTTTATGCATGGGAAGACTGGCGTTTGTTGATTTTGCTTATGCTCTCCTGCGGCGGTAATGCCGTGGCCGCTATTCATATTCTCAGCCTGAAGATGAAGGGCGAGGAGCAAAAGGTTGCATTCTGGGTGCGTTGTGCCGTGGTGCTCAATCTGCTTTTGTTGGGTACCTTTAAGTATGCAGGGTTGCTGATTAGCAGTATCCCGGGCGGTGTTATCCCTGATTCGTGGGTGCAATGGGTCTGCTCCATTCCCCTGCCTATCGGTATCTCGTTCTACACGTTCCACGGTATCAGTATGGTGGTTGATATGAGCCGCGGCAAGGTTCATGCCTACGATAATGCACTGAAGAACGAACCCTTGCAGAAGGTCGGAATTCGCGCAGTTCGAGATATGAGCCTTTATTTGCTCATGTTCCCGCAGTTGATTGCAGGCCCCATTATCAAGGCACACTATTTTTGGCCTCAGTTGAAGGAGAAACTGTGGAGCGCGATTGATTGGTCCCGCGCCACGCGCTACATGATTACGGGCTATTTCTTCAAAATGGTGGTGGCGGATAATTTGGCACCGCATACCTCGCTGCTTCAGAGTTCTGACTTTATCTCTTCTTCGGATGGCTTCATTTTGTTGATGCTTCTGTTTGGTTACGGAATCCAGATTTTTGCTGACTTTGCAGGGTATTCGATGATTGCGCTCGGCTTGGCTGCGTTGTTCGGCTACCGATTCCCCATCAACTTCAATTTTCCCTATATCAGCACCAGTCTCACGCAGTTCTGGCAGCGCTGGAATATGACGCTCTCTGCGTGGTTGCGCGATTATTTGTATATTCCTTTGGGAGGTAATCGAAAAGGTGCTGTGCGAACTTATATCAACCTGTTTTTGGTGATGTTCTTGGGTGGCTTGTGGCATGGCGCCGATTGGAAATTTGCCCTTTGGGGCAGTTTACACGGTCTGGTGTTGGCCATTGAACGCGCGGTTGGGCATACGTCATGGGGAAGCAAGCTCCGCATCCCGCAGTGGATTTCCATTCCCTACTGTTTAATCGTCGTGTTCGGGTTATGGGCTACCTTCCTGATGCCGGATATTAATACGGTGTTCCTGTTCTGTTCCCGTGTCTCGGAGAAATTGATAGGAAATCCTGTGTCTTACCTGTCTGATGTGAAGATGTTTGCCGTATGTTTCTACTCTTCGTTTATCATCCTGTATCATGTATGGGGATGGTGGAGAGAGAATAAGCAGCGAAATCAGTATGTGCGTCGCGGCTCCCTGTCCTACGGCGGGGCGTTCATATACGGGTTCATGTTGTTCATGATTCTCACGAATGCCGGTGCCCGTGTGGGCTTTGTCTACTTCCAATTCTGATTATCCACAGTTTCCATGAATAAGAAAGCCAGACGAAAAACTCTTGCTGTAGCGACCGGTATATCCCTGCTTTTCTGCGTTTGTCTGCAGTGTGCGTGGTACTATGCACTGGAAGCCGCAGACGCAAGATTTGTATCCCCCATAAGCGGTGAAAATACCCTTATCCGTATTCAGCGGTTAAACGCGTTGAAAGGTAACATTGACACGGTGTTCATGGGCTCCTCTATTACGGAACGCTTACTTTCGCGCGGACGTTGTGCCACGGTTGCTGTTTCTCACAGCCCCTATATGACGGGCATTCAGCAGATGAAGGGTAATGTGACGTTTGCTCCCGGTACCGTTTATGTGCTGGAGACAACCAACATGATGCATCCTGTGTCGAATGAAATTACCGCTCGAATGCAACAGGTGGATTTCAGGATTTTTAAGACAAGCCCTATCTTTTCCATTGCTGCAAAACCTACCAACCTTTTGGTAAGTTCTCTCTTTTATGCATGTAATTTTGAAAACAAACAGGATGTTTCCCCCTTTGATACGCCTGTTGCTCAGCCTCTTGATTTAGAGAATGTTGCTGATTTAACTCCGGAAGAAGTGGTGATATTCAAGGACTTTATAGATGGAATTGAGGAGTTGCGGCGCATGGGCGGCAAATGTGTTTTTATGCATTATCCCCGTACGCTGCAAAAGAGTAACTTTGACAAGAATCAGGAGATTGCATGCCAAATTGCCAAGTATGTGGGAATCCCTGTGTTAAATTACAACACGCCGTATTGGAACAAAAAATTGCATTTTTCCGACGGTTTCCACTTGATAAGTCGCGACCCGTTGACCATTCGTTTCATGAATACGGTGGCTCGCGATGCCCATGCCTGTACGGATGGGCAGTAAACGAAGCCTTATCTCTCTGAATAAATCAAAAAGGTCTGATGCGTGGCGCATCAGACCTTTTTGATTTTAGATGTAGGCTTGGTTTTTACAGCATGGTCACGCTGCCGCACAGCTCGGTGCCGAGCAGGGGGGTGTTCAGCGTGCCCGTGGGCAGAGTGTCCGCCGCCACGGTTTCCGTGGTGCGCGGGTCGAAAAGCAGCATCTTGTTCGACCACGTCGGTTCCGCAATGGCCACGGGATTTAGGGAGCAGGCGCGCACCACTTCCTCCCACGTCAGCTTGCCGGGTTTCACCAAGTGCGTGTACAGGGCGGGCAGGAAGGTATCCAGCGCCAGCATGCCCTGCGGGGCGGTGATGAAATCCTGCTTCTTGGCAAAGGGAATGCAGGGGGTGTGGTCGGTGACAATGCAGTCAATCGTGCCGTCCTTCACACCGGCCAGCAGGGCGTCACAGTCGCTCTGCTCGCGCAGCGGGGGCAGGGTCTTGAAGGTGGTGTCGTAGTCGCCCACATTCTCGTGAGTGTAGAGCAGGTGGTGCAGGGCGACTTCCGCCGTGACCTTCACCTTGCCGCTCGCCTTGGCGCGGCGGATGATGGCGACGCCTTCCGCCGTGCTCACGGTCTGAATGTGAACCTTGGCACCCGCATCGGCGGCAAGGCGCAGCACGGTTTCGATGCCGATTTCCTCCGCACAGGCGGGGGTGCCGTGAATGCCCAGCTTGTAGGACGTGGTGCCGGGGTGCATGTAGGTCTTTTCCGTGAGCACAGGCACATCACCGCGAATGGCGAAGGTCAGCCCCAGCTCGGCGGCGTACTTCATGGCGCGGTGCAGCATGAGCAGGTTGTGCGGCACGTTCTCCGCATCCGTCAGAATGTTCACGCCGTTGCTCTTGAGGGTGTTGTAGGGGGCTTGCTGTTCGCCCTCCATGCCCAGCGAGATGCAGCCTGCGGGGTACATGTCCGTCTCGCTGCTGATGCGGGTGGCGGAGGCAAAGCTCTCAATGGCATCGCCGTTGTCGAAGCAACGACCCGCCGTGGGCATGATGAGCATGCCGCAGACACCGCCCTTATGCGCGGCATCATCGGCGCGATTCAAACATTCGCGCAGCCCCTTGCCGCTGATATCGATTTTGGCGTGCAAATCAAAGAGGGCGGGCATCAGCAGCTCGCCGTCGGCATCCAGCACATCGGCATCGGCGGGAATGTCCATAGTACCCGCGGGGGCGGCGGCGCATGCGCCGTTCAGTATCACTCCGTTAATGACGGGCACCGTCACGCCGTCCCCAAGGCAAATATCCAGCTTTTCACCCGTGAGGGCCCATGTGGCGTTCTTGATGAAGGTCTTAGTCATTGTTCTGGGTTTGGGGGGTAAGGTGGTAAAGGATGCTCATGCGGGCGGCGATGCCGTTTTCCACTTGGTTGCAGACAAGGCAGTTGCGGTAGTCCATGGCGGCGTCGCACAGCTCTACCCCGCGGTTCACGGGACCGGGGTGCATGATGGAGAGGTCAAGGTCGGAGATGCGCTCCAAGCGCTCTTCCGTCACGCCGAAAGCCTTGTGGTAGTCCTTGGCGGGGAAGAAGGGCGTGTCGATACGCTCGTTCTGTACGCGCAGCAGGTAAATGACATCGGGCTTCCATGCGAACACCTGCTCCCAGTTGGTGAAGCGGGGAATGCCCGTGTGGGCTTCCTGCGGCACCAGCGGGCCGGGGCCCATGTAGGCCACCGCGGCACCGAGACGGCGCAGAATCGTGCTGGTGGAGCGCGCCACGCGGCTGTGCAGAATATCGCCGATAATCACCACGCGCTTGCCGGCAATTTCGCCGTACTTCTCGCGGATGGTGAAAGCATCGAGGAAGGCTTGGGAGGGGTGGGCGTGCGCGCCGTCACCCGCGTTGATAACCGCCGCCTTGCAGTGGCGGGCAATCACGGCGGGAATACCGCTGTTCTTGTGGCGCACGATGATGTAGTCCATCTTCATGCTCATGAGCGTGTCGATGGTGTCATGCACGCTTTCGCCCTTGACCACGGAGGACGTACCCACCGTGAAGGTGGTGACATCGGCGGACAGGCGGTGGGCTGCCACTTCAAACGAAGAGCGCGTGCGCGTGCTCGGTTCGTAGAAGAGGGTCAGCACGGATTTGCCTTTCAGCGCGGGGACTTTCTTCACGCTCTTGGTGAAGATGTCCTTCATCGCCGTGGCGCTGTCGAGGATGGTGGTAATTTCCTCGGTCGTCAGGGATTCAATGGTGATGAGGTCTTTTCTCGGTAACATTGTCGTAAAATCAGAAAAGGATTTCGTCGGTGCCGTCCGTCTCCTGCAAATGCACGGTCACGTTGCCGGGCGTGGTGGAGGGGAAAGCGACATAATCGGGGCGGATGGGCAGCTGTCGCCCTGCGCGTTCCACCATGCAATGGAACTCGACACGGGCGGGTCTGCCGTATTCAAAAATGGCGTTGAGGGCGGCGCGGGCGGTGCGACCCGTGTACATCACATCATCCGCCAACACCAAGTGCAGGTTGTCGGTGGAGAAGGGGAGGTACGAGGAGTGCAGGGCGGGCTTGGCGGCTTTCATGTCGAAATCATCGCGGTACAGCGAGATATCCAACGCGCCGTACAGGGCGTGAACACCCTTGGTTTCGAGCCGTTGCACCAGACGGCGGGCCAGAATATCGCCGTGGTTGATGATGCCCACCACGGCAAGACGCTCGGTGGGGGTGCCTGCGGCGCATGCCGCCAGCGCATCCGCCCACGCATCCAGCGCGGCGTTCATCTGTTCTGCTTGAATGATAGCCATAAGAGAGAAGTCATTGCAAAAACGGCGGGTGAATACCCGCCGTAACATTTAGTTGCCCGCCAGTTTCAGAATGCGGTGGGCGGCCATGGCTGCGTTCACGGGGGTCTTCTTGTGCAGACCCACGGTGGTGGCGGGCACGCCGCCGGGCAGCTGCGAGATAGCCAGCAGGGCATCCACGCCGTTCAGGGGACCGCAGGGCACGGGCACGCCGATGACAGGCAGCTCCGTGTTCATGACCACCACGCCGGGCAGGGCGGCGGAAAGCCCCGCCACGCACAGCAGCACAGCCTTGGTGCCGCTTTCCTCCAACCCCTTCAAATATTCAATCAGGGCGGGCAGGTCACGGTGGGCGGAGTAGATAACCTCCTCATGCTCCACATTGTGTTCCTCAAAATATGCGCGTGCCGGTTCCATGAAAGGAAGGTCGCTCTTGCTGCCGTAAATGGTGATAACTTTCATGCTGCCCCAAGCATACCACCGCACGCGCGCGAAAGCAAGCGCAAAGTCGGCTGAGCGTAATCTGTCATTTAAGGATATTCGCCTTGATTCCCGCGGCGGGCGGTGCTACAATGCCCCCGCTATGTTCTATATTACGACAGCAATTGACTACACGAACGGTGCTCCCCATATCGGCCATGCGTATGAAAAAGTCCTTGCGGACGTTCTGTCACGCTGGCACCGAATGTGCGGGGAGGACGTGTACCTGCTGACGGGTGTAGACCAACACGGCCAAAAGGTGCAGCAGAAGGCGGAAGCCGCGGGCATTGCCCCCAAGGAGTACGCCGATACCGTGATGCAGAAGTTTATCGCCCTGTGGGAGCGCCTCGGTCTCAAGTATGACGGCTGGGCCGCTACCTCCGACCCCCGCCATGAGAAGTGCGTGCAGAAGATTCTGGAAAACCTGCGCGACAAGGGATGCCTGTACAAGAAAGCCTACAAGGGTTTCTACTCCGTGCGCCAAGAGCAGTTCCTGACCGACAAGGAGCGCGGCGAGGACGGCAACTTCGGTCCCGAATGGGGCGAGGTGATTGATCTGGAGGAGGAAAACTGGTACTTTAACCTGAGTCAGCACATTGCATGGCTGCGAGAGTTCGTGACCACGCACCCCGAATGTGTGGTGCCCGAGTTCCGTCGCCAAAATCTTCTCAACGCTATTGAGCGTGCGGAGGGTGTTGACCTGTGCATCTCCCGCCCGAAAGACCGCCTTTCCTGGGGCATTCCTCTGCCTTTCGACCCGGATTTCGTGACCTACGTCTGGTTCGATGCTCTGGTGAACTACATTTCCTTTGCCGGCTACCTGTCCGACGGCGACCCGACCCTGCCGGAGTTCGGTAAGCTGTGGCCCGCCGCGTGTGAGGTAATCGGCAAGGATATTCTGGTGCCCGCCCACGGTGTGTACTGGTTCTGCATGCTGCATGCCATGGGCTTCTCCGATGACGAGATGCCCGCCCTGCTGGTACACGGCTGGCTGAACATCAAAGGCGAAAAGATGTCCAAGTCTCTCGGCAATATCGTTGACCCCAACGACCTGTGCGACACCTTCGGTGCCGAGGCCGTGCGTTACTATCTGGTGCGCGACACCAAGACGGGGTACGACAGCGACTACGACCCCGAGCGTCTGAAGATGATTTACAACACCGAGCTGGCCAACGATCTCGGCAACCTCTGCAACCGCTCCCTCAACATGTGCAAGAGTTATCTCGGCAGCGTGGTGAGCCACGGCGAGGGGGATGACGAGCTGTCCGCCGCCCTGCGTGCCAACATGGCCGAAACGGTGCAGAAGTTTACGGAGTGCATGAACGCCTACAACACGGCGGATGCCCTTGCCGCGCTAAATGCCCACGTGGGTATGTGCAACGGCTACATCGAGCAGACCAAGCCCTTCATGATGGCGAAGGACGAGACCAAGCAGAACGAGCTGAAGCGCGTGCTGTGGCACCTGTTGGAAAGCTGCACGCAGGTGGCTTACCTGCTGGGCTGCGTGCTGCCCGATGCCTCTGCCCGCATGCTCGCCCAGCTGAATGTGGAC
>JAZLFB010000300.1:0-15454 GCA_045615585.1 Akkermansia sp.
GGCATTGATGAGCACCAGACGCTGGGGGCTGGTGGGGTTCAGGGGGTCGGCATTGGGCTGCACAAAGCGGCCCTTTTCATCAAACTCAATGTAAAACACTTTCGTGTAGCCCTTGTTGGACAGGCGCACGGAATCGTTACCCAGCATGGTGCTGCCGTTGTTGCCGTCCACCCATGCGAGAGGCTTGCTGAAATGGGGGGTGAAGTACACATCCGGCGGCAGCATGGTACCCGCCGAAACGGATTTCCATGTACCCGCGCGGCGCACATCCGTGCCGTCGTAGGAGCCTTTGGTGTCCTTCAACTCCTTCATCATGATGGTCATGAAGCGCAGGTGGCGGGAATCCTTGCTCTTGTCGGCGGGGTCCACGGCAATCACCAGGCGGGTGCAGGTGTCGTTACCCTGTGCGGTGGCGCGGGCTTCCTGCACCATGCTCTCCAGCATATCCACGCCGGAGTCCAGACCGCGACCCTTGCCCGCATCGCGCAGAACGCCGGCGGACATCGTCATCAGAATGCCGATAAGTGCCATCACAACAAGGAGTTCCACCATGGTGAAACCTTTGCGGCAGAGAGGAGAAATCTTTTTCATAGCTGCTGAATTCGCTGCGTACGTTATACTGACACTAAACATAGCAGTTTTGCCCGCCCGCTTCAATCTTTTTTTTAGCTCGGAACGTGTTAGGACAACTTTTTCCGCTTTAAGATTGACCTTTTCGGCAAAATAGGGTACACCTTTCGCCGTCATGACGATTTTCGATTCCCTCATCCTCGGTCTGGTAGAAGGTCTTACGGAGTACCTGCCCGTCAGCTCTACGGGGCACCTCATCATCACCCAATATCTGCTGGGGCTTCCCGATTCCGAAGCCATGAAAGCGTTTGAAATCTGCATTCAGGGCGGTGCCATTCTGGCGGTGCTGGGGCTGTATTTCTCCCGCGTGCGCCTGATGCTGGCGGGTATGCTGGGCAAGGATAAGGCGGGGCTGCGCATGTTGGTGAACACCATTGTTGGTTTCCTGCCCGCCGCCGTCATCGGGCTGTTGCTTGACGACCTGATTAAGGACTATCTTTTCAACGCCCACACCGTGATGCTCACGTGGGCCATCGGCGGTATCGTCATTCTTCTCTACGCCCGCGCCCGCGAGAAATCCGGCAAGGGGTTTGCGGGTAAGCCGCTGGAAGAGCTGTCGTGGAAGGGCGCGTTGACCGTGGGCTTCATGCAGTGCATTGCCATGATTCCCGGCACCAGCCGCAGTCTGATGACCATGCTGGGCGGTCTGTGTGTGGGGTTGAGCGTAGCCGCCGCGGTGGAGTTCAGCTTCCTGCTGGGGCTGATTACGCTGAGTGCGGCAACAGCTCATGATATGCTGAAACACGGTTCTACCATGGTCACAGACATCGGCTGGGGTCCCATGATTGCGGGCACGCTGACAGCTTGGGCCAGTGCCGTAGTGGCCGTTAAATGGATGGTGGGCTACCTGAACAAGCACAGTCTTTCCCTGTTCGGCTGGTACCGCTTAGCCGCCGCCGCCGTGATGTGCGGGTTCATCTTCTGCGGGCTTACCGTAAGTAAGAAAAATCACCACGCCGAACCCGCCGCCGCAACCGCTCCCGCTGAAATTCAATGAAGATTCTCACCGCCATCCTCACTTGGTTTGTTGACTGCTTCTTGGCGCGCCTCACGCCCGCATGGCGGCGCACAGGGCGCGAAGCATTGTCGGCTCTGACCCTTTACCTGAACACCTACCGCCCCAAGTTGGAGACGGAGCAGCTGACCGCCCTCACCGACCTGCAAGGGAAGCTGAAAGCCGCGCTCGCCGCATGGAACAAAGAGGAGGTTGTCACGCTGACGAAAAAGGTAGAGGAAGACTGCACGCCGCTCACGGGCTTCAAGCGTTCCGCTGCGTTGGAGCTGGCGGAGTCCTTTTTCGTCATCATGGTGGTGTTCCTGGGCATCCGCACCTACTACGCCCAGCCCTTCCGCATCCCCACAGGCTCCATGCAGCCCACCCTCAACGGCATCATCCTGCACCCTGTGGAGGAAGTACCCGACCTGCCCCGCCGCGTGTGGGATGGGTTGACGCTCGGCGCCTCGTATGTTGAAGCCGTGGCCGACACGGACAAAACGATTGTCAACATGGAAGGCAAATCCAAATACTTGATTTTCACGGAGACGATTCTTACGTTCAGCGATAACAGCACGTTGGCGATTCCCTCCGCCCCCGGTGCGGTCATCCAGTACTTCCGCGAGCAGGGCAAGCTGACGGACAGTCTGCTGGGCTCCCGCTGGAAACCGTTCCGCGCGGGTGAAACCATTATACGCGCCCGCGTGGATGCGGGCGACATGGTGCTTGTGGACCGCGTGAGCTACCACTTCCGACAACCCAAGCGCGGCGAAACCTTTGTGTTCGACACCCGCGGCATCAACACCCACATGCAGTCGGGTGAGCGCCTGTCCGACCAAGAGGCCGCCACGCACTACATCAAGCGCCTGTGCGGTGTACCCGGTGATACGCTGTTTGTGCAGTCGCCCTATCTGTTGGTGAACGGTGCGCCCGCCAAGGAACCCGGCATTGCCCGCGTGATCGCCGCGCAGCCGCCCTACAACAAGACAGGCTACCAAACGCTCTCTTTCCGTCTGCAACCCGCCGCTTACCTCACCGACCGCGGTTCGGTGACGCTGAAGCAGCCCGATAATCCCAATCTGCGCGAATACGTGGCTCTGGGCGACAACACCACCAACTCGCTGGATTCCCGCTTCTGGGGTCCCGTGCACCAGTTCAACATCGTCGGTCCCGCCGCGTTCACCCTGTGGCCGTTCACCCAACATTGGGGCGGTATTGAATAACCCCCTTCCCCCTCCGTCATGGCTGAATCCGATACCATCACCCGCAACGCCAAGTCCAACTTGGCTTTCACGCTGGTTAATCTGCCCGAGGAAACCCGCCGCCACATGGCGCAGTTCTACGCGTTCTGCCGCATTGTGGACGACATTGTGGACGAACCCGGCATGACCCCGCAGGAACGCCACACCGCGCTGAACCGTTGGCAGGGCATTGTGACGGGCACGGCAGCCCCGCACGCGGGCATTGAAGCCGAGGTGCGCGGGCTGATGGATGAGCTGCACCTTGACCCGCAGCCCATGCTGGAGCTGATTGACGGCTGCCGCAGCGATATTGAGCCGCAGCAACCCCGCACGCGCGAGGATTTGCTGGTCTACTGCTACAAGGTGGCCGCCTGTGTGGGCATTACGAGTGCTCAAGTGATGGGGGCGGATGAAGGCGCGCATGACTACGCCGTGGCGCTGGGCTACGCTCTGCAACTGGTGAACATTCTGCGCGACATGGCGGAGGACTGCCACCGCCACGGTCGTTTCTACATTCCCCTTGCCGATATGGAGCTTTTCGGCGTGACGCACGAGGACATTCGCGAGCAACGCTACGACTACCGCATGCGCCAACTGCTGGCCTACGAGGCCGCCCTCACGGAAAAGTATTTCTATGAGTCCGACGACCTGTACCAGCAGATGAGCGTGGCCAACCGCAACGCGCTGGTACCCGCCCAAGCCATGAAGCTGATTTACCGCACGATTCTGGAGAAGATGAAGGCGGATGAATACCGCGTGTTCGAGCGCCGCTACAGCGTCAACAACTTCCGCAAGCTGTGGTTCATGCTGCGCGCCCGCATCGGCACCGTGGGGCTGCCCAACATCCCCGGGCTGGGCGAATGGAACTTTCTGAAGCCCGGAGACGAGGAAGAGGATGAGTAAAAAGTTGAAGGTTGAAAGTTGAAGGTTGAAGGTTGAAGGTTGAAAGTATTAAATTTGCGTGGCTGCGCCACGGGGCTGACAAAACGCAAGGCGTTTGCCACGGTTTCTGACACATTTCACCTCTCTTTCTTTTCGTTGGGTTGCCTTCGTGCTTCATGAAACGAAATTCCGCACGCTCTGCGTGCCGAACTTCTTAATTTCAACTTTCAACCTTCAACTTTCAACTTCTCTCTTCCATTATCGGCTTGCAAATAACGCCGTGGTGTGTTAGCATGCCGCGCACTTATGATTACGGATTCTCAAGCACTGTTTGATTGGAAACAACGCGCTGCCCGCCAACCGCAGGGTCGCACGGTGCTTGATTTGGAGGCCGACAGCCTGCACCGTCACCGCGAAAAGCTGTGTCTGATTCAGTATGCCGATGCCGAGGGGGGCGTGTGCATCATTGACCCGCTGGCCATTGAGGATATGAGCCTGTTCACTCTCTGGTTGCAGGATGCCGATGTATGGATGCACGGTGCGGATTACGACATGAGCCTGTTTCAAGGGGCCTACGGCGTGCTGCCGCACATGATTTTGGACACGCAGATTGCCGCGCGTCTGCTGGGCTTCCGCCAGTTCGGGCTGGCCGCGCTGGTGGAGCATTACTACGGCGTGGTGCTCAGCAAGAAGAATCAAAAGGCCGACTGGGGTAAGCGCCCCATTCCCCCCGCCATGCAGGAATACGCCCAAGGCGATGTGAAATACATGCTGGAGATGGCGGACAAGCTGGTGGCAGGGTTACAGGAAAAAGGTCGTTACGAGTGGTTTTTGGAGAGTTGTGCCGCCAATCTGCAACACGGCTACGAGCGTTTTCACGCTGCCAACGAAGAGCCTTGGCGCATCCGCGGCTGCGGCAAGTTCAACCGCCGCGGGCTGGCCGCCCTCCGCACCCTGTGGACATGGCGCGACCGCGAAGCGGCAGAGATTGACCGCCCCTGCTTCATGGTCTGCAACAACGATGACCTTCTGCGCTGGGCGCTCGCGCTGCAGGAGTTCCGCCCCGTATTCCCTCTGCGCAGCATGCACAGCCACCGAGCCGCGCGTTTCCGCAAGGCGGTGGAGCGTTTTCAGCTGATGGATGAGGAGGAATACCCCCCCATCCCCAAACACGAACGCCACGAACCCGACCCCCATTTCGACACGCGGCTGGAGCATTGGCAGACCAAGCGCAACACCTTGGCCGCCGAGTTGGACATCGACAACGCCCTCATAGCCTCCCGCGCGCAGCTGGAAGCCATTGCCACCGATGAAGCAAGCGGTCTTGCCAAACTCATGCAGTGGCAGCGAAACCTGTTGTTGGGTTGACACCTATTGCCAAAAAGCAGCGGCGTTGCCTTTGTGCGCGATAATGTAGCGGCTAAGCAAGAGCCGTAGGTTGCTGTGCCCCATTTCCAGTTGGAGTGCGTGTAAGTTTTTGAAATATCGGGCGTGATAAGTGGCAAAGGTATGGCGGCAGGCATCCTGCTGCCAATGCTCAAACCGTGCCGCACGGCGTAAGGCTCGCCATCGTTTCTCCCAATTTCGGGGGATTTGCCATTGGTTCGGAGATAGCTTGCCTATTTTTCGCAACGGCACTACACGCCCGCCGCCTGTTTTACTGGTGCTCGGACGGACGATAACCTCTTTAGCCTCTTCATCAATATCCTGTTCCGGATTGATTCTCGACACCTCTTTCGGGCGAATGCCGCAATAAAGCATGAGGTGCAGCGACAATGCCATATCCTGATATTCCGGGGTTTCCACAGTATTCTCTAATCGGGTAATTTCCTCATTCGATAACGGTTGAATCGGTTTTTCCTGAACGCGCGGCGTTTCCAGCCGCAGCACAGGATTTTCATCACACCACCCCTGCTTATAAGCCGTTGAAAACACGCCGCTCAAAATGGCGCGAGCCTTTTTGAATTGTTGTGGGGTATCAAAGGCTCGGTGCAGATAGGCAGCGCACTCAGCCGTTGTAATAGAACGCATTCGCCGTTGTGACAGTTCCGGGTTAAACCTCATCAGGCGCTTGCAAAAATACCGGAAATCAATAATGGTGCGGGGGCGTCTGTCCTTCCTTTTCTCCAAAGCCACACTTACGGCATGGGCAAAGGTTACGCTCTTTTCCTGCCGTTTCAGCGATTCTGCACCCAATCGGATACATTGACGAGCCTTTTTTAGATTCCCGTTCGTTTCTGATACTAACTCTTTTGTCAACAAAGCAACGTCTACAACATTGAGCTTTGTCAGACGCAGAATTTCCAGCGCGATGCTTTCTTCTCTTGTGATGTTCGTATTCATGGGTATTGTCAAACCGTAAGTCAAGCGCAAAGCATCCCGAAAATCAAAAAGAAAATGGGGTGCGCAAGTCGTTGTTCACCATTTCTTATTCTTTCTGTTTGTGAACTAAATAGCTGAAACAGAATCTAATGCTTCGCAACAAATACGGTTTGACAATGCGTATAATTCGCCCCGATTCTCGGGGCTTATGTTAGACCGTTTCCTCACATCTCAAGCCATTAAGAAACTCGTTACCTCCTTTTTGAAATATCTGGTAGCGGGCGGTTTGGGGTTTGTGTTGGATTACGGCACGCTAACCCTATGCTATGAAGTGTTGGGGGTACATTATCTCGTAGCAGCGACCTGCGGTTTCTTAGTCGGTTTGATTTTTGTCTACATCTCCAGCAATAAATGGGTCTTTGATACCCGCAGGATGAAAAACCGCCGCGTGCAGGAGTTCCTTATTTTTACCGTTATCGGCATCATCGGGCTGGGACTCACCAATCTCTTCATGTGGGGGCTTGTAGACGGGCTGGGCGTCTACCCTCTCATCGCCAAGCTTTTTACCACAGGCGTTGTCCTGATGTGGAATTACGGAGCTCGTAAAATCATTCTCTATTAACCTTTTCATCTTCCTTTCCTTATGCAGACGCAGAAAAAAGTCCTTATCATCGGCGGTGGTCCCGCCGGTCTGACCGCCGCGCTGGAGCTTGCCCGCCAAGGCAACACGAACGTGACGGTGATTGAACGAGAAAACCAACTGGGCGGCATTTCCCGCACCCTGGAATACAACGGCAATCACATCGATATCGGCGGTCACCGCTTTTTCTCCAAATCTGACACCGTGATGCAGTGGTGGAAGGAGCTGATGCCCCTGCAAGGCTCACCCTCCTGTGACGACAAGGAGCTGAGCCGCGAAGTAACGCTGACGGAAAACGGCCCCGACCCCGAAACAACCGACCGCACCATGCTGGTGCGCTCTCGTCTGAGCCGCATTCTTTTCCTGCGTAAGTTCTTCAACTACCCCGTCTCCCTCAGCATAGATACGCTCCTGAATCTGGGACCTGTGCGTGTGGTGAAGATGGGCTTCTCCTACCTCTTCTCTCTGGTACACAAGCGAGAGGAAAAATCGCTGGAGGATTTCTTTATCAACCGTTTCGGCACAGAACTCTACAAGACCTTCTTCCGCGACTACACGGCGAAGGTGTGGGGTGTTCCCTGCTCTGAAATCGGTGCCGACTGGGGTGCGCAGCGCGTGAAAGGTCTTTCCGTAGCCAAGGTTTTGGCGCATGCCTTAGGCAAGCTTGTTTTCTGGAAAAAACGCGATAAGCAGGGCGGAGAAACCTCTCTAATCGAAGAATTCTGGTACCCGAAATTCGGTCCCGGTCAACTGTGGGAAACCGTGGGTGCTGAAGCCGAAAAGCTGGGCGTGACCATTCTGCGCCGTCAGGATGTCACCGCACTTACCATGAGTGCAGGTCGTGTGACAGGTGCCGACATCAAAGACCTTACTACAGGCGAAACCCGCCATGAGGAGGCAGACGTCATCATCTCCACCACCTCGGTGAAAGAACTCATCAACAAGATGGGCGATGCCGTTCCCGAAAACATCAAAGATATTGCCAACCGCTTGGTCTACCGAGACTTCATGACGGTGGGGCTGTTGCTCAACAAGCTGAAGCTGAAGAGTAAAAACATGAACACCACCGTGGGCGAGCACGGCATTGTGCCCGATAATTGGATTTACGTACAGGAATCCGATGTCAAGGTGGGGCGTCTCCAGCTCTTCAACAACTGGAGTCCCTACTTGGTGAGCGACCGCAGCAAGGCATGGGTCGGCATGGAATACTTTGTGAACGAAGGTGATGAGCTGTGGAGCATGAATGATGCCGACTTTTGCACCTTTGCTGAGGGCGAGCTGGAAAAAATCGGCGTGATTGACCGAGCCGATGTGGTCGACCACGCCGTGTTCCGCATTCAGAAGGCCTACCCCGCCTATCTGGGCAGCTACAAGGAATTCCCTGCCATACGCGAATGGACGGATAGCATCTCCAACCTCTATCTGGTGGGCCGCAACGGTATGCACCGCTATAACAACATGGATCACTCCATGCTCTCTGCCATGGAAGCGGTAAAGAATATTCTTTCCGGAGCAGACGATAAAGCCAATGTGTGGGAAGTTAACACGGAAAAGGAATATCATGAAGCAAAGTAACAAAAGTTCTCTGCTAAGGCATTCCCTTCTTACCTTATTTCTGATACTGTCTCTTCTCTTCTGGTATAGCCGCAATGGTCTTCCCAGTTACGAAGCGGCGACTCTTGTTACTTTTGACACGCGCAACATAGCAGAGATGTTTATCGGCGTGAGGGCGCTTGATGATTGGCATAGTGCCTTATTTTCCTATGAAGGAATAGGAATTGCAAAAATAATATATTTCTTTACCGCAGATAAACTTTTAGCAAAATACGGAACTTTGTTTATTTTCTGGATAATAAGCATGTGTATAACGTACACATGCCTCTGCATGTGGTTAAACAAATGGTTAAAAACACATATCATCTATGCAGCTTGCGGCTTACCCATTGCTCTTCTTTTCGCGGTGAAGTTTAATCACATCGGATTGGACACTTTGTTTTTTTCTGTAATTCTTCTGATTGTAACATTAGTCATTCAGGCTAGAGAAAAAAAAGAGCCAACCCTGCTATACAAAATAGCCATCAGCTCTGTTCTTTTTATTTTGCTCATTCACATGGCTTCATACAGAAGGAATTCACTTATTCTGATTCCTCTGATTATTTATTTCTTCCTTCCGTTTATCAACAAAAAATTAGGCAAAATAGCTAAAGCTTCATATGCTCTTGTGGGGACTGCCCTGTGCGTATGCTTTTGCGGGCCTATAACAAAAGCAGTCTTCCCTACATTCCATACACATCCTGTCACGCCGATGATGGCCAGCGATATGAGAATCGCCATCACACTGAGAGGAGAAGAACACACATCTGACAACCCCTATATACAGGGTGTCTCTTTAGGGCATCTCACCCCGGGGGTGGAAAGAGGGACTTATACACTTAGCCAAGCCGCCTCTATACAGGAACAAGAAGATGAATCATGGAAGCTGTTTGTCAAGCGATACATAGAGGAGTGGGTGCAGCACCCCGGTGACATGTTGATGGCGCGTTTTATTCAGGCTTGTGAATTCTACACCGGCGCGAATCTGCCGTCAGGCGTAAAACAGTGGACAGAATCCCTGTATCCGGCCATCAAAAAGAACCCTAATGCATGGACCATGCCGAAAAACAATGACGGCAATTTATTATGGCAACCGATTTGCCTTTCCCACGTTATTCACAACTATCTTGTTTTGCTTCCTGCTTTTCTTCTGGCCGGAATTTATGCATGGCGCCGCAATTGTAAAATATTTACACTGACAGGCAGCCCGGGAAATGGACTTATGTTAGCGCTTTCCATTACTTATGCTTTAAGCTATCTCGTAGCAACACCTACATGGGATGAGCGTTATCTCATGCCTTCAGTGCTCATGGCCGCCTGCGTGGTATTTCCCGCTGCATGCTCTCTCATTCTCACGCTCTTTGGCTTTCCCAAAGCAAAAGGAGAAGAAAAGAACTAACAGTTGCCTTGAATCTCCATTTCGGAAAGGCTGATTAAATCCTCAATTCTGTAAATAACGCGTCAGTTCTGTTGCGGTACCGAAGAGGGGGCAGCCCCATTCGGCAAGGGCTCGCGTATCGGCATACCCCCAGGAAACAAGGGCGAGCTGCGTGCCTGCGTTGGCGGCGGTGCGGGCGTCGTAGAGGGAATCGCCCACCAGCGTGATTTGTTGCGGCTCCACGCCCCAGTATTCCGCAAGATGTAACAGGGCATCCGGCGCGGGTTTGCGGGGGAACTGCGAGGTGTAGCCCATCACCTTATCAAAGGGGATGGTGGGGAATACCGCGCGCACCATCGGTTCCGTGACCTCATGCGGCTTGTTGGAAAGCACCGCCAAGTGCGCCCCCGCGGCAAAGAGTTTCGCCAGCATGAGCGTGATACCGGGGAACGGTGCGGTGTATTCCGCCCCCTGCCAGCAGTTCGGGTACTCGCGGCGGAAGGCGCTGTGAACCGCCTCCAGCTCGTCTTTCGGGGCGAGCGAGACATCTGCATAGCCGATGGCCGCGGCGCACAGGTTAGCCGCGCCGCGCCCAATCATGCCGCGCACAGCGCTGTGCGGATGCTGCGGCAGCCCCAGCGAGGCCAAAGCACGGTTCACGCCCGTGGCGATTCCCGGCAGGGAGTCCACGAGCGTGCCGTCCAAATCAAAAACAATGTACCGTTTCATCAATGCGTGAAACCGCGTTCGGAGGAGCGCAGGAAATCCACCAACTTATGGACATTCACATTGCTGCCGTATTTCTCATCTGCCAGAATGGTGGCAATGGCCTCCTCTGTGTTGCCCCCCTTGTGCAGGAAAAGCTTTTTGTAGACAAACTTCATGGCACGAATATCCTCCTCAGAGAAACCGCGGCGGCTCATCCCAACGGTGTTGATGGCACGCACGGCGGCGGGGGCACCCTCCACAATGGTGAAGGGGGGAACATCCTGCGACACGCGGGCGCAACCGCCTGTCAGCGCATGCTCACCCACGCGCACAAACTGGTGCACCGCCGTAAAGCCGGAGATAATGGCCCAGTCACCGATTTGGCAATGACCTGCCACACCTGCATAGCCGGAAAGAATGCAGTGGTTGCCCACAATGCATTCATGACCGCAGTGACTGTTAATCAGGAAGTTGTTGTAGGAGCCGATGACGGTCTTCGTCTCAGGCGTGGTGGAGCGGTTGATATTGCAGTTCTCGCGGAAGACGTTGTAGTCACCCACCTCAAGGAAAGTCGGTTCACCCTTGTACTTCAAATCCTGAGTTTTCAGACCGATAACGGAGAAAGGAAAGAATTCGTTACCCGCGCCGAATTTGGAAGAACCGCCAATCACCACATGACTGTGCAACACGCAGCCGGGTCCCAGCTGCACATGCGGACCCACCACGCAATAAGGTCCGATTTTCACGTCGTCCGCAATCTCGCAAGTCGAATCAACAATAGCTGTAGGATGAATCTCTGCCATAACCGACATTCTACACGCACGGCGCAGCGGCGGCAAGCTCAAAATGCAAAGTTTTGCTCTCTTTCGGCATTTTAGACGGTTCGGAACACAGCGCGGGGCATCGCACCCGACTTAACAGCGTGCTTTGCTCTTGCCTTGCGGGTCGGAACATTGTAGAATACGCGCGTTGTTATGATTGAGGATTCCATCCACCTTTACGAAAAGCTGCCCCTGCAAGGCACGGGGCTGGTCATGGGCATCGTTCTGTTGGCGCTGCACCTTGTGGCTGTGCTGAAACCCGCGCAGACGATGGCGATGCTGGAGAAAATCCACGATAACGCCCAAGCGGGCAAGATGTTGCTGGGCTTCGATACGGTGTGGGTGGCACTACTGCTGTTGAAGGCGGATTGGAACCCGCTGTGCATGCCGCTGTTTGAGTTTGAAGCCGCCCGCCCGATGCTGCTCATCCTCTGCCCTGTCATCTGGTACATTTTGAGCACCAAGGGCAAGGAGCTGCTGTTCCCCCGCGCGCTGGGGCTGTTCCTGCTGCTGACGGCGCTGGTGCCGATGAGTGCGGCGTTCCTGAAAGAGCCAATGACGCGCATTCTGATTCCGCTGTGGTGGTACCCTGTGCTGACGATAGCGATGTTCTGGGTGGCGAAGCCCTATCTCTTCCGCGATGAGATGGCATGGCTTGTCAAGCACCCCCGCCAGTTCCGCGGCACGGCGGTGTTCGGCGCGGTGTACGGCGCGGCCATCATCCTTTGCGCCCTGCTGTTCTGGTAAACTTTTTCTTTTTCCCTTTCCCTGCCATGGAGACGATTGACTTGCTCAACGAGCCTGAATACAGCCTTTACACCGCCGATTACGTGCTGACGCAGAATGCGGGGCGCGACATCATTGAAAAGGGCGGCATTGTGGTGACCAACGGTCGCATTGCCTGTGTGGGACACACCGACATGCTGGAGGTGATGTACCCGCAAGCCCGCCGAACGGATTTGGGCAATGCTGTGCTGCTGCCCGGTCTTATCAACGCACACACACATGTGCCGATGAGCCTGTTGCGCGGGTTCTCCGACGACAAGGCGTTGATGGACTGGCTGATGCAGGACATCTTCCCGCAGGAGGCGAAACTGACCCCCGAGCTGGTGGAGCTGGGCGCGCGTTTCAGCATGGCGGAGATGCTGCGCACAGGTACCACCGCGTTCTACGACATGTACATGCACTCCCCCTCCGTGGCGGTGGCCGCCGACAAGATGGGGATGCGCGCCGTCATCGGCGAGAACATCACGCAGTTCTTCCCCAACTTGGCGTTCAAGGATTGGGAGGCCTACGAGGAGCTGATTCGCGCCCAAGCCGAACGATGGAAGGAGCACGAGCTGATTCGCGTGGCCGTTGCCCCGCACGCCCCCTACACCACCAACCCCGATTTGTTGCAACGCTGCCGCGCGCTCGCCACGGAGACAGGCTCGCGCTTCCACATGCACCTTGCCGAAACGGAAGCCGAAACCGCCTCGTGCTTGGAAGCCTTCGGCAAACGCCCCATCCCCTACTGCGCGGATTTGGGTCTGCTGCAGCCCGATGCCACGTTCGCCCATGTGGTGCATGCGGATGAGACCGACATCGAGCTGCTGGCCGCCGCCAAGTGCAGCGTGGTACACAACCCTGCCTCGAACATGAAGCTGGTGAGCGGTGTCGCCCCCGTAGAGAAGATGCTGGCAGCGAGGATTCCCGTAGCACTGGGTACGGACGGTCCGTCCTCCAACAACGCGCAGAACATGGTGCGCGAAATGTACGTGGGCAGCCTGCTGCATAAACTCTCCGCCAAGGAACCGACCGCCGCACCCGCGCAGATGATGCTGGACATGGCCACCCGCAACGGTGCCGCAGCCCTCGGCAACCCCTACATCGGCACGCTGGAGCCGGGCGCGCACGCCGACTTCATTGCCCTGTCGCTGGACTCCCCCAACATGCAGCCCGCGCACAACGTGGTTTCCAACATTGTGTACGCCGCCACGGGGCATGAAACGATTCTCACCGTAGTGAACGGCGTCGAGCTGTACCGCGACGGTCGTTTCACGCAGTTTGACTACGAGGCGTTGAAAGCCGAGTTACAATGCGTGAAAGAGTGGGTCAAGTAATCCCCTTTTCCCCGACCATGACGGCACCCGATACACCGCTGGGGCAGCTGCCTGTGGCCGCCATCGACTTTGAGTCAGCGGGTGCCGCACCCGGTGAGACTGACCAACCGGTGCAGGTGGGGATTGTGCGGGTGCAAACGCTGTTGCAGGAGCTTGACCCGCAGCGCGATTTCTTCTGCTCCTACATTGCCTGTGACCGCCCTGTGCGATGGAGCGCGGCGAAGGTACACGGCATTACCACGGAGATGCTGGCGGACGCGCCGTCCTACCTCTCGCTGTGGCCGCAGCTGCATGAGCGGCTTTCCGACTGCGTGGTGCTGGGGCACAACCCCGCCACGGAGCAGCGTTTTCTCAAAACCTTCCCCGGTCACGGGTTCGGTCCGTGGCTGGACACGCTGGCACTCACCCGCCAAGCGGTGCCGGGACTGGCAGATTACAGCCTGAGCAGCATCTGCGACACGCTGGGGCTGACCCCAGAGCTGCAAGCCCTCATGCCCAACCGCCGTTGGCACGATGCCCTCTTCGATGCCGCCGCCTCGCTGGCCGTGCTGCGTTTCCTTGTGCGAGAGCTGCAAATGCAGGACACGCCCGTTTCCGCGCTACTGAATGCGGGGAAACGATGAGGCGGTGTAGAGGGGGCGGGACATCTCGACAAATGGGGATTTGTAGGGAAGTTGGAAGTTTGAAGTTGGAGGTTGGAAGTTTTTAAATACGTGCGGCTACGCCGCAGGATAACACGCAACGCAAAGCGTATGCAATGGCCTAAAACAGAAGCTATAACATACTCTTTGTTTTACGCTTATATCACGCGAGCGAAGCGAGCCTAACTTTATACTTCCAACTTCCAACCTCCAACTTCCAACTTTTTTCATCTCGACAAATCCTCCTTTATCGAACACACAAATAGTATCCCTCTTCAAAAAAAATGCCCCGCTGCGCTTGTCGCACAGCGGGGCATTTTTGGTCAGCCTCTTTACAGGCCGGAGGGCACAAAGCGGGAGTTGTTGCCGCCGTAGTGGAAAATGCCGCGGGCACCCACGGGGATGGGACCGTACTGCTTGTAGATGGGCTGCGTGACCGTGTACATCTGGTTCGTACCGTCCACCTGCACCGTCAGCGTCTGACCGGAGTTGGTGTTCAGGTCACCCAGAGCGCGACCGGCAAGAGCACCGGCGGCAGCAAAGCCGAGGGTGGAAGCGGCGCGACCCTTACCCTTGCCCAGCAGCTGGCCGGCACCGGCACCCACGAGGGCACCCATACCCGTACCGAAGTTGCGGGAGGTATCGGAAGAGTCAATCGTCGTGTTCTGAGCAGCAATCACCGTGGCGGGGAAAGACTGCTGAGCAACACCGGCCTGATTGTGAGCAACGTAGTTGGCGTTGTTCATGGTATCGCAGGAAGCCAGCACCATAGCACCGACAGCCAAAGCCATTACACTGTATTTCATGTTCATGATGGATTATACTGGTTTTTGGTTAAGTGTTCACCCGCCTGTAAAAGCGAAGCTAGCACCATACTACAGATGCCGGACTGTTAGGTCAAGCGGAAAAGCTGACTTACAGCGTCATCCGGCACTAACAAGAACGCAATTCAGCACCGTTTTCGCGTCAGTTTTGGAAAAATTATTAAATTTGGCTTGATTTTTTGTGAAAAGGCGAGTATAAGAGGCGACCACACGTCCGCAGGGATGCGGCAATAACCTTTACACAAAACACACATTATGTCTAAGCACTCTACACTCAAGGCAACCGGTACCGTTGGCGGTAAGCGTTCTGTTCTCAAGCGTTTCGAACGCGTCAAGCTCATGAAGGAGCGCGGCCAGTGGAAGGAAGGTCAGAGCCCCATCGGTCTGCCCAAGACCAAGTTCGAGTCCTAAGTTGTTGCCCTGTTAAGGGTTATCGAAACACTTTCACGGAGCCTCACGGTAGACCATCGTGAGGCTCTTTTTCTCACAGGGGGATTATTTTATTCGGTCCCCTATTCCCCGCTCGGCGAGAGCCGCGCAACGCCTCGTATCGCATACGACACCCCCGCGCGCGCAAGCGTGCATTAACATACCGCCCTGCCCCGCGCACGGCGCCCCCCGATTATATGTCTGAACATACCGAATACCCCGCCGCCCCCGAGGGCAGCATCCGTCTGA
>JAZLFB010000301.1:0-2030 GCA_045615585.1 Akkermansia sp.
CCCAGCCTGAAAAATGCGCCGTTCTATTCTTTGCAGATTGACAAGTTCAAGAATCAAGACATCAACCCGCAAATCAGTGACGTTTGCACTACGCTCAAAAATGCGTTCAAGGTGCAGGGGCAGGCGGTTTCCCTGCTGGTGCAGCCGACAGCCGGCGGTTCCGGCCATGCCATCTCCTGCTGGGGGTATGAGGAGGATGCAGACGGCAACATCACCTCGCTCATCCTCACCGATTCCGATGATAAAAAGTTTGGATCTTTCATGGTGAACCTGGCCGAGGGCAGCGGTAAAAGCGCCATCATTCAGACAGACCGGTACAACAGTTGGTACCATGGGGACTACACCATCAAGGACGTGGTCTACATCACCACGCCCACAGAGGAAGCCTTCACCAGGAAAGAACAAGCTGCCATTGGCAATTTGGAGAACGAGGTCCTCCATTCCGGCCAATTGACCAAAGCGGTGGAAACCTCCAAGCAAGTCATCATCGGAGGCGGAACGTACGCCTCCGGTGCGGACGAGGCTGTGCTCTTTACCTCTGCTGCTGATGCCAACATCAGCATTGATGGGGGACAGATGTTGATTAAGGATGGAGGTATGGCCCTGCTTTACGGTGGACTGACCGTCAAAAACTCGTCCGGAAGCGGCGTGGTGGCAGACGGGCATCTCTACATTCACGGCGGTGCAGTGGATATCGAGGATTGTTTGTCCAGTGAATCGGGCGGCGGTATTCAAGCCACGGATACATACGGGGAAGACATCTATGCCGTAACCTATGTGGAGATGAAGGGGGCCGGTGGTGTCAACCTCTCTTCCAATATATCAAGCACGCAGGCAAGAGCGGAACTGGCAACTAACATCTATGAGTACTACAATGCCGGTGGCGGAGCCGTGTACGCGGAGGATTCCCTCTCCATCCGCGATTCCGGCAATATCACCATTGAGGATAACAGAGCTGAGGGCTTCAATGTGCACGGTGGCGGCATTTTTGCCAAGTTCAGTACTGTCATAGACGGTAACGGCGATGTCAGCGTCTCCCGAAATTCGACGGTGGCTACTGAGGGGTATGTAAGCAATGGCGGTGGCATTGCCGGCATGTATGTCGATGTCAGCCAAAACAAAGCGGTTGATTTCTCCGGCAACAGCGTCACCCTTATCAACGAGACCGCCAAGGGGTGGATAGGCGCCTCGGAAGGTTTCAATATATATGAAGGCGGAGCCAGCGCAGCGGGCGGTGCCATAGCGGTTCATCCGTACGTGCACCTCTCGTACTACGACATGATGTACCGGCTGATAGCCGTACCCACCAAGTTGAACATGGACGGCAACGACTCCGTTTCCTTTAAGGGTAACGGTGTTTCCGTGCTGTACAAGGGAGATATTTCCAAGGACATCGGCATCAACACCCAACCATGCTCAGCCTGTGGCGGTGCCGTATACCTTGGCTACGATGTTGTGGATAATGCCTTCATCGGAACAGAGGCTTCCATCTCCCGCAACCAAGGCAATGTCTCCTTCTCCAAGAATAGTGCCGCCTCCTCGGCCACAATCACCAAGGAGGACAATGCGCAGGGCGGTGCCGTGTACATCAGTACGGCATCAGCGCTGACAATCGATTCCAATAAGGGTAAAGTTTCCTTCACGGAAAACTCCGTTACCGGAACCGTGGCGCAAGGTGGTGCCATCTACAATGCCGGCATCCTGAAAATCACGAACAACGGCGGCGTGGAGTTCTCCGACAACACGGCTGCGGAGGGTTCCCACATCTACAATGCGATGGGTGCCATTGCGGAAATTGCCTGGAACGACAGCGTGCGCTTCTCTGCGGAAAATGCACAAAATTCCACCGTGGTGAACAAGGGCATCATGTATCTGGCGGCGGAGGAGGGACAGAGTATCACTTTCCACAACACCACGCTGAATACCTGGGATGGCACCCTTTACCTGGGCAAGGATGCTGCCGGGAAAACGCACGCCACAACCTTGAGCTTCACGGGAAATTCCGCAGCGACGAATGTTTCCTCTCTCTC
>JAZLFB010000302.1:0-1845 GCA_045615585.1 Akkermansia sp.
CCTGCGGTTTTTTCCGAGTACAGGGGAGCAACCACTCTGGGGGAGGATCGTATCGCCAATGTGCTGGCTGTCGCAGGAATGGTTTCCCGTCCCGTGGTGGCGGTGGATATGGGTACTGCCGTCACTTTCGATGTGGTGTGCCCCGGCCCCAAGTTCATGGGGGGGGTCATAGCCCCGGGCTTGCAGATGATGGCGGATGCCCTGCATGGCGGCACTTCCCTGCTTCCGGCGTTGAAAATGGCCGGCGTGCCTGTCAAACGCATCGGCGGGAATACGGAAGATGCCATGCAGGCCGGGGTTTGGCTGGCTTTTTGCGGTATGGTAAGGGAAACGTTGCAGTCTCTGGCGCAGGAGCTGGGCGCGCGCCCGTACGCCGTGGCCACAGGCGGCAATGCAGCAGCGGTCCTATCCCTCATTCCGGAGCTGGATGCCGTGGACGAGCACCTTACTCTGCGGGGCATTGCCAAGGCGGCAGCCCTTTCCCGCCAGTTTTTTTCAAAACATTGAGAATTTTTGTTGCATGCAGCCCGCAATGCGCGTACAATAAAGCTACATTAACTGTCACTTCTACATATGTCAGACAACATTGAATCTCAAGTTAAGGAAATTATCGCCACCCAGCTGAGCGTTGAACCGGAGAAAGTCACCTCTGAAGCCAAGTTCATTGAGGATTTGGGGGCGGATTCCCTGGATATCGTTGAACTCGTCATGGCCTTTGAGGATAAGTTCTCCGTTGAAGTGCCGGATGAGGACACGGAGAAGCTCAAGTCCGTCAAGGACGTTGTAGACTACATTGAGCAGCACAAGGCTTAACCGGCCCGGCAGTTCCCTTTATCGGGCGGTTCCTCCTTCCGGCGGGACCGCTCTTTTTCTGAGCAGGCAGAATCCCCATGAACGGTATGGACATGTCATACGCCATGAGCAACACCCAGGTGTTGTATGTGCCTGACCGCCGCATAGACACCTTCGGAGAAACCCGCTTCAACTACCGCTTGGTATCCGAGCCCATGGATGAGGTGGGAGTCACGCGCGTGCGTGCCGGATGGGTGGAGGCGCGCCGGCCGCGCATTGTGCGCCCGGCAGACATGGCTGCTGCCGAGATGGAGGGGTTTACCCCGGACGCCGCGCGTTTCTTTGACTGGTTGCGTGAAAACGCCGGCCGTTCCCTGGCGCTTTTCAAGTACGGTTTCATGTTCAGCCGTTCGGAAGTGACCTCGGAAATGGTGCACGAAGACCTGCGCACGGTGTCCGACCGCGTGGTGCGGGAAGCCTTGGAATCCGGGGACAGCTACCGCGCCGTCATCAGGGGCGTGGATGACGCGTGGGAGGTTTCCCTGTTGCGCTTTATGTTGGAAATGATAGAAAAATCCCATGAAATCAACTCTTTCGATTTTCGCCGCCGCGGTCTTATTTAGTTCACTGTGCACGGTATGCGGCGCAGAGCGCTATTCCCTGTGGCCGCGCCGCCCGGCAGAGCTTGAGCAGGCGCGCCGCCTGCTCAAGGAACACAAGGCGCAGGAGGCTGTGCAGCTGTTGCAACCCCTCATGGCAAAGGAGGGTATTGCTGGGCGGGAAGCCCGGCAAATCGCGGGGGCTGCAAATGTGCCGCTCTACCTTTCCCGCAGGCATCCCGCTGCAGCTGTGTACACCGTGCGCCGCGGGGATCACCTGGCCAAGGTGGCTTCTTCGCTGCGCTGCCCGTACGAACTCATGATGCTGCTCAACGGCTTGGTTGACCCCTCCGCTATTCATGTGGGCCAAAAATTGGTCTATGTGCCCATGCGCCAACAGGTGGAAATCAATCTGCCCCGCAGGGAAATTTCCGTCTGGGACGGCTCGGTGCTC
>JAZLFB010000303.1:0-6905 GCA_045615585.1 Akkermansia sp.
ATGTCGCCGAACGGGGGCGAAAATGGCTTGTTTTTGCCATTTTCAGAAGTACGGGACAAAATATGACACCCAGTCCACAGTGTAGGCTTCCCATGTCGGACAGCTTCCCGGAAAAAGGGGACTAAATAGAAGTCCCCATAATGTCAACGATCCAAAAATCAAAAAATGGTTAGGGGCAGTGGTAGGAAAGGAAGGTGAGGACTTGAGCAGGCATGACAAGTGGCTCTGCATGATGTACCCGCGTTTGAAACTGCTATACAAGCTGCTGGATGAGAGCGGCGTTATTTTCATCAGTATCGACGATACAGAATGTGCCACGCTTAAGCTAGTCTGTGATGAGATTTTTGGCACTAACTGTTTTGTTACCAACATATCGTGGCAAAGGACCTATTCCACACGCAACGATTCCAAGGGGATTGTGAATGAGGTAGAGCACATTCTTGCGTACAGCAAGAGTCCGGGCTGGCAGCCGAACAAGCTTCCCCGTACTGATGAAATGAATTCGAAGTATAAGAATCCAGACAACGATGTTGCATTGTGGCGCACGGATAATCCTTGTGCACCAGGAGCTGCAACACACCAGGGCATGGTGTACGCCATCCAACATCCTTTCACTGGTAAATTTCTTTATCCGAGCATGAAAGCATGTTGGAGGTATCAGCAAGACACTATGTTGGAAATCATGAATGGGTGGGCGAAGTACAAATTGATGGACCTGGATGATGCTGTGAAACGTGCGGCGGTTTGCGGAATTCCCGTACAAGACGTAAGAGCGGGCGTACCTGGAATCGTGCTTGCCGAACCGCTAGAGGATGCGCAAAGACATGCAAAAGAAGTATTGGTACGCGGACCGTGGCCAAAATTCTTTTTTACTAGGAGCGGCAAGGGAGGCATTGCGAGAAAAACGTATTTAAAAAACGTGGGCGGCAAGTTGCCAACCAATCTGTGGCTTTATTCGGACACTGGGCATACAGATGAAGCCCAAAAAGAGTTGAAAGCTATTTTTGCGGGGGCCTCACCCTTTGACACACCTAAACCCTCACGTTTGGTCGAGTATTTGTTGCAAGTCGCAGGGAATGAACGAACGCTTATACTCGATTCTTTTGCTGGATCTGCAACTACGGCACATGCCGTGTTGAAAAAGAACAAGGCGGACGGCGGCGAACGGAAATTCATCCTCATCGAACTAGGTGACTATGCTGACACTATCACAGCCGAAAGAGTGAAACGCGTGATAATCGGTTACACTGCCGATGGCAAATCCGTAGAAGGCACCGGGGGAAGTTTCTGTTACTACGAGTTAGGTGAACCGCTGTTGACTGAGGAAGGCGACCTGAACGAAGCCGTGGAAGAGGAACAGATACGCGCCTATATCTGGTACATGGAAACGCGGACAGACATGCCCGCAGAGAGGAACGGCAACCCGCACTACCTCGGCACGCACAACGCCACGGCATACTACTTTTACTACGAAAAGGGAAACGTAACCACGTTGAACCATGCATTCTTGGCGACCATACCGAATCGAGAGGAGAGCACGGTCATTTATGCGGACCGTTGCACACTGGCCGAAAGCACATTGGCAAAGTACGGCATAGTCTTCAAAAAGATTCCGCGCGACATTACAAAACTTTAACAGAGGAGAATACCATGGAGCTGAAAAAATACCAGCAGGGTGTGCTGAGTGATTTGAAAAATTACCTTGCTCATCTCTCTGAAGAGCGGAATTATATTCGCGCCTATAATCGCCACTGGGAGGATAAGGGCTTCCGCGTGGGCATAGGAGCGGTGCCTGTTTATCGCGATATTGTTCCCAATGTGCCGGATGTATGCTTCAAGATACCCACGGGCGGTGGCAAGACATTCCAAGCCTGCTGCTCCATCAAGCCCATTTTTGAGCACTTGCCAATCAACAAAATCAAGGCCGTGGTGTGGCTTGTGCCGAGTGACGCTATCTTGGAGCAAACCCTGCGGGCGTTGCGTACGCCGGAGCATCCTTATCGGCAAAGGTTGGACGTGGACTTCAGCAGTAGAGTCGAAGTCTACACCAAGGAACAATTACTATCCGGGCAGAATTTCAACATCACCTCGGTTTCCGAGCAGCTGTCGGTGATGGTGCTTTCCTACGACTCGTTCCGCGGACGAAAGGAAGCGCTGAAATCACGTCAGGAGAACAGCGCGCTGGCACCTATGGCAAAGGCTCTGGGAACACCCGGGAATCCTGTCCCGGGAGCAGATGAAACGGCTTTACTCCAAATCATCAACCAGCTCAATCCTCTTGTGATTGTCGATGAGAGCCACCACGCCAGAAGCATGTTGAGCAAAGAGATGCTGGAGAGCTTCAATCCGTGTTTTGTGCTTGATTTGACTGCCACTCCCACAGAAGAAAGCAATATTATATCCTATGTGGATGCGCTGCAGTTGAAGCGTGAGAACATGGTTAAGCTGCCCGTGATTGTCTACAACCGCAACAGCGTTACCGAGGTAATCAATTCTGTGATTGACGTCCGCACGATGCTTGAAGAATTGGCCGGGCAAGCAGAGGAGTACATTCGACCGATAGCCCTACTACAAGCACAGCCGAATCGCGGACGCGATGTCGCGGAAACGTACGAGAATCTCCGCGAGAAACTCATTCAGTTGGGAATCCCTAGGGAACAGATTGCCGTAAAAACGGCAAATGTAAATGAGATTCAAAACGTGAACCTCCTGTGCCCACGCTGTCCCATTCGATATATCATCACCGTCAACGCGCTCAAGGAAGGGTGGGATTGTCCATTCGCATACGTTCTGGCATCGATTGCCAACAAGAGCAGCGCGGTGGATGTGGAGCAGATTGTAGGGCGTATCCTCCGCCAGCCATACTGTCGCAGGTTTAGCATACCCCAGCTAAATTACAGTTACGTGTTGACCTGCTCGAACGAGTTCCAGAAGACCCTGCAAGGAATAGTGAAAGGCTTGAATAATGCAGGTTTCAGCGGCAAAGAATTCCGCGCCGAGGACGAAAGGGGTATTTTGGTGGGCGGTGAGGACGACTCAGAGCCAGAGCAAATACCATTACCTCTGCCGCCAACTGACGATGAAAATGCCAGCCCGAGCAACGAGAGTGAAGATGAGGGAAATGGCATGGGCGAATTCATGAACATCAATCCTGATGAAATCCACAAAAGCGATGAAGGCAAGGAATCCGCTGCAGAATTGATGAAGAAGGCCGCCGAAGTGGGAGCCGAGTACCAGGACCAGGTTGATAAACAGGACGAGGACGAAAATCACATACCAACCGACTTGCAAGATATGACAATAGGTTATTCCATGTACCCGCAATTTGAAGAAGAAGCGCGAAGTATCCGCATTCCGCAATTCTTCAAAAAGTCGCCCCAAAGTAGTCTTTTCCATCCTGAGGGAGAGGATATTCTTTTGGAGAAGGAAGCTTTGCTGGAAGGGTTCAGTTTGCGCAGCCGTTCCACTGCCATGAACTGGGATGGTGCAGATTCTGAAATGGTCGAGGTGGACGTAAGAAGCGAGACAGATGAGGGGGAGCCTAAGGTTTACCGAATGCAGCATGCTGATCAATTGTATTTGAAAGAGCAATTGCAAAAACGTTCGCCTGAGAAACGCATCGAATTATGCAAATCTGTCATTTGTGCAAGTGTAAGCAAAAGGAATGTTTTAGAGGATTCAGATATCCATCGATTTGTTGAACGCGTTGTTGAAGACATGAATGCGGAGCAGATTGATGCTTTGCAGCGCATGCCCCATGTCTTTACAGAAAGGATAGATAAGCATATTGAGCAAATGATGCAAGAATTCTCCAAAGAAGAATTTGAAAGGCTTATTGCACAAGGAAATATTGTCTGCAAGCCCAGTTACACTCTTCCAAAGACAATCAACCCAATCAATGCCACAACGGCATATCCGCATAGCCTCTATAAAGCAGAGCAAACAGGCAATCCTCTAGAGCAGAGGTTTATGCTGGAATTGTCATCCATGAACAACATCAAATGGTGGCACCGCAACATTTCAAGATTAGGATTCTGCTTGAATGGATACATCAACCATTACCCAGATTTTATACTTTGCACGAATAGCGGAAAAATAATCCTTGTGGAAACCAAGGGCGATCATCTGGATGGTGTTGAAAGCCGTCAAAAGGCAGAGTTGGGCAATAGATGGGCTGACAAGGCAGGTGATCAGTTCTTCTATTTCATGGTATTTGAAACCAAGCAATCAGATATCCCCCACGCACTCACTTACGACAATTTCCTTCCCATTCTCCGGGGGATGGAGTGACTATTGAGCGTTCCTCACAGAATGTGTTAGCCTTTGAAATCGAAGTTGAGCTTGCTAGCAGCAAGTGCCTGTGGTTTCTTGTAGATATTGGCGACACGATATACCTTTTGCTGAAAAGAGAACTCTCCATAGTATCCGAGTGCCGCCAGAATAGTTGCAATTACGATTTTAGCAATGTCGGCGTGGCGTTCATTAAAACAATGGAAGAGCTTAGTTGAGTTATCGCCTCCATGCATGACTGCATTACGCATGTGGATTATTTCTCCAATTTGTTCATCGGAATAATCACCCTCTGCCAGGTCTCTGCAAAACTGAGCTCGTTGTTTAAAGTACAAGTTTTTTGTGCTTTGCTTCTCTTCGTGGCCACAGTATATTGCTGAAATCATCCTTTCGTAGATCATGCTCAGAACCATGTATATGCTGCCCATATCGCTATACTCTAATGCCCTTGTTAGCCAGTAGATAGTATAACACCATGAACCACTATATTCTGAGAACCTTGGCGAGATAATTTCGATAAAATGCGCAGGCAAACAGCAGACCGCAAGTCTTGTGAGCGTTTTAGGGCTACTTTGGACATGATCTGTAATTTTTGCCAAATGCCACTTGTTGTTGGCTTCTGTTTTATAGTGCATTTCTCGCCATGATACATACTTCCCGCGCCATAGTGACAGCATCCAACAAATTTCGCTGGCATTTGCTATTATGTCTTTTGTTTCGGCGGGATGTATATGATTGGCGTGAAGGCAGGCGCTTGTTCTCTCGGTGCTCCTCTCTGCGCTCCGTCCTTCGTCTAGCAATTCTCCAAATTTCATATCTGTAATAGCATATGAAAGATTCCATTTTTGTCCGTTATATAGAAAATGCAGATTTGAGGTTGCTTCTTGTTCGACATAAAAGTCGACATTCAAGGACAAATGGTGTATATAAAACAACGCGTCAACGAGTGTGTTTCCAATATCACATATGGAAACATTGCTTATAATAGCCTTGCTGAATTCTCCAAGAAACAGGGTGAAATAACTATTGATATCAGCCTTGTAATCATGTTCGCCATACCGAAAGAGCAAAGAGCATTCCTGAAAAAATGCATCTCTGTCATTGAAGCTTAGTTTGCCATCGTGCACGTATGGAATCAGAGCATAGCCACTGTCTGGATAGCTCAATTCTATGGAGCAATCTGAATAGTCAAAGTTTCGTGTTTCGCACGGAATTTCGCGTCCTGTAGGTTTGTGTATTAGTTTTGCGTTCATTTCAGAATGCTGGCGGTCTTACCATCTTTGATAATTTGAGTGAATGATTTGATTAGTTCGTCAACACTTAAACGATCTTCTTCGGCTTGTTGAGAATTGTAATTTCGAATGTCCGCTTGAAACATTTTTTCTATATTGTTTAGCATATCTTTCTCTCGAGGAACGTTTGTGTATTTGTAAAATAATTCTAAACTTTTGCTTGATGCGTATTCGCTGTGTTCAAACAGACAAATAAAATAACCCATTGCACGTTTTGTGTCTTTCGCACCTAATGATGAGATGATTTTTTTCATGTATTCTACTTTGACGTTCTTGCTCTTTCTTTTTCCATCAGTATTTAATACGTTCATAGTCGGGCCAAGTGCATGAATTTCTATTAAGCATATAGTCTTAATAAACAACGACTTTAAGTCGTAATATGAATCGATGAATTTCCTATATTCTTCGTTTGATCTAAAATAGACAGTGTTGATCCCGATACGCTGCTTAATGTACAGTTTTTTCAATATAACAAGACTCCTCAAGAAATCATATCCTTTCCGTTTGATCTCAAATTCGGAATAATTTCTTTCCAAAATACTATATATGTTCCAAAATGTTTGATGGGTACTTTGCGCCCTTGCATGTTCAAGTTGAATAGTTATTAATTTATTTTGATCCTCATACGCCTTAGCTTGCATTTCGCTAACTTCTCTGTTCCGCTCCATCTCGTCACGTTGTAGTTTGAGCTCTCTCCTTTGGAGCTGCAAGGCGACAAGGAACCCGATGAAGGCCAACATTGATACAAGCGCGTTGTAACAGCCAAAAAGGTCCCCGAAACTTCCGATATCGGAGTACGTCACTATTGCTGTTTCGTCATTGTTGGGCGTTGACCACCACGATACTATCGCTGGCCAGCATATCCAAAGGCCGAGAAGGAAGAGTGCAATCCAAACCAAAAGCCTAGTGAAGTTTGCCTTCGTCGTTGATGGTGTTTTTTCGCTCTTTGCCATATTTGTAAGATTCTAGCAGATGGACATGGGCTTGCAAGGAAAAAGGAATGCCCGTTGAATTGTACGGCGGCATGTTGGCAGCAAGAAGCTCACGCGGCGGGTGGAGTGCGACAAAAGATTTTGGCTTGGTGTGAAGGAGAATATTTGATGGTTTCTATTTCTCTTCTATTCTCTTACTATTTCTCTTCTCTTTTTTCGCGCGCGCTCGCGCGCGCACGCGAGAGCGGGGCGCGGCGAAGGGCCGCGAACCCGCATGGGCACTGGCTTTCTGCTCATCATCCGCGGGGTAGGCGAGCACCAGCAAATCAGCGCCGGACCATACATGAAAGGGACATGCATGTACCAACTGCGTCCCATCCATGCTCTATCC
>JAZLFB010000304.1:0-3071 GCA_045615585.1 Akkermansia sp.
AACGGACGCCCTGTAATCACCCCGCCATCGGCGGGGTTGTCGGGGGCGTAATGCAACCCGCCACAATCCCCACCCTTCCGGGTGGGGCTCCTGTTTCGTACGCCATCGGAATGGCTACCATAGTGCGCGCCTATCGGCGCGAAGCACACACATCAACTTTTGACGTACCGTCAAAAGTTAGCCTACAAAGCCGCGCGGCTATGCCGCGCAAGATATCGACAAATCCCCATTTCTCAAGCATCAATAGGGGAAGACAAAGAACACGGAGTATGTCTCAGAGAGCCATACCCCGTGTTCTTTTGGAAATCTGCGGGTGCTTACTTGTTAAGCAGCTTTTCAAGCAACTGCTGAGAGTTGTCCGCCAGCACGGCAGGGTCGTCCAGCATGCCCGCGCGGAGCAGGGCGGTGTTGATAATCTGCTCTGCCAGCAGCTTGGCCAGTTCGCCGTCCTTTTCGCGCAGCTCGGCCAGTTTCAGCACAATGGGGTTGCGCGGGTTGAAGGTGATTTCGGGGTGCGTTTCGGGTACTTCCTGACCCATCGCTTTCAGGTAGGCTTTCACATCGGGCGACAGGTCGTGTTCCCCCTGCAAGGCAATGGCGGGGGCGCTGGTCACGCGGTCGCCCGTTGTCACCTTGCTGAAACGGTCTTTGAAGAGCCCGCTTACCCATTCCGTCAGACCCTTGGCTTCGGCTTCCTCCAGCACGGGGCTGTCGGGTGCGGCGTCCTCCACGGGGGGCAGGTCAAGGTTGGCGCGGTCAATGGCTTTGATATCCTTGTCGCTGAAACGCATCAGGCTATCCACCACAAAGGGGTCGCCGCCCTCGGTGAAGAAGCAGACCTCGAACCCGCGGGCTTTCAGGGCATCCAGATAGGGGGAATGCTCCAACTGGCTGCGCGTGGCACCGTACAGCACATAGATGTCCTTCTGGTTCTCCTTCATGCGGGAGACGTAGTCCTCGAAGCTTGTCAGCTTGCCCGCCTCGGTGAAGGTGGATTCAAAACGCAGCAGCTTGGCAAGGGAATCCTTGTGCTCCCAGCTGGTCACGATGCCCTCTTTCATGTAGCGACCGAACTGGCGCCAGAACTTTTCGTAGGTGTCGGCATCGTTCTTGGCAACGCCCTCCAAGTGCTTGATGAAACGCTTGGTGATGATGCCCGAAATCTTGTGCAGCAGCGAGTTATCCTGCAACATCTCGCGCGAGATATTGAGCGGCAGGTCTTCGCTGTCCACTACGCCTGTCAGGAAACGCAGCCATTCGGGCAGCAGCTTTTCGGGCTTGCTGTCAATCAGCACCTTGTGGCAGTACAGGGAGACATCAGGCTCTGTGCGACCGAAGCCCATGGCTTCGGGGTTTTCCTCCGGCACGAACAGCACGCTGTTCAGCACAATGGGGGCATCGGCACTGAAATGCATGTAGGTGAGGGGCTTGCTCTCCGTGTGGGAGATGAACTGATAAAAGCCCTCGTACTCCTCTGCCGTCACGTCCTTCTTGTTCTTCATCCAGATGGCCTGCACGGTGTTCAGATGCTCGCCGTTGATGTCGATGGGGAAGCCCACGAAATTGCTGTACTTGCCCAGAATGTAGCGCACATGGTCGGGCTTGGAGAAGTTGGCGGCGTCATCTTTCAGGTGGATGAGGATGCTCGTGCCGCGCGGGGTGTCGGCGGCGGCTTCCGTCAGTTCGTAACCCTCCTGACCATCGCTCACCCAGTGTACGGGGGCGGCATCGGGCTGCCAGCTGCGGGTGGTGACCTCCACCTTGTCGGCGGCCATGAACACGCTGTAGAAGCCCACGCCGAACTGGCCGATGAGATCCTGCGTGCCGCCGTTGCTCTCCTTCATGGCCTCCAAGAACTTCTTGGTGCCGCTGTGGGCAATGGTGCCAAGGTACTCGACCACTTCCTCCTGCGTCATGCCGATACCCGCATCGGCAATCGTCAGCGTCTTGGCCTCTTCATCGGTGGTGATGGTGATACGCAGGTCACGTTCGGGCTGGAAGATGTCGGTTTGCGTCAGCTGCTTGAGACGCAGTTTTTCCAAGGCATCGGAGGCGTTGGAGACAAGCTCGCGCACAAAAACCTCGCGGTCGCTGTAGAAGGCATGAATCACAATGTCCAACAACTGTCGGACTTCTGTTTGGAACGAATGGGTGTTACTCATGGGTGAAAAATACGTTGTTGCCCCTATTGTACGCACACGCGGGCATGCGTCAAGGGGCAAGTGTGTCAAGTGCGCGGGTTGGCTGTGGCTGCATCAGCGCAGCCACGCCAGAAATTCCTTGTTGCCTTCCATGCCCTTGATGGGGCTGTCGGCTACGCCCATCCATTCGCGGTGCAGCTCGTTCACCACGAAATCATGGATTTTGTCTACCGCGCGTTGGTGCAGGGCGGGGTCGCGCACAATGCCGCCCGCGCCGATGTCCTCGGGTTGTAGCTCGAACTGCGGCTTAATGAGCACGAGCAGGTCGCCGCCCTCCTCTAAACAGCCGTAGGCGGCGGGCAGAATCTTGGTGAGGGAGATGAACGAGACGTCGCTCACAATGAGCTGTACCTTTTCGCCCAAGTCATCGGGGGTCATGTAGCGGGCGTTAAACTGCTCTTTTACGATGACGCGCGGGTCGTTGCGGAGCTTCCACACCAGCTGGTTGGTGCCGACATCCACCGCGTGCACACGCAGGGCACCGTTCTGCAACAGGCAGTCGGTGAAACCGCCTGTAGAGGAACCGATGTCCAGACACACCTTGCCCTCGGCAGGTACAGGGAACGCTTTGAGGGCGCCCTCCAGCTTCAAGCCGCCGCGGCTCACATACTTGGGCTTGTTGCGGACGGTAATCGGGAAACTGTCATCCACCTTGGTGCCGGGCTTGGAAATTACCTGACCCTTCACCGAGACTTCGCCCGCCAGAATGAGGCGCTGGGCTTGCTCGCGAGACTCACACAGCCCCTGCGACACGACCAGAACATCGAGACGTTGCTTGGGCATGGTTTTAGCGGCGGCGGTTGCGCTGACCGGGCATAATGAGGTGCTCCTGACCGGCGGCGGGGGCAATGACGCGGCGTTCCTGCGGGG
>JAZLFB010000305.1:0-8208 GCA_045615585.1 Akkermansia sp.
GCGTTCTCCTTGGTACGCATCACAATGCTTTCGCCCAGCTCGTCATCCCAACGGCGGGTGGACTGCACCTGGGCAATGCCCATGTCCAGCTCCTCTGCCTGGCGGTGGATTTCGTAAATCAGCGCGCGGCGGGCGGCGGACATGGAGTTGATGTTCTTCATCTCAATCTTCGCGCCCAGCTCTTTCTGACCCTTGGGGCGCAGAGACACATTCACGTCGCAGCGCATCTGCCCCTTCTCCATATCAGCATCGGAGATACCGCCGCACACGAGAATCTGTTGCAGACTCTTGAGGTAGGCGTAGGTTTCCTCCGGGCTGGTGAGGTCGGGAGCAGAGACAATCTCCATGAGCGGGGTGCCGCCTCGGTTGTAATCCACCAGAGAGTAGTTGCCGAAGTGGGTGAGCTTGGCGGCGTCCTCCTCCAAATGGATGTGGTCGAGCTTCACTTTACGCACCACCGCGCCGTCTGCGGCGGGGGCTTTGGCATCCGCCGGCCATGCCCAGCTGTACAGCGGCACCTCGCCGCCGATGCAGAGCGGCAGGTCGAGCTGGCTGGTCTGGTAGTTCTTGGGCATGTCGGCGTAAAAGTAATTCTTGCGGTCCCACTTAGAGACGGGGGGCGTGCTGCACCCCAGCATCATGCCCGTGAGCACCGTGCGTTCAATGGCGTACTCGTTGAGCACCGGCAGCGCACCGGGCATACCCAGACAGGTGGGGCAAACATTGGTGTTGGGCTCATAGCCGAACCCGGCCTTGCAGGAGCAGAACATTTTGGTTTCCGTCTTGATTTGGCAATGAACTTCAAGACCGATGGTGACCAGATAATCGGAAACAGGCATAAGCGATAGGATTATGAGAAAAGAGAAAAATTATTTGGAAGTAGTGGCTTTATCGTGGGCGGCTTCGTCCAAGTCGTCGCGGAAATAGGCATCGAACACGGTGTCAAAATACTCGCTATGCGTCTTGCCGAGGCTGTCGAACACCGTCTCCAACGCAGCAGAGAAATTGTCGTAGGGCTCTGCCTCGTAGCCCGGCAGCCCTGCAATGCGTACCAGCTCATTGCGGATACCCCACAGCAGCGGTTCCAGCGGGGCAAAAGCCTCTTTCACCGAAGTAGCGGCAGAGGCGGGCATGGCGTGAGTGTTCATATCCATGTCGGGCATCAGGGTGCTCAGGCGCTGAGAAATGCGCGACAATTCATCCACAGCCTTATCGGCAGAACCTGCATCCTTCACCTTTTCCAACACTTCCAGCACGGCGCGGTCAGGCTCCACCAAGCGTTTCAGGCGCACCAGCTCCTGCTGCGCCTGTTCCTCACTCATGGGCAACTCCATTTCATGCAGCATTACCATGCCGTCTTCGGCAAACATGCCCGTGGCCACGGCCTCCTGAAAAGCAAGGGTGAGCTTGCGGGAGCCATAGCACTTCACACGGCACAGGCTGGTGAACTCGTTGTTTAAATCGTCAAAAGAATCGAGAATACGAACCTGCACATCATCCAAGCGACCGGCGCAGGCCTCGTCATCAGACGCATCCTCCAAGGGCAGTGGGGCGGACATACTCATCTCGCTCAGGCGTTCATCCATGTCGCAGACCTTGCGGACTAACTCGGAGAAGCGGTCTGCGGCGCGGTCGGCATCATCCTTATCACGAATTCCCGACAGCAGGAACCACAGGTCGGACGTTGTTTGCAGAAACTCCTGCCCCACTTCTTCGGCTGTGACCGTTTCTGCCGCAGCGGCGGGCATTCCCGACACAGCAGCCGCCTGAGCAGGAGCCAACGCCCCCGCGCAAATCAGCGGCAACACTATCGGGAAAAACTTTCTCATTCTCGCACGGAGATTATACAAACAGCACCGGAGAATTCAAGTCTAAAATGGGGCAGTGGCGGCAAAATCTCCGATATTTTAGATTGTAACTCAAAGCCGAATGTGTTAGGGTTTTTCGGCGTGTCATTTCCATCATTCATCCCTGCTTTGTTACTGTTATCAGCCGCGGCGGCAGAATTGCCGCCCACCTACGTCTGCCAACGGACGGAGGAGCCGCCCGTCATTGACGGCAGGGGCGATGAAGCGGTATGGCAGCGCGCCCGCAAACTGTCCCACCTGCGCGACATCGAGGGGGCGTACACGGGCAATGAAACAGAAATCCGCATGCTGTGGGACGATGAAAACCTGTACGTGCTGGCCGACATCCCCGAAAAGAACCTGTGGGGCACCCTCACGGAACACGACAGCTGCATATTCCGTGACCCTGATTTCGAGGTCTTTATCGACCCGAACGAGGAAGGCAACAACTACATGGAGCTGGAAATCAACCAGCTCAACACCGTGTGGGATTTATTCATTGCCCGCACCTACCGCCACGCGCCGTCCGTGGTGCTGCACGACTGGGATATCAAGGGATTGCAACACGCCGTGCAGCTGCGCGGCACCCTGAACAAGGCGGATGATACCGATGAGGGCTGGAGCGTGGAGCTGGCGATACCGTGGCGCAGCATCATCGGCAACGGCATTCACCCGCGGCAGGATGCCCCGCCCACGCCCTACCGCAGCATGCGCTTCAATTTCTCCTGTGTCAATTGGCAGACAGAGCCCGCCGATACCCCCTGCGGCTACCGCAAAAAGACGAATGCCGCAGGGCGCACGCTGCCCGAAAGCAATCAGGTATGGGCGCCCACAGGCAAAATCAACATCCATCTGCCCGAACATTGGGGGCGTGTGGTGTTCAGTCCCCACCCCGCGGGCACATGGGAACCCGCTCCCACCGACCCCGAAGCCGCCCTGCGCCTTGCTCTGTACCGCTATTACGACAGCCAAAAGGAGTATTACCACCGCCACAGCCGCTTTGCCGTTACCGATAACGAACACGCCGCCGCAGGCATGGAGAAACCGAAGGGGGCGGAATGTTGCCTTGATAAAGAGTTCTTTGTGCTGCGCGGCTTCTGCCCCCGCAGCGGGCGGCAGCTGGTGCTGGATTCACAGGGGCAGTTCCGCGCCACCCCAAAGGGCTACCCCCTGCCGAACATCTATCTGTGGGTTCACGGCGGGGACGACACGGCTACCCCCGCGCTCTGGCAACAACGCTTTGCCGATTACCAAGCGGCCGGGGTAGATACGGTTATCATCGACGGCAGTTACGAGCACATCCGCACCCTCACCCCCTTGGCGCGTGAAGCGGGGCTGGAGGTAGCCGCGTGGTTCTGGGCGCTCAACCGACCCCAAGCGGGGGAGCAGGAGCGGCACCCCGATTGGTACGCCGTGAGCCGAGAGGGCAAATCATGCGCCCGCGCGGAGGATTGCCCCTACGTGCCTTACTACCGCTTTCTCTGTCCCAACCACCCGCAGGTGCGGGCATTCCTGCGGGCGGAGGCCGCCAAGCTCGCCTCCGTTGAGGGTGTTTCCGCCGTGCAGTTGGATTACATGCGACTGCCCGATGTGATTCTGCCGCGAGGACTGTGGGAAAACTACGGGCTGGAGATGCACACAGAATTGCCGCCCTACGACTTTTGCTACTGCAACCGTTGCCGCCGCCTGTTCCGCCAACGCTATGGGCGCGAAATTGCCGCCGATGCCCCGCAGGATGCCGACTGGCGTGAATTCCGTCTGCAAAGCGTGGCCGATGTTGCCGCCGAGCTTTGCGGCACCATCCGCAGCCAAGGGAAACGCGCCCTGTGCGCCGTGTTTCCCACGCCCGAAATTGCCGCCGAACTCGTGCGGCAGGATTGGAGCCGTTTCCCGCTGGACATGGCACTACCCATGAATTACCACGCGTTTTACCGCGAGGGTCCTGAATGGATTACCGCCTGTTACGCCGCTGCGGATGAACAGACACAGGGGCGGATGCCGCTGGCACCGGGGCTGCATCTGCCCGACTTGCCGCCCGATCAGCTCACGGCTAAGCTCATCCGTCTCCGCCGCATGGGGGCACAGGGTATCGGTCTGTTCAGCAGCGAAGAGTTTACCCCCGCCCACCAAAAAGCCCTGCACGATTGGAAAGCCAAAGCTGCGGCAGACGCGAAGAAACGCTGAACACCCCTGCCCCGATTGCTCAAAAAAAAGCGGCACAGCTCTCCGCAGAAAGCTGTGCCGGGGTATAAATTGCTGTTTCTTCGCGGTTTAACCGATTTCGGCACGACCGGAAAGGCGGGCGCCCTCGTTCATGGAAAGCACACCCGTGGTGATATCACCCGTGATAACGGCGTGGTCGTTCAGGTGGCAGCGACCGCTCTTGATGTTGCCGTTCACATGGCCGTAAACGTGCACCTCGCCGGCATGGATATTGCCTTTGATATCAGCCATTTCGCCGATAGTCACCTTGCCGGATTCAGAAAGGATTTCACCATCGATTTTGCCGTCGATGTGCATATCGTTCTGAAAGCGGATGGAACCGATAATTTCGATACCGGAAGCCAGTACGTTAGTCGTGTTGCTCATAAAATGTGTGGAATTGGGGGTTAAAATTACACGGTCATGATTTCCTTTTCCTTGGAAACCACCTGCTCGTCAATGGTCTTGACGTACTTGTCGGTGAGCTTCTGCACCTTGTCCTCAAGGCGGCGCACATCGTCCTCGGTAATCACGTTGTCGGCTTTCATCTTCTTGATGCCGTCCATGCCCTGCTTACGACCGGCACGCACGCGCACCTTGGTTTCCTCGGCAATGCTCTTCACATACTTCACCAGTTCCTTACGGCGCTCGCCGGAAAGCTCGGGAATGGGCAGACGCACGGAGCGGGCATCGATGATGGGGGTGATATTAAGGCGGCTTTCGGCAATGGCCTTCTTAATGTCGTTAAGGGTGCTCGGGTCAAACGGCTGAATCAGGATGGAGCGGGCATCGGGCGTGGAAACCACGGCAATGCTCTTCAGCTTCATGCTGGTGCCGTAAGAGGCCACGTAAATGTCCATGTTGTCCACCAGAGAGGGAGAAGCCTTACCCGTGCGCACGCCGCCGAAATCGGTCTGCATGTGCTCGAGAGCCTCTTCCATGGCCATCTCCACTTCTTCCAAGAGTGTTTCTTCGTCCATTGTTCGTTAGGTTGGTTTGTGTTAGATGATAAAAGTCCTTTTCTTCGGCAGCTCTCAGCTGATGACAGTGCCGATTTGCTCACCCAGCAGCGCGCGGGTGATGTTGCCCGGTTGGTGCATATCAAACACCATGATGGGCTTCTTGTTGTCCTTGCACAGGGTGAAGGCGGTCTGGTCCATCACCTTGAGATTGCGGGAGATGCACTCCTCGTAGGAAATGGCATCAAAGCGCGTGGCGGTGGGGTCTTTCTTGGGGTCGGCGGTGTACACACCGTCCACGGAGGTAGCCTTCATCACCACTTCGGCATTGATTTCGCAGGCGCGCAGGGCGGCGGCGGTATCGGTGCTGAAGAAGGGGTTGCCCGTACCGGCGGCAAAGACCACCACGTCACCCTTGCGAAGATGCTCGCGGGCGATATTGCGAACGTAGGGTTCGGCCACGTTCTTCATCTCAATGGCACTCTGCACATGGGCGGGGACACCGGCTTCCTGCACGGCAGAGCAAATGGAAAGAGCATTCATCACCGTGGCGAGCATACCCACATAGTCAGCCGTGGGGCGGTCCATACCGCGCACACTGGCCTTGGCACCGCGCCAAATGTTGCCGCCGCCCACCACAATGGCAATCTGGAGATCGGCCTGTTTCTGAGCTTCGGCAATTTCACGGGCAATGCGAGCCACGATTTCAGGGGAAATATTATCTTTACTGCCGGGGGCACGCAGTGCTTCACCGCTCAATTTCAAGAGAATACGCTTATACGCAGGTTGTGCAACATCGCTCATAGTGATGGATATCTGTCTGTTCGTGACTAGTCTGCCATGTTTGCCCCTTAAAAGCGAGCCTAAAATGCGGCAGCGTTAAATTATTTAGAGAAAATGTTTTTTCTTGACCGCGGCGGCAGAAAAATATAGAATGAGGGCGTACTACTTCGAGTACACTCTAACTAATACATCACATACTATGAAAAAGCTGATTCTTGCTTTGGCTATGGCTGCCGCCACCCTGCCCACCTGGGCGGCGGGTGAGGTTGTCGGTTTCTGGAAGACGATTGACGACGAGACCCATGAAGCCAAGAGCATTGTCCAGATTTACGAATATCAGGGTAAAATCTACGGTCGCGTGGTGGATATCCTGACCAATGAACCCAACGCCAAGGCCAAGCTGCCGGGTTCCCCCGCCATCAAGGGTCTCGATATCATCTGGGACCTCAAGAAAGACGGTGACACCTACTCCGGCGGTGAAGTGCTTGACCCCCAGAACGGCAAGGTGTACGGCTGCGAAATCTGGCGTGAAAAGAACAATCTGATTGTACGCGGTAAGATTGCTTTCCTCGGTCGCAACCAGACATGGCTGCCCGCCAAGGATTTCAAGCCCGCTTCGAAGGCTGCCCCCACCCCCAAGAAGCCCAAGCTGAAGTAAGCGACGGCTGTCACAAGTCTTTATCAACAAAACCGAGAAAGAGGTCTCAGACCCTTTCTCGGTTTTCCTTTTTCAGAGGCGGCAGAAGCGCAGAGCCATCAGCGTTTCACAAAGAAACGCACCATCAGAAAATTAAGCGGCACCACAATACAGTACACGGGCAGCGGCAGCAGCGATTCAGGGCGTCCGATGAACGGCAAAGCCTCCGTCAGCCACGGGCAGACAAACTGCACAATACCCGCCAACAGCGCCCCCACGCCCACCCAGCGGAAGAAATTGAACAGAGCCAAGTGCAGCCCCGCATTCACCGCATGGCTGAACGCAAACCCAAGCCCTTTTTTAACGCTTCCCTCCGTCTTAAACGTCCATTTCAGTGTGACAAAATAGTTTGCCACAAAGCTGACGGCATAGCCGAACGCATAAGAAAGGGTGAGCGCCAGCTTCTGCTCCTCACTCAACGCAAAAGCGGCATTCGTTGCCAGATACACCCCCATGTGGACCAGCGTAGCACCCACGCCCACCACAAAGAAGCGCACAAACTCGCCACCCGTCTCCCTGATATCCGCCGCCATACGCCTTTGTTGTTAAACAGCCAAATCGGGGCGGAAGAAGAATTTCAACATCGTCTTGAGGTCATCCTTGCTTTGCAGCACATCGCCCTCGAAATCGGGCCATTGGAACGCATGAATCGATGTGCGGCGGGAGCCCTCGGGGTCATCGGGCTTCGGGGCACGCAGCTTCTTCACCAGCTCAGGGGCCAACAGCTCCACCATCTCTGCCGTTGTCAGCGCGGGCATGGCGGGAATGATAGAGGGAATCCCCAGCGGAACACATTTCTCCACATCCAGCCAAATACGCTGCGGCAGGTACAGCTGGTGCAGCTCCTGCGGGGCAAAAGGCAGCTTACCTTTCACCGAAGAAGGGTTGAGAATCGTATGCAGCAGCGGATTGAACTCCGGCTTCATACTCGCAATCTCGGGCAGGTGAACATTCAGCACGCGCCCATACTGGTGATTAACCGCCTGATACATCGCAATACGATTCTGCACATAGGGGTCATCACTCTGCGTGATAGGCGCCGTGCGTTCATTCGCATCCGCGGGGAGCATATCGCAGGTCGTCACAAAAATCGTCAGCTCCGGCTTAATATCCCCCAAACGGTGAATCAGGTAATCCGTCGCCTTGGCATCATCCTCCGCATTGGCTCGCACCGCTGCGGGACCGTTCGCCACCGCATGATCCAAAAACACCATCGTGCGGAAACTCTTACCGAACGTCAGCTTGAAATTATCGCGGTCAATCAGGTAATCGAACTTGCGGTGGCGCAACCAATGCTTACCGAAAATCGTACCTGCACCCAAAAAAGCTGTCTTCGTGCTGCTCATAAACGGAGAAAAAAAGGGATAAACGCTGCTACTGCCGTCATTCTACCCCATCGCGCCCCTTTTGGCAAGAAGTAAGCCCCCGCGAAACAGAAAAAACGAAAAAAACGGCATAAAACACAAATTTTTCTTGACCCGTCCCCAACACTCCTGTATACTCCGCCCCGCAACCAGCAATGCTTGCACCACAAGGCGGGATAGCCAAGTGGCCTAAGGCAACGGTTTGCAAAACCGTCATTCGTGGGTTCAAATCCCACTCCCGCCTCTCAAAAAAGCGCACCCAATCGGGTGCGCTTTTTTGTTCGGCGGGGGGGGGGATTCAGCCCCACAGGGTAACGGGCGCGCAGCGAGCGTCATTCGTGGGCGTCGCTTGCCGG
>JAZLFB010000306.1:0-7188 GCA_045615585.1 Akkermansia sp.
CCCTTGGTACCACCCTGCCATTCGGCAGGGTTCGGTGCGGGATAAAATCACGGTGGATATTCCCAACTCTCACGAGTTGGGCTAAAATTCTTATCGCCTAAAGGCTCAACGGACGCGCGGGCTTGAGGCCCGCGCAACATCCCTACAAATCCCCATTTGTCGAGAGGAGGTAGGCATGACATTGCAACATTAAATAAAGCCCCGCCGCAGCGGGGTGGCAGCGGCGGGGAGGGGAACGGAAAAAGGACAGAATCAGTGAAAGAGCTTTTCTTCACGCTCTTTCAGACGTTGGAAACAGGGCATTTTTTTCCATTGCTCCGGCTTGCCTTTCGGCAGCATGTAGAAGGGGCGGAAGCGGGCGGTGCGGTATTCCTCTGCCTTGTCGGCATCGCCCTCGTTCCCTAACGAATAATAGCTTGTCACCTTACCGTCTGCAGCGACAAACTCCAGCAAATCCCAATAGATGGGCGGAGCGGGTTGCGGGCCAAATGCTTTATCGTATTCCGACTGCAACCACAGGGTCTTATCATACGGCGGTGTTTCTTCGAGCGTTGCCAGTATCTCTTTCGCTTGTCTGACTTCTCGCGGGGTCAGCCACAGATATTCATCCACCTTGTAGCAGCGCGATTCGAGATGAAAGCGCATACGCACCGCCTCGGCTGCGGCGTCGCGCAATTTGCGGGCCTTCTCACCATGATGCTTCAAATAATCGGCGTAGCGCGACTCGGCATCAAAGTTTCCCTTGTGGTGCTCTGCCAGTTGCTGCTGCATCTGCTGCGTTTGACAGAGAAAGAAGGGCAAATCCGCCCCGACTCCATGGGGTGCCATTTGCTGCTGCGTTTGACAGGCAGGCAGACCCAACACGCACAGGGCGGCAAGCGACAACGGGGCAACGCGGCGGTGTGTTCTCTTCATCGTTCGTTTACGGTTCTATCCGTTAACAAGCGCGCGCCGCTGCAGGGGGGCAAACGGCGCGCGGGTATAGGCGTTTTGCAGGCGCTTTAGGCGTTGTACATCTTGACGTAGTACTCATCCGCCATGCGGTCGGAATCGAACGCGGGCGTGATGTCCGTCATGGCGTTGAACACAAGGTCCATCCAGCCGTCCTTGTTGTCGTAGTACAGGGGCAGCACCTTGTTCTCCAGCACGTTGTAGAAGTTGTCGCGGTCGGAGCGGTCGCGCGCTTCGGGGGCAAGACCGGCCTTGGCTTCGGGGATGATGAAGCAGTTCACGCCGTCTTTCTCGAACTCACGCACCCAACCGTCATTGGTGGAGATGGTGATGGAGCCGTTCATAGTGGCGCTCATGCCGGAGGTACCGGAAGCCTCGCGCGTGACCACGGGGTTGTTCAGCCACAGGTCGGAGCCGTTCTTGAGCAGGCGGCTCAGCCCCAGCTCATAACCCGTGAGCACGGCGCAGCGGGCGTACTTCTCGCTCAGGCGGTTCAGGCGGTTGAAGATGTCCACCGCAGTGAAGTCCGTCGGGAAGGGTTTACCCGCCCAAATCATCTGCACGGGGCGGTTGGTGCGCTGCAACATGCGCTCGAACATCACGGGGTTTTCCGTAATCAGACCGGGACGCTTGTAGGCGGCGAAACGGCGCGCCCACACGATGGTGAGGGTGTTCTGGTCGAAAAGGTGACCCGTCTGCTCACCCACCACGCGGAACAGCTCTTTCTTCAACGCTCGCTTGCGGTTGATGAAAGCCTTGCGGTCGCCCGCGGCAAAGGCTTCGGCCAGTTCGGGGTCCTGCCAGTATTCCTTGTTCTGGGCGTTGGTGACGTGGGTGATGGGGCAGATATCGCTGTACCCCTGCCACATCTGGCGGGAGACTTCGCCGTGCAGCGCGGACACACCGTTGGCGATGTGCGACAGGCGCAGGGCGGCAAGGCTGTAGTTGAAGGTCTGCTCGTTGGGGTCCAGCTTCAGCATGCTGCGCACTTGGTCAAGGGAAAGACCGTCGAAGAAGGAGAAATTGTTCATCAGGTTGATGTCCATCTTCTCGTTACCGGCTTCTTCGGGCGTGTGGGTGGTGAACACGAAACGCTTGCGCACTTCCTCCACATTGCCGCCGTTGCGGGCCAGCATGTTGAATGCGGCGCCGATGGCGTGGGCCTCGTTCATGTGGTAGATTTCACGCTCCACCCCCAGCTCCTCGAACAAGCGGGCACCGCCCTGCCCCAGCACGATGTACTGCGAGATACGCGTCATGGGGTTGGGGTCGTACAGACGCTGCGTGATGGAGCGGGAAATGTCATCATTCTCCGGCACGTCCGTGGTCAGGAAGAACATGGGAGCCGTGCCGAAGGTTTCGGGGCGCAGATAGAGCGCTTTCACCCACACGGGGCTGTTGCAGATGCGGATGAGGAACTTGATGTTGTGATCCTCAAGGAAAGCGTACTCCTTGCGGCGGTACTGCACGGCCATGCTGCCGTCATCGGCGCGGATTTGGTTGTAGTAGCCGTAGCTCCACAGAATACCCACGCCCACGAGATTCTGGCGCAGCTGCCCCGCAGAACGCATGTGCGAACCGGCCAGATAGCCCAGACCGCCGCTGTAGATTTTGAACACGTTGTCGATGGCGTATTCCATGCAGAAATAGGCCACGGACTTGCTGTACTTGGGGTCAATCTCGTAGGGGTGCGCGTACTGCGCAGGCAGGAAGGAAGATGTGCTCATTTTTGTGCTTTTCTTTTTGTGATAAAATCGGTTTTCCGCCGCTGAAAAGGGCAGCAACCGTAAGGAATATCCCTTTTATACACCATCACCGCATGCTAGAAAAGAAAAAAATGCGCCACAAAATCCGTGTGACAGACTTTTCACAGCCTGCTTATGAGAACAAAATGTTCACCATCCACGCCCTAACAGAAACCGCGCCGAAAAATCCCTACAATTTCCGTAGTCATTTTCATTTTCCGCATAACGGCGCGGATTTTCGCCGCCGTTGTCATACAATCCATCAAAAACAGGCATATCATCGTTTATGATTTTGACGGTGAGATCACAACTTTTTATACTTGTTTGCTTTTACCGATGATGCTACAAGGTATGCGTAAGCCGCTTCGGACTTCAATGTCAGGCTTGCAACCATCCGCAACAACCAACCGGAGATACCACCATGAACACCAGACACGTAAACCACCCCCTGACCGCCGGGCATGTTGGCGGTTACAGCAGGACGGCGCGCCCCGCGTGTCGCGCCTGCTCGGCAGAGAACGGCTTTTTCAAAGCCCCCGAACTCCCCAAGAGCCACCATGGCAACAAGGTAAGCCTTGCGGATATTCTGCCTGTCGCAAGGGCGTATGGCAAGCGCAGCAAGCGTGCCGCCGCTGCCGCCATTGCACCCTTGAAAAAAGTCTTCTCAACAAGAGCCGCCAAAGACCTGCACCGCAGGGCATGTGAAGCGCTGTTAGCGTACAACACCCCCTACGAGGCACCGCCCTCGGCCTGCTGAGAAGAAGAAGCCCCATACCATTTCACCCCCAACACAAAAAAATTATGAAAACCTACAAAAACATCACCCGATACACCTACGAGTTCACCTCCTTCCAAGGTTGGCGACTGTGCCTGTGCCGCAACGGCCGCGTCTTCACCCACTATTTCTCCGACCGCCAGTACGGCAGCGAAGAAGCCGCGCTGGAGGCCGCCCTGAAAGCCCGCGAAGAGCTGTGGGCCCGCCTGCACGCCCACCCGCACAACCCGGAGGTAGCCATCGAAATGTACAAGCAGGAGCTACAGGGCATGACACCCTACGACACCGAACACCGCCAAGCGGGTTAATCGCCGCCTGTCTGCCCTGTGAATCACCGTCCCGAACGAATTTCGCGTTCGGGGCGTTTTTTTAGGGCGGCAAGGTTTGAATGGCCGACGTCAGCAGAGCGAGCCATCGGCGTTACAATTCCTCTTCCGCGCCGTTACCGAGTGACAGGATGGTGCGCTTAGGGTAGTTTTTGCGGTAGGCGGCCAACGCACGGAGACGGCGGCGGTGGCGAAAGGTAATCATGATTCGCGCGGCAAAATCGCGGGTGATGCTCCCGCTGTCATGCAGCGCTTTCAAGGCGGCGCAGAAAGGGGCTATATCCGCCTCATCGACACGGCGCAACAGGGGCATCAAATCGGGATTGCGAAGCAGATACTCCCTTTCGCTTTCAGAAAAAGCATAGGGTCGGCGCAAGTCGGCAGCATCGGGAATCAGACGGCTCATAACGGACAGAAAAGATAAAGGCCACCGCGATTGTACTGTTTTTCGATAGCAAGTGCAAGGCTTTGACGCAACGAACGCGCTACCACCCAACTACCCAACGGAAGCATTTTGGAACAAAGCATCACCAACGGCTTCGGGCAGACCATCGTTCAGGCACAGCCGAACACCTTCGGCGGCTTTATTTACAGCCGAAATACTTACAATGAGTTAGGTCAACTTACGCAACAAAACGTTGACGGACAAGCCCCCGTGCTGTATGCTTACGATGCCATGGGGAATGTCTGCCGACAGACCGTGTTGTTGGATGCCGCCGCGCCGGAGGATGCCACCCGAAACCGCATCCTCACCCGCGCCGTGTCCGCCGTGCAAGAGGCAGACGGCGTGTACCAAGTCATCACCACCGCCCGCAACAATGCCGCAGGTGTCATGCTTGGCAGCATGGAAAAGACCCTCATCTCCGAATCCGCCACCTTGGAAAGCAAGACCGTCTCTGTCGATGAGCGAGGCAACACCTCAACATCGTGGGTTGAATACGGCACAGGGGCAACCCGCACGCAGTACAGCACCATCCCCGGCTCTGCGCTGACCGCTCAAACTGTTTCGGTGGACGGCTTTGCCACCACCTCCGTAGACCATGCGGGCATCTCCTCATCTGCCATCCGCCGCTACACGGAAAGCGGTATCGAATACACGCAGACGGACGGGCGCGGCAACAAGTCCAGCAAATTACGCTGAAATACTGAAAGCAATCAAGGATGATTTGCCAAAACTATCACAAGGTGAATACAAAGTAATAAAACTCTAGCGTCCTGTATAGCCCCCAAACACAACACTCTCAAAATGTAAGCATATGTATTATAAAGAATAAGAAAACATCCTTATCTTCTATAAAACAATAGATATACATATGGAATACATTGTGTTGAACTTATTAAACTATTCACAGGTATAAAAATAACCTCATTCAAGTTAAGTTAATATAAAAATGCTTTCTTGAATGAGGTTGTTGTATACTAATCGCATTTTTCTACACTGTAGGTAAGAGGAATAGCTGATTCTTCATAATCGATATTCCATTCAATGTTCCTAATCTTCATAATTCCTGTGTTTTGATTTAAATTTAATAAAAATACATATTTTGTGCTATTAAATCCAAATGTATGTGTAGAAATTATTTCTAATTGATTATTCTGTACAGAAAACTCGTAACTATCTCCAGAACCATCAACCGGAATTAATTTATTAGATTCAGGGTAATGAATCAAGACAAGAAAAACTTTTTCATCTCCATCGATTACCATGTAAAGAATATATTTGCTATCATATAACTTGTCAACACCTAAAGTATTAACAATGTCACAATCAACTTTATTATTGTGATTAGGCATAATCTGGTGCGAATAAGAAACAAAATAGCAATTATTTATTATTAGAATCAAGAAAAAAACAAAAAAGATTCGAATGTATTTTGATTTTATAAGCATCTTTTAATTTGTTCTAAATAATTTTCAATTGCAATCTCAGAGGGTATATCGATAGTTTTCTCTTCCCCAAATGTAAATATATAAGCTAACCATGCAATCAAACACAGCAGTACGAATTTGAAATAGAAAAGTTTATTTTTTCATAAGCGCAAATATAACATTTTGACAAGAATAAGTCAATTTAAGCCCCCTCTCTTGTGTGCATGTGACGCATGAGCCTCTTATATCATTCTATACCCTCTGATGTCAAATCATTTTTGGCGCGATTTTGAAACGCAGGCAATACGGGCGTCCCGAGCGCAGCGAGGGCACGGAGCGTAGCGGAGTGAGCTTGGACGAAGCGTAGGAAACGCCCGAAAAATTCGCCGCAGGGGGGTAGCCTTGACGACGGCTGTACCCCGAAGGAGACTCATAGTTCAGGCTTTCATGCGGGCGTTGGGTGTTGTAATAATTCAGCCACTCCGCCGTCACCTGCTGCGCTTCTTGCAGACTTCTGCACTCCCGAAGCAGGAAAAAGTCATGTCCGGATCGATAAAATATTATCAAAAAAATCAATGCACATCAATCCTCGAATACAAATCCCTTTGTTTTGTATAATGATTCATACACTTAAAACATTATTTACCACTTTCCTCCAATAAGCTGCGCCCCGGAAATCAACGGATAGGTTACATTCGCATACAGCGAAAGAGGTATATCAACTACAACAAATACCACAGGAGCAATAAAATACTTATCCTTTACAGATGAGGTTAGCTGTTTAATTGGGACAACCCTGAGTTCTTTGTACGAATCACAAAAAGGAGCCACAAACGAAAAGCTTATATCATACCTAACATCTATATTATTGAGCATTATCCAGTCCTGATAATCAGATTTCTGATAATTATATAATACTTCTTTAAATAAATTTTCATCACGCCACTGAAGAGGTATATCCGATGTTCCGTATATCTGCAAGAAGCGAACGGCAGAATTTCGGTTTAATTTGTAGTAACGCAACTCTTGAGAATACTGTACAACTTGATCTTTTGCCCCTCTTTTGTAAAAGTAGGAATTCTTTTTGTAGCGTGGAGGTATTAGTTTATAGGTGACAATTCTACCCTCAAGATAATAATCGTTAGCCTTTTTGATAATGAAAAATTTTGCTTTATCGTTGTTGACAAAGATGGGATAAATACCCTCGTTAATACACTGTCTTTCTGCAATCATTGAAGATTGGTTTGACAATAGGCACGAAGGCAACAACAGTATTAAAACCAATACTGCAAAAAATTGTAAAAACCTATACAAGTAAACTTTTTTCATCTTATAAACACAACACACGTTCTTTGAACAGACATTGACACTTGTACCATGCAGGGTAGTTTAGTGTCAAGCAATTTTGAGCACGTTCCAGGCGTTTTTAAGATCGGTAAGGTTTGAAAATCCGACGGCAGCGGGAAACGCACTATGTCTACGACCTTATCGGCAGTAACGAGCGCGCTACCACCCAACTGCC
>JAZLFB010000307.1:0-3464 GCA_045615585.1 Akkermansia sp.
TTGGGAAACCCCCGTTGGCGGGAACGAGAACGGGGTGCTTTTCGGTGGCAGCTCTACATGCGGTTTAGTGTAAGTCACAACGCGGGCTTGCGTTGCGGCGTTGGCTTTGGTAGAATAGCGGCATGTCAGAACAAGATGAAATGAAAAAGGTGATGTCGTACCTCATCGGGTACCGCATCGGCGGTCAGATTCTCCAACAGATGCTCCCCGGGGTGGAGGCAGACGACCTGCTCACGGACATGCTGGGCAAGGGTATCGTTGACGGTCTGGGTGAAAACATGGACATGAGCCTCATCAACGAGAAGGTGGATCAGTACCAGCACGATTTCATTTCCATGCTGCAGGAACGCGGCAACGCCAAGGGCAAGAAGAACCTTGAACTGGGTCAGAAGTACATGGAGGAGAACGGCAAGCGCGCCGAAGTGACCACCACGGAAAGCGGTCTGCAGTACGAGGTGATTACCCCCGGCAACGGCGAAAGCTACAGCGCCGAGAAGCACGGCGACGCCCCCACCGCCGAGGTGATGTACAAGGGCACGCTGATTGACGGCACGGTGTTCGACCAGAGCCGCCAGCCCGTCAAGTTCAACATCCGTCAGGTGATTCCCGGTTTCACGGAAGCACTTAAGCTGATGCCCGTGGGTGCCAAGTGGCGCGTCACCATCCCCGCCAATCTCGCCTACGGTGCCAACGGTCCCGCTTCCATCGGTCCGAACTCCACGCTCATTTTCGAGATGGAGCTGATTAGCCTCACCAAGTAAGTTTTCACCATCCCCCGCACACCGCTATGTCACGCCAACGCCTAGTCGCCATCTGTCGCGCCGTTGCCTTTGCCGTTCTCGGTGTGGTGTTCCTCTACACCGCGTGGGGCATGCCCAAGGGCATGAGCTGCACGATTTGGAACATCTTCGGCGTGCTCGACCTGCTGTATGCGGGCTGGATTGCGAGCAGACTGCTTCGCCGTTGAGCGAGGTAGATTCTTCATCTGTCGAAAAGCCCTCTGTGTCGTTTATGACACAGAGGGCTTTTCCTTTTGCAAATGAAACGAACGTGCTGTTACTCGGCGGGGTCTTCCTCTTGTGCGCCTTCGGCAAACAGTTCGTAGGCAATGGAATCCACAATTTTCACATCGGCAAACTCACCCACAGGCAAGGCGGGGTCAACGTGGATGGTGCCGTCCACATCGGGGGCATCCCATGCGCTGCGGGCAAGACCGGGCTTATCCACCAGCACGCGCAGGGTGGTACCCACGGCATCCTGCCCGATTTCATCGGCAATGCCCGCCAGAATCATCGACAGCTCGTTGGCGCGGCGCTTCTTGGTGGCGTGGTGTACTTGGTGGGGCATCTTGGCGGCAAGGGAACCTTCCTCGCGGGAATAGGGGAACACGCCCGCGCGCTCAAAGCGGAAATCTTGGATAAACTCGCGCAGTTCGGCGTGGTCGTCCTCTGTCTCACCGGGCAGGCCGCTGATAAAAGTGGTTCGAATGCCGATACCGGGTACGGCGGCACGCAGGTCGCGGATGAGGTTGCGGATGGTGTCGCCGTCCGTCTTACGGCGTTGCTCGTCAAGAATATGGTCGGCAATGTGTTGAAGGGGGATATCCACATACTTCACCACCTTGTCACATTCGGCAAAGGTGTCAATCAGCTCGCGGCTCCAATGGGCGGGGTGGGTGTAGAGCACACGCACCCAGAACTCACCGGGCAGGGCATTGATTTCGCGCAGAAGACTCGCCAGCGATTCGCCCTTCGAGGAATCCACCCCGCTGGTCTTGCCCGCGCGTTCCTTCCATTTATCCATGCCGTAATAGGTGGTGTCTTGGGCAATGAGGTTGATTTCCTTCACCCCCTGCTCCACCAGCGCGCGGCATTCTTTGAGCACGTTGCGCATGGGGCGGCTGCGGTGACCGCCGCGGATGCGGGGAATCACGCAGTACGCACAGGCGTGGTTGCAGCCCTCGGCAATCTTCACGTACGCGAAATGAGAGGGCGACAGGCGGTAGCGAGCGGCACCGAAATCGGGCAGGAAGGTGGAGACCTTGGTGCTGTAAATCGGCTGTTGCGTGCCGTTCAGACAGGCCTGTGCCACCTCGGCCACCTTGCAGATAAGGTCCACGCCGAGGAAGGTGCTGACTTCGGGCATCAGCTTCACCAAATCATTGGCATAACGCTGAGAAAGGCAGCCCGCCACTATGATTTTTTGGTCGGCAGGGGAGGTTTTACCGCGTTCGCCGATGGCGGCAAAGATAGTGTCGATGGCCTCTTGCTTGGCGGGGTCAATGAACGCACAGGTGTTGATGATGAGCACCTTGGCCGTCTCCGGCGTTTCCTGCACAAACCCGGCTTCCAGCATCTGCCCGACCATGATTTCGGAATCCACCTGATTCTTGGCACACCCCAGCGATATCAACGCAAACGGAACTTGCATGCCCCTATCCTACCACAACGATAGGCTTTATGGAAGAGCAAATCGATACCCCTCCTTCGTTTTTCATCGTTCATCTGCGGTCTACATGCTGCCTTATCATCTGCATAAATCAAAACGCCGACCTTGACAAGCGGGGGCTGCTCGTGTATCTTTTTCCGCGTGATGGCAGAGTTGACGCGAGAAACAATTTTCGGGATTCCCTATGTAGCGTCTGATTTGGATGCCGCCACCGATACCTTTATCAGCGTGGCCACCGCCACCGACAAACCGCAGTTGAGCGCACACTCCGATGTGCATGTGCTGACCCGCATGCTGGGTGAAGAAGACTACGGCAAGGGGCTTGCAACGTTTGAATTCATCTGCCCCGACGGCATGCCCATCGTGTGGCTGCTGAAACGCAAGGGCGCCCCCGCCCATCGACTGTACGGTCCCGATGTCATGGAGTGGATGTGGAACAAAGGTCGTAACTGCGGCATTAAGCATTTCCTGTTGGGCGGGTCCGAAGAAGCTATCCGCCTGCTGACAGAAAACTTGGAAAAACGTTACCCCGGAGCCGAAGTGGCGGGGCACCTCTGCCCGCCGATGGGACAATGGCCCGACGGCACCGATGAAACTATTTTCCAAGCCATCCGCGAAAGCGGAGCCAATTGCGTTTGGGTGGGGCTGGGCTGCCCGAAACAAGAACGCTGGCTCTACACCCACAAGTCTGCCTTACCCCCGGCCCTGTACTTCGGCGTGGGTGCAGCTTTTAATTTCCATGCGGGTCTGGTCCGACAAGCCCCCGCATGGGTGCGCGCCCACGGTTTGGAGTGGCTTTACCGCCTGGGCAAAGAACCGCGCCGCCTGTTTAAACGCTATCTGGTACACAACAGCAAGTTTATCTGGTACTGTCTGACGCGCCGCATCTGACGCAGCAGCGGAGTACTCTACCCCGAACACCGCAGAACACAGCGGTGTTTTTTACCTTGTTTTCAGGGGATGAATCAGGTAAAATAGCCAAAATTCACGCTATGAAACGCCTTTTCCGACATCTG
>JAZLFB010000308.1:0-4724 GCA_045615585.1 Akkermansia sp.
ATAAATTATAAATTATAAATTGAACTTTTACTCCTATGCATCTCGGCGTCAATATCGACCACGTTGCTACGCTGCGTCAGGCGCGCTACGCCACCATGTTGGACTCCCACAACACGGAGCCTGACATTGTGGCCGCCGCGCTGGCGGCGCAGGCGGGCGGGGCGGATTCCATCACCCTGCACGTGCGCGAAGACCGCCGCCACATGCAGGATGCGGATGCCTTTGCCGTGCGTCGCCAAGTGGCACTGCCGCTGAATCTGGAGATGGGTGCCACCCCTGCCATGCTGGAGTTCGCCCTGCGCCTGAAACCCGACTACGTGTGTCTGGTACCCGAACGCCGACAGGAGATTACCACCGAGGGCGGTCTCGATGTCGTCTCGCGCGTGGAGGAGCTGCGCCCGCTGGTGGCAGCCCTGCTGGCCAACGGCAGCCGCGTCAGCATGTTCATTGACCCCGATGCCGCACAGGTGGAAGCCTCGCACGCCATCGGCGCGCCGATGATTGAGCTGCATACCGGCCGCTTTGCCAACACGCTGGGGGCGGAACGCGCCGCCGAGACAGCCCGTCTGAAAGCCGCAGCCGAGCTGGCCCACAGCCTCGGCACGGAGGTGCACGCGGGTCACGGCATCCAAGTCGGCAATCTGGCCGATTTGAACGCCGTTCCCTACCTCACGGAGCTGAATATCGGTCACACCATCATCTGCCGCGCCATCTTCACCGGGCTGACAGAAGCCGTGCGGGAGATGAAAGCCGCCATCGGCGCCTACACGTGGTAACTCCGTGCTTTAACCGCTTGTAAACAGCGAATTTTCGCGTCCTTTGCCCGATTTTGCGGGCAAGGGACGTTCTTTTTTTCACTTTTTCACAAAAAGTACGAAAACTGAACACCAAAAACGGATTTTGCGCTTGAAATGCCTAGGGCGCGTGCTATCATAAAGACCTATGAACAAGACTCAACTTGTCGACTGCATTCAGGCCAAGCTTGGTACGGACGCCACCAAGAAGTGCGCCGAAACCGCTCTCAAGGCTGTTCTCGACGCTATCACCGAATCCGTGAAGAAGGAGAAGGTGCAGCTCGTTGGCTTTGGTACCTTTGAGATGAAGACGCGCGCTGCCCGCACCGGTCGCAACCCCCAGACCGGCGCTGCCATGAAGATTGCCGCTTCCTCCACGCTTGCCTTTAAGCCGTCCTCCACGTTCAAGACGGTTGTCAAGCCCGCCAAGAAGGCTTGCGCCAAGAAGAGCTGCAAGAAGAAGTAAACCCTTCTTCCCACTCTGTTTCAAAACCGCCCCTCGCGCCAAGCGACGGGCGGTTTTTTCGCGGATGGGGGGGAGAGGCGCGTATGACTGTTGATTTATCTGCAAGGTCTCGACAAATGGGGATTTGCCGAGCCTAACTTAAAAGGCTTCAAATCTCCGACTTTCTCCTTGTGTCTTTTCGCCCACAGGCGGTGTGGCGGTTTGTTTGCCGTGGAAAACTTGCCCGCGGCGGGGTGGGTGGCTTATAACGGAAACGCCGCGGCACGTTAGGCGGCGGCAAGTCAACCAAACCAACGAATGAATAAGAACATACTCACGATGATGGCGCTCTCTTTGGGCGCGGTATCCCTGAGCCAAGGTGCTGAGAACTTTGATTTCAATACGTGGCTCCCCGGTTGTTTCAAGCTGTTTGACGCCGAGCGCGACAACGCTGTGAACCCCTGGGTGCAGTCCGTTGACCTGCGTTTCCGCCCGCAGTACCAATGGGGCTATGTTGACCCCGCCGGCGGTGCCGACCGCGTGAAGGGCGGCAGCGACGGTCTCGGCCGCCGCAACAATGAAGAATGGCGCCGTTTCCGCATCGGCGGTCAGGCAAAGGTGCTCAATCATTTTCTGCTTTTCTGTGACTGGGATATCGGCGGTCTGCAACAACGCTACAAGTTCAGCGACGGCAACTGGCACCGCAGCGCGTCCAAGTCCTCCGTGTACGAACTCTTTGTGCAGGGCACCTTTGAGCCTGTGACGCTGACTGTCGGTAAATCCAAGCCCGCGTTCATCGGTGAGTACCGCACCAGCGACTCAAAAATTCTGACGATTGAACGCTCCAACCTCGTGAACCAGCTGACTGCCGAATCCCTGTACGGCATCAGCGCCAAGAACAGCGACAAGAAGGCCAAAATCGGCTGGGAGCTGGGTGTGTGGGTGAACGCGCAGCACGACGACCGGTGGCTCTCCCCCGCATTCAACAGCGACTCGAATGTGATGGTCGGCGGCGGTCTGAGTTACGCCACGAGCGACAAGAGCCGCCTGTATCTGGACTACATGCACAGTTTCCAAAACGAAGACCGCGCGTTGGACAAGTGGCTTGCCTATCAGGGTCCGGGCGCACAGGATGTGCTGGCGCTGACGTGGGAGACGAAGCACGACCGCTTCTCCTTCATGGCAGAGGGCATGGCGGGCTTCCGCGTGACCGGTGCCGAGGGTAAGAAGGAAGGCGCGGAGAACGTGTGGGGTCTATCCCTGATTCCGAGCTACAAGCTCACCAAGCACACCGAGGCCGTGTTCCGCTATCAGCTGGCGGCGGGCAGCAACGCGGTGGATGCCTACAGCCGCTACGCGACCACGAACTCCGCCTACTCTTCGGCAAGCGACCTGTTGCAGGGCTTCTATTTCGGTGTCAACTTCTATGTGAACCCCGACAAGCCCGACATGATGCGCGTGATGCTGGGTGCGGAGTATCAGGATTCCGCCGGGCGTGATGCCAAGGGCAACAAGGGTTTCACGGGCTGGCAGTACAGCACCGCCCTGCGCGCTAATTTCTGAGAAAGGGCGGCGTTTTTCGGGGTGAAAAGGGCTTACGACCTTTTGAAACCCATTGCCGAATGTGCCTGTGCTGTGGTAAAAGAAAGACGTTTGCGGGACACAGTACATTCGGGCGCAGAAAGGCACGCCCATTACCCTATGGATGAACATGGAGCAACCCCGCGAGCATGAGAGAAAGGTAGGTAGCCCCCGGTGCCGCAAGGCATCGGGGGCAAACCGTTTAGGCGGGGAGACCCTATAAATGGGGATTTGTCAATCAGTATGGGCTGCCTGGTTTCTGCCTTCTCATGTGCCGCCTTGGGATGTTTCCCCCGCCAATGCGGCCGACCCGAAATTCGTCACCGGCACGTTGCCCTGTGCATCACGCATGAGGTTGGCGGGCTTGAAATCCGGATGCACCACGCCGCAGCTGTGGGCGTAGGGCATTCGCCGAAAAGCATTTTTGGGTTGTACAGAAAGCCCGGGCTTTTGTAAATCTCAGAAAAAGAGGCGTTACAATTCCTCATCAGCACCGCCGCCGAGGGATAGAATGGTGCGCTTGGGGTATTTTTTGCGGTAGACCGCCACCGCGCGGCAACGGCGGCGGTGGCGGAAGGTAATCATGAGCCGCGCGGCAAAATCACGCGTGATGCACCTATTGTCATGCAGAACTTTGAGAGCGGTACGGAAGGGGGCGGCATCCGCCTCCTCTGCACGGCGCAGCAGGGTCAGCAAATCGGGGTTGTTGAGCAGATAAGCTCTTTCGCTTTCAGCAAAAGCGTAGGGGCGGCGCAGGTCGGCAGCATCGGGAATCAGACGGCTCATGGCAGGGAAAGGAATGTTGCCCCTATTGTACCATGTTTTGCCTCCATATCAAGTTTTACTCCGTCGTCCGCTCGCCTGTATTTTTGCGTAGAGGATTGATGTGCGCTGAATTAGGAAAGGCAAAGGGGGGATTTACTCTACGGTATGATAATGATTCCCACTTATCCTTTTCGGTCGGAGGTGTAGTTTTCTAATAATTTCGGGTTAAAAATGACATGGCCGATGTCGCGCTGCCATTCAGGGGTATCGTAAGCGATATCCCATGTAAGTTCATAAATAAGGGCGGCATTCAGGGGCATGCGCTGACGAACCTCTTGAGCCAAACGGTAGCCACGAATATGCCACTCTTTGTCCTGCTGCGTAAGAATGATGGGGGCATCGTCATCGCATTCATACAGGAATGATAGCTTTTCCGGCACATGGAAGTCAGCATCCCACTTGCGCAAGCCTTCGACATCGGAGAGGTCAAAATCATAGTCTCCCACGGCAAGCCCGCTGTCACAACCAACACCTGCACCTTCGCGCCGGAACAATTCTCCCCAATCATCCCACATGGTGAGCACCTCCGGAATAGCGCACACCCATTGAAATTGAGGTTGCGCCGCCGCATAGGAAACAGACGCGCACAAATACCACTCAATCAACGATGATTGTAGTTGATTATAATGGTAAAGGCTCTTGTGGATACGTTCATAGCACGGTTCCTTTGTCGGCGAATAAGCAAACCACTCTTCAGAAAAGTGTTCGCCGTAGTCTCCTAACATTCGGTCTGCATTCCCCCCTGTCAACAAATAAAGATACATAGCATTGAGAAAATGCTTCACCTTCACCACACATTCGACGGTTTGCCCCTCGGCTGGGGTGAGGGTCAGGATGCCGATGGGAGAAGGAAACAGCTCATCGTGAAATCATCCACACGGCACAGCGCGGCGGAGGACAAGGCAAGCCGATTGTCAGTGTTATTCATAAGGTAGAAGATAGGGTATGCGGCCATCATAGAGAGTAGCAGTCTCTCTGTCAAGCTCATAGCATGCGGATGCCGTGCGAGATAAGCGTTCCGTCCTAAAAAATTCCTTGCCGTAGGCTTGGGTGGGTGCTAGGATGGCGGTAGGATTTTT
>JAZLFB010000309.1:0-22801 GCA_045615585.1 Akkermansia sp.
CCCGCCGCCTTAAATGGCGGCGGAGCAACCGCAAAAAGAAGCAAGACCGTTGATTTATCTAAAAGCCATCGTTTACGCTCAGCTTTTCGTCCATCCTGCGCAGCGCAGCTGCGCCGAATATAAAACTTTATAAATTATAAATTAAAGATTCTAAATACCTCCTATGCCTATCGAGTTCAATTCCAAGGACGGCGTGTTCGATATCAACAGCTTTATCAGCGGGTGTGATGCCGCCGAAATGGGGGAAATCCCTGCGGGCGGTGTCTGCGACTGCGGCTGTCACCACAGTCCCGTCGAAACGGTACCCACAGTCACGGAAACCGCCCCCACCGCTCCCGAATTGGCGGCGGATGAAATCCCTGTGGCAGACGGCACCGACCCCATCGTCTACCACCCACTGACGGAGGTGCTGGAGGAGCTGCGTATGGGCAAGCTGATTCTGGTGACGGACGACCCCAGCCGCGAGAACGAGGCCGACCTCATCTGCGCGGGGCAGTTCGCCACGCCGCAGAACATTAATTTCATGGCCACGCATGCGCGCGGGCTTATCTGCGTGCCGATGTCGCCCGAAAAGGTGGACGGCATGGGGCTGCCCATGCAGGCCCAGCACAACACCGAAAAGCTGCACACGGCGTTCACCGTTTCCGTGGATGCCAAGGAGGGTACGACCACGGGTATCAGCGCGTTTGAACGCTCCACCACCACCATGAAACTGGCCGACCCGCACGCCGTGCTGGATGACTTTGTGCAGCCCGGTCACTGTTTCCCCCTGCGCGCACGCGAGGGCGGCGTGCTGCGCCGCGCGGGGCATACGGAAGCCACGGTCGATTTGATGAAGCTGGCGGGGCTGCAACCCGTGGGCGTGTGCTGCGAAATCATGAAAGAGGACGGCACGATGGCCCGCTTGGGCGAGCTGGGTTCCTTCCAAAAGCAGTACAACCTGAAAGCCTGTTCCCTTGCCCAAATCATTGCCCACCGCCAGCACACCGAAAAGCTGGTGGAGCGCGAGGAAACCGTCAAGCTGCCCACCGATTTCGGTGAGTTCACCTGCCATGCCTACCACTCCAAGGTGGACGGTCAGACGCATCTGGCCTTGGTACACGGTGACATCGACCCCGAAAAGCCCGTACTCTGCCGCGTACACAGCGAATGCCTGACAGGCGATGTGTTCGGCAGCCGCCGCTGCGACTGCGGCAGCCAGCTGCACGCTGCCATGCGCCGTGTGGCACAGGAGGGCGGTGTGATTCTCTATCTGCGCCAAGAGGGGCGCGGCATCGGTCTTTCCGCCAAGCTGCACGCCTACAAGTTGCAGGAACAGGGCTATGACACGGTGGATGCCAACATCAAGCTCGGTTTTGCCCCCGACCTGCGCGACTACGGTGTGGGCGCTCAAATCCTGCGCGACCTCGGTGTGCGCCATCTGCGTCTCATGACCAACAACCCCAAGAAGATTGTCGGTCTTTCGGGGCACGGCTTGGATATCGCGGAACAAGTGGCCATCAGCATTCCCGCCAACGAGGATAACCGCCACTACCTCGAAACCAAGCGCGACCGCATGGGACACACGCTGTAACCCGCTTTCCCGCACCCCCTTCCGTCATGGCGCGCCCGCTCTTCTGCCATCTGGGACCATGGGCCTACCGCCTTGCCAAAGAGAAGGGTATTCTGCTGCGGCATTTGCGCGACTGTTGCTCCGCCGTTCGTTTCTGCCGCAGCAAAAGCGCCGAGCCGCTGCCCGCATGCGTGTTTCGCCATGCCTCTCCCCTGCACCGCCGTTTAGCGGGTACCGACCCGCAGTTGCAGCTCAACAAGGCGCATAATCTGGCGTTGGCGGCACCGCAGGTGAGCGGCATCCTCATCCGCCCCGGTGAGACCTTTTCGTTCTGGCGGCTCGTGGGGCGCGATACCGCCGCCAAGGGTTATAAGCCGGGGCTTTACATTAAAAACGGCAAACCCGCCCAAGCCATCGGCGGCGGCATGTGCCAGTTTTCCAACCTCATCCATTGGCTGGTGCTGCATTCCGACCTCACCATCACCGAGCACCACCACCACGAGGGGCGCGACCTCTTCCCCGACTGCGCGCGCAGCGTACCGTTCGGCACCGGCACCAGCATTGCCTATAACTATCTGGATTACCGCTTCCGCAACGATACGGACAACACCTATCAGCTGCTCATAAGCGTCACGCCGACGGAACTTTGCGGGGAACTGCGCGCCGCACACCCCCAGCCCTCAAGCTACCGCATTTACACGGAAAACGAACGCTTTGTCGAAGAAGCGGGTAAAACCTACCGCACAGGCGAGGTCTACCGCGACCGCCTCAACGCAGACGGCATGGTTGCCGAGCACACCCTCCTGCGCCGCAACCATGCCGAAGTGATGTACGAGCTGCCCGCAACGGATGGTTCTTCAACTTAGCCTTTCTTAAAGCAAGGCGGTTACAGCCAGCGTTTCTGCTGTAACGCCACGGCGGCGGCGGCCATTTGCGCCTTGTGCTTGCTGCTGCCCTCTCCGCTGCCCAGTTCACGCCCCTCCCAATGCACGGTGGCGCGGTAGGGACCGGATTCACCGTCGGGGGACAGCGATTCCATGCTGTAAGTGGGACCCACGGTATTGATGGCTTGCAGGGTTTCCAACAGAATACCCTTGGAATTGACTTCAATCAGGCTCTCTGCCTTGTCCAAGCTGTCGGAAAGCAATGCCAGCGACACCTTGCGTGCGGCGTTGTAGTTGGAATCCATCATAACCGCGCCGATGACACTTTCAAAGGTATTGGCCTGAATGGAGAGCGTGTTGCGCCCGCCGCTCTTTTCCAACTGGGGGCTCATCGCCAGCTGCTCGCTCCAGCCCAGCTCGGCACACAGCCCTGCCAAATGCTGGCGGCTCACAATCGCCGCGCGCATCTTGGTGAGAAGCCCTTCATCCGCCTTGGGGAAGCGGGTAAACAGCTCGCGGCTCACCACCAGCTCCAACACGGCATCACCCAGATACTCCAAACGTTCGTAGGCGATGTTCGTGCTGCGCTTCTGGTCTACACTGGGGTGGGTAAGTGCCTGTCTCAACCATTGATCATCGGTAAAGACATAACCCAGCGACTGTTCCACAAGCTCCTTCTGCATGACCGCAGTATAGCACCCCGCTAAAGAAAAAGCGAGAGGAAAGAATATCTAAAAAATCAAATCCTGCGCCCCGTGGGCGCCGAACTTAAACAATTTCAACTTTTAACTTACAACCTTCAACTTTACACACTCTTACCCATCTCATACGCTTCCGCCAGCTGGTCGGCGTGCTGTTTCACATCGCCGGGGGCTTCGTTGCCAAAGCCTTTCACCACACCCGCAAGGCGGCTCTTTTCAAAGCATTCAATCCACCCATCAAGCCCGCAGGTGATGAGGAACATGGCGTTGGGGGAGTCTTCCGCCGCGCTGGCCAGCAGGTAAATGTCACGGAAACGGTAGTCAGAGGGGTACAGGCAGTTCATGCGGTCCAGCAGGGTCTTCATCTGCCCGCTCATGCCGTAGTAGTACACGGGGGAGGCAAAGGCCACCACATCGGCTTCTTTCACCTTGGCGGCAATGGGGTTGGCATCATCATCCGTCACGCAACGTCCCAGTTTCTGACAGGCGAGACAACCACGGCAGAACGCCAGTTTCTTACCGACCAAGGAAATCGTCTCCACCTCATGCCCCGCTTCGGCGGCACCGCGGGCAAATTCTTGTGCCAAGAGGTCGGAATTACTGTTGGGGCGAAGACTGGTAGAGATAACAATCACTTTTTTCATAGCCCCAGTATAGCGTTTCGAAAGCGGAAAAGCGAGCGGAAAGCAAAAAGTCGGCAGTCATTTTGCGGCATGACACTTGCCGCGGCGGCGGCTTCATGCTATACTGCCCGAGTCATGAGTGAAGAAGAGGAAGATTTTAACGCGTTTGACAGCTGGGATTGTCTGGGAGCATCGATGATGCTGGCCATCATGCCTGCCGCGCTCAATTTCATCTTCAATGACAAAGACCTTGTTTCCACCGTCATTCTGGGCGTTATCGGCGGCAGCATCAGCATCGCCGTGTCTCTGTTAGCGTTCGTGACTCGTTGGCGAATCATCGGCACGCTTGTCAATCTGGCAGGCTGCATTCTGACGCCGATTTACATCTTCATTGCCCTGTACTGCTGGTTCGGTTGACCTTCCCGCCCCGCATCAATGCGGCACATCGGCCAACGCGGCTTCATACACAGCCATCAGGCGCTGATAGTTGGCGGCGGGGGTATAGTTTGTCTCATACTCCGCACGCGTTTCAGCCGCCCAATCTACGTTGTTTTCCTTTTCGAATCGCTGTATCGTCTCGCTGAGAGACTCTGCCGAATCGTAGTTGAAGAGCATACCCGTCCTGCCCTCTTTCACCAGTAGCGGGAAACCGCCCACGCGCCCGGCAATCACAGGCAACCCTTGGGCGTAGGCCTCGATAATCACCATGCCGAAAGGCTCATAGTATTGAGACGGCACCAAAACCGCCTTACTCTGCGCCATCAAACCGCGCAACTGTTCCCGATTCTGAAATCCTACGAAAGTGATATTGGTACAGCCGCGGGACTCGGCTTCCGCCACATACTCCTGATAGGCCGTTCCCGTACCCGCCACAATCAATCGCCGTTCAGGCATGCGCGCAAAGGCATCGATAAGCACCTGCATACCCTTGATGCGTTCTACGCGCCCGATAAACAGGTATGAATCGCGCTCCTCTACGGCGGGCGGCTCGACAGAGGCAAAGGTGAAATGCGGCTTTTCATGCATGCGCTGCGGGCAGAAAATCTCGCGACCTGCGGCTTCATTAGCTTCCTCCAACTTACGGCGGTTAAAGCCGGTCATGCACACATAATGCAGCTTTCGGTAGATACCGGTGAAACGGTGCACCCGCAGACTTAACACGCAAACCAAAGTCTGCACAAAACTGTTACGGTAGCAGCGGTGGCGCAAAGAGCAACGCAAGCCCTTTTTCACGCAATCCGTGCAGATTTGTCCACGTCGGAAAAATGACCCCTCGGGACACTGCAAGCGGTAATTATGGGTGGTTTGCAGCACGGGCACCCCGCAACTCAACGCGGCATAGTAAACCGAGGGGCTGACCAAGGCCAACCAGTTGTGAACATGCACCACGTCTATCTTCTGCTCACGAATAATGCGGCGCACTTCGCGGTAGGTGCGAAGGCTGAACACGGAAGTCAGGGGCAGCATGAGCTTGCCGAACAGGCTCATGGAATCAATTTCCGCATTGCGGCGGAAATAGGTCACCACCTCGTGACCATGCTGTTCCAACAGCTGTTTTTCGTTGGCGACAACGGTGTCCTCACCACCACTTATCTTGTAGTAGTTGTGTACCAGCAGAACTTTGTATTGCTTCGCCATCGGGTACAGACAGTTTACGTTTTTCCGCAAGCCGTGTCAATTACTTTTGCCCGGCGGGTCGGTCCCCGCGGCAAAAAGCCGCGGGGACCTTGTTATGTCGCATCCTATCCTCAATGCGGGGTCGGCGGCTGCTTGGCGCAGCAATCAGGGCTGTAAGAGAGCGCATCGGCACAGCAGGTTTCGGCGGTCTCCGCCCATTCCGACAGCTGTTCTTCCGTCTCTTTCATGCCCTCCTTGTAGGCGGGTTCATCGTAGGGAGCCAGCACACTGAGCAGGCGGCGGAACTCGCCGACATGCACCAATTCCTCGCGGGCAATATCGCGCAGCACCTTGCAGGCGCGGGCATCATCGGTCGATTCAGCCAGTTGTTCATACAGCTGGACGGCTTCATACTCCGCCGCTATCATGAAACGAATAGCGCGGACCAACTCGTTGTGGCTGAGCGGGCGTTTGGCGGCCCGCCCGCTGAAGGCGTTTGAAAACTCAGGCATAGCAACTGTAGAGACACCCTCTCTTCCCGCCGCGTGCGGAAACAGATAGAGATTGCGTTTTCCCGCTTGCCGCAGCCCCGCGCATTTGTTACAATGCAGCCCGTGCCGGAAGTCCCCGAAAACAGCCGCGACCTACAGGACAGCGAATTGGAACAATACGCTGCCCGCACGCGCCGCAGTCTGATTCTGAAACTGGGCGACTGGCAGGACCGCCGCAGTTGGGATGAGTTTTACCGCACCTACTGGCGGCTCATCTACGCCGTGGCTAAAAAAGCACAGCTGCGTGATGACGAGGCGTGGGACGTGGTACAGGAGACGATTCTCACCATTGCCAAGCAGAGCCGCCGCCAAGTCTACGACCCCGAACGCGGCTCCTTCAAACAATGGCTGTTACAGGTCACGCGCTGGCGCATCAACGACTGTTTCCGCGAGCGTCTGAAAAACCTTTCTTCAGAAGAGGAACAGGAAACGCAGAACCCCGAAACTATGGCCGACAACGAGGCGAATTTCGAGCAGCTGTGGGAGCGCGAGTGGCAGGAAAACCTTCTCCATGCCGCGTTGGAGCGCGTCAAGACACGTGTCACCCCGCAGCAGTACCAGATTTTTGACTACTCCACCCTGCGCGGCATGCCCGCGGGCGAAGTCAGGAAAAAGCTGGGCGTGAGCATGACACAGGTCTACCTGGCGCGGCACCGCGTGGGCAATGCGCTGAAAAAAGAGATAGCCTATCTCCGCGAGCAGGAGAACGCCCCCGCGCCCCCGCCATATAAGTCCCCTGCCCCTCAGTGAGCCTTGGGCTTAAAGGTGATGAGCGTGATTTCCGACGGCACGCCCAGGCGCAGCAACATGCCCGACCACAGGTTGGTGCCGCGGGAAACGTAAAGCTGCATATTTTTCACCTGATAGGCACCCGCCACGTAGCCGCTGTTCGAGGCTGCCACCACCTTATCAAACCCGCGTGCCATGCCGCCGTGCGTGTGACCCGCCAGCATCACCGCCACGCCGTTTTCCGCCGCCACGGGGGCAAAGCGCGGCTGGTGCGCCAACAGCACCACAGGCAACCCCTCGGGCGCGCCCTGCAAGGCGCGGGGCAAATCCGTGGGTTCTTCCCCGTGCCTCTCGGCAGAGATATCCGTCACGCCCGCCAACACCAGCCCCGCATTCTGCGGTGCCACATGGGCATTGTTGAGCATGGTGATACCCAGCGAGGAGAGGTAGGGACCCCACTCGGAATAATCGGAGTAGATATCGTGGTTGCCGCTCACGGCGTACACGCCCATGGGCGCATGCAGCTTGGCGAGCGGGCGTAAATCCTCGCTGTATTTTTCCAAACGTCCGTCCACATAATCGCCTGCCAAGGCAATGATATCGGCATTCAGCGCGTTGGTGCGCTGCACCAGCTCCTCAAAAAACGGCGCGCGCTTCAACACATCGGCGTGCAAATCCGCCAACAGCGCCATTTTCACGGGGCGGGCATCGGCGGGCATTCCCTCCAGCTCCACCGTCCATTCCGTGACAGCGGGCTGCTGCAAGGCGTTGTGCATACCCAACGTGGTGCACCCCATCGCCGCCGCCAACACCGCGACATGCAGAGCATTGCGGAACAGGTGCCACCCCTTCTCCATGCGGCAGCCGTGCATGCGGGCGGTCGCCCAAACAAGCAGTTTCAGCGGCTCTGCCGCCAACAGGAACACACAGAAAATCAAAAAGCAGATATTGAGCCACGTGAACGGCAGCAACACGGCGGCGGGCACCTCGGGCACAAAGTAGCTGCCGTCGGGATTCAGCAATCGCAGCATCGCAAACTTGAACGCCGCAGGCACCAACAGCAGTGCCAACAGCCATTTCCACCACCAACGGACACGCAACGGCAGAATAGTACGGCAGATGATGTAGAGCAACATCACCAAAGAAAGCATTGATAAGGTACGAACCATGCCCCTATCATACAGCAATCTGCGTTTTTGGCAAGCCCCTGACCCGTCTGCAATAAAAAACCGCCCGCGTTGTAACAACGCAGGCGGCTGAATAAAACGTGAGGAATGAAAAAATTATTCCTGACCGTCCTCGGCGGGCGTTTCCGTCTCCTCTTCCTCCGCCGTTTCGGGGGCGGGGGTGTTGGCGGCGGGGCGGTGGCGGGCGGCTTCCAACAGGAAAAGCTCTGCCACACGGAACGCGCGGCGGGAGGCTTCCGCAGCCGTGCGGTCATCCATCAACGCAAGCCCTTCCTCGGTCACTTCACCCAGGAAAATCTTCCACGCGCGGCGGTACAGCTCATCGGGGTCCACCTTGGGGGCGGGCTGGTTCTGCTGCTGGGGCTGGTTGCCATCCCCACCGCGGCGGTTGCGGTTGCGGCGACGCTTGCGGCGACCGTTGCCGCCGTTGCCGCCCTCGTTACCGCCCACCACTTCGGGCACGGCAAAGCCGGGCACATGGTCGGGCGTGCGGGGCTGTTCATCCATAAAGCGGCTCACCTGCTGCTCGCGGGGCTCCTGCTGTTCAGGCTTGTGATTCTCCTGCGGAGCAGGCTTGTTGTCACCCTTGTGTTCGGGCTTCGGCTCGGGCTTGTTCTCACCCTTGGCTACGCGGGTGTGCATCTTTTTCTGCTGCTTGGGTGCGGCATTCTCCACCGCAGGGGCGGGCTGCTGCGCGGGGGCGGGCTGCTCTGCCTTGGGGGCAGCGGCGGGAGCTTCCGCAGCAGGGGCGGCGGCAGAGGTCTCGGTCTTCTTGCGGCGGGCGGGCTTCTTCTTCTCCGTGGCGGCGGCAGGGGTGCCGGCATCGCCTTCAGCCTTGGGCGCGGTCTTACGCGTCGCAGCCTTGCGCGGGGCGCGGGGCTTGGCGGCGGTTTTCTCGGCGGCGGCTTCCTTCTTCTGTTCTTCGGGTTCCATTATGTATCCGTTTGTTATGGTTGAACGCGCACGCTCGGATCTACGCAGAAGGACCATTCAGCCTTGTGGCTGAAACCATCTGTGCTGTTCCAAGTAACATGCACGGAAATGTTAGGCATGTAGACACTCACGGGGGGTGTCCACTGCACGGTTCTTGCTGTTTCATCCACCACGGCGGGCACGCGACCGAAGCCGCTGACGCTCATGCGAACGGTGGAAAAGTCAACACCGGCCACGCTGCTCAACGAAGCAACGATGGTGGGCACTTGGCTCGATACCGTTTCATTCGGCATCGGCGAAACAGCAAAGGGGGGCGGGGGCGTTTTGGCCGGCAGCGTACCCGGTTGAGCGCCCGTTGACACAGCCTTACCCAGCTCTGCCACGCGGAAATCCATAGCGCTCTTGAAAATAGACGGGTCGGTACCGAACACCATGTAACGGTGAATCAAGAGGGGGTCTTCTGCCACTGTCACCTTACCGGGAATCACCGTAAACGCCGCCACACAGCCATAGCCGGGCAAACGCTCAACCATGGGCTTGGTGTGATAACCGCCGGGGTAACAATAGGTGTTGATGGGACCGAACAGTTTGGACAGGCGGGGGAAGGTATCACCGATTTCCTTTTGAATGAATTCGGCATATTTTTCTTCACCTCGGGCCTCATGCGCCTTCCAAGTGCGGGGGTAGGGATGCGTGGTGGAATGGCTGCCGACGGACGCCCCACAGGCCATCATTTCACGCACTTGGTCGGGGGTCATGCTGTCACCGCGGCCCGTGAGATAGGTCGTGTAAAGGAAGAGGTGGAAAGGATAACCGTACTCCTTCAAAATGGGGAATGCATCGGTGTATACACTCTTCCAACCGTCATCCAAGGTAATCAGCACACACTTAGCCGGTAATTCGCGCGCACCGAAACGCCACTCCAAAAACTCCTGCATACTGATGACCGTATACTTGTTTTGGCGGATAGTCTCCATCTGTTCACGGAATTCGGAGGTACGCATCAACATTTCCGTAACAGGGGCCGTTTCGCTGAAATTATGATAACCGAGCACAGCTACTCGTGTTTGGTCGGCAGGCACCAACATGGCATCGGGCGTCGTCTGCGGCACCGCCGGAGCAGTGGATTTCTGACCGGGTTCTACCATGAGCGGCTCACCGACATCGACAAAGGAATCAGGATTCAAAGGAGCGGGTTCAGAGTCCGCGCCCATCACCATACCGCCCAAGCAAAGCAGGCATACTATCAAAAGATTCTTCATCCGCGCCTAGGTTATCAGGATTCCGCTGTTTTTGCAAGTCAATATTATGCCCGCAGCACCCGCCAATTTCCTTCGGGTGGTTCCGCGGATAAAAAGCAGCCACCCGACTTTTTATCAGGTGGCTGCTGTTTCTGTCGGCGCAGCAAGAACGCGCCGCTGTTCCGAAGATTTGTCCTTTTATCAGTTGTGCGTTTCGGCGCGTTGCACCTCGGCATCGGCCTGCGTCATCTGCCCCAGCACGCGGCGGTATTCCATGGGGAACACCTTCACGAAGTTGGGCAGCGCGTTCTCGAAATCATCGAGAATGGCGCGGGCGCGGGCGGAACCCGTGAGGGCGGCGTGCTCCTCAATCAGACCGCGCAGACGGTCGATATCCTCCTGCTCCGTCACGGGGTCAAGGTCAATCATGTCAAGGTTGCAGTAGCGGTCAAAGAGGTGGTTTTCATCCCACACATAGGCGTACCCGCCGCTCATACCCGCACCGAAGTTGTGACCCGTGGTACCCAGCACCACCACACAGCCGCCGGTCATGTACTCGCAGCAGTGGTCGCCTGCCCCTTCCACCACGGCACAGGCACCGCTGTTACGCACGGCGAAACGCTCACCCACCTGACCGCGGATGAACACCTTGCCGCCCGTAGCACCATACAGCAGCACGTTGCCCGCAATCACGTTCTCACCCGGCTCGTAGGTCGAGCCCTCGAACGGTGTCACGACAATCTTGCCGCCCGAAAGACCCTTGCCCACATAGTCGTTGGCCTGACCTTTCAGGTTGAAGGTGATACCGTGGGCGAGGAAAGCACCGAGGCTCTGCCCCGCCGTGCCGTTCAGGTTCACGGTGACGGTGTCGTCCGCCAAGCCCGCGTGACCGTACTTCTTGGCCACGTAGTAGGACAGGCGCGTACCCGCCGCGCGGTCGGTGTTGCGGATAGGCAGGTCGATGGTGACAGGCGTGCCGTCCTCCAGCGCGGGCTGTGCCGCCGCCAACAGAGCATCGTCGAACACGGCGCAGCTGTTGTTTTCATGCGCCGCACCGCTGATGTTAAGCGCCTGCGGGCGAATGATGCGGGAGAAGTCGAGATGCTGCGTCTTCCAGTAATCCAACGCTTTGTCCACCTTCAACAGGTCGGCGCGACCCACGGCCTCGTTCAGCGAGCGCAAGCCGAGTGCCGCCAGATACTCGCGCGTTTCACGCGCCACAAACTGCATGAAGGTGATGACGTTCTCCACCTTGCCGCGGAAACGTTTTCTCAATTCGGGGTCCTGCGTGGCGACACCCACGGGGCAGGTGTTCTTGTTGCAGACACGCGCCATGATGCAGCCCAACGCAATGAGCATGGAGGTGGCAAAGCCGTATTCCTCCGCACCCAGCAGGGTGGCGACAATCACGTCGCGTCCGTTCTTCATCAGACCGTCCGCCTGCACGCGCACTTTCTCACGCAAGCCGTTGATGCAGAGTGTCTGGTGCGTTTCCGCCACACCCAGTTCCCACGGCATACCCGCGTACTTCACCGAGGTGAGGGGAGAGGCACCCGTGCCACCGTCATGCCCGGAGATGAGCACCATATCCGCCCCGCCCTTGGCGACACCCGCCGCCACGGTACCCACACCCACCTCGGACACGAGCTTCACGCTCACGCGGGCGGCGGGGTTGGCATTGCGGAGGTCGAAAATCAGCTCCGCCAAGTCCTCGATGGAGTAAATATCATGGTGCGGGGGCGGGGAGATGAGCGTGACACCGGGGGTAGAGTGGCGCACGCGGGCAATCTCGCTGTCCACCTTGCCGCCGGGCAGCTGACCGCCCTCACCGGGCTTGGCACCCTGCGCCACCTTGATTTGCAGCTCGCGGGCGTTCGCCAGATATTCGGCGGTCACACCGAAGCGACCGCTGGCAATCTGCTTCACGGCAGAGCAACGGTCGTCGCCGTTGGCATCAAGCTCGTAGCGGGCGGGGCCTTCGGCGCCCTCGCCGCTGTTGCTCATGGCACCGATGCGGTTCATCGCCACGGCCAGCATTTCGTGCGCTTCTTTCGAGATGGCACCGAAGCTCATGGCACCCGACACAAAGTGCTTCATGATGCTCTCCTCGCTCTCCACCTCATCCAAAGGAATCGCCTTGGTCTCCGCAAAGCCGAACAGCCCGCGCAGCGTGCAGATCGTCTCGCTGCTCTCGTTCACCATCTCGGAAAAGACCTTGAACTGGGCGTAATCCTTGTTGCGGAGCGATTTCTGGAACTGACCGATGACCTTGGAGGTCCAGATGTGCTTCTCGCCGCCCTTCTTCCACTTGTACAGACCTGCGGATTCCAACGTGTCCTGCGGTTCAAACTTGAGGGCTTTCTTCTTGTCGAGACGCGCCACGGATTCACGCGCAATCTCCGCCAAACCGATGCCGCCGATGCGGCTGGCCGTGCCGGGGAAATACTTCTCTACCACCTCGTCCCCCAGACCGATGGCCTCGAAAATCTGTGCGCCGCGGTAGGAACGCAGGGTAGAGATACCCATCTTGGACATGGTCTTCAACAGACCGAAGTCCACGGCCTCCAGATAGTTTTCCATGGCCTTGGTGGGGGAGACGGATTCCGCCAGCTTGCCCGCATTGGCCAAGTTGACGATGGTGCCGAGTGCCAACCACGGACAGACCGCCGTGGCACCGTAGCCCAGCAACAGCGCAAAGTGCATGACCTGACGCGCTTCACCGGTCTCGGCAATCACGCCCGTACCCGTACGCACACCCATTTCGCGCAGCTTGGCATTCACCGCCGCCACCGCCAACAGGCTGGGGATGGGAGCTTCGTTGCCCGACAACTGGCGATCGGACACAATGATGATGCGGTAGCCTTGGCGAATGGACTCTTCCGTTTCGCGTTGCAGCTCGGCAAGAGCCTCCTGCAAGCCGTTGGGGGAGAGGGCGGAGAAACCCGTGGAGAGGGTGATGCAGCGGAAGTCGCTCTCCTTGTTGCTCTTCAGGGCTTCCAAGTCGCTCATCGTCAGGATGGGGCGTGCCAGCTTGATGATGCGCGCCATCTGCGGCGTTTCCTCCAGAATGTTGGCAGGGTTGCCGATGAAGGTGGTCAGCGACATCACCAGCTGCTCACGAATGGGGTCGATGGGCGGGTTGGTGACTTGGGCGAACTGCTGCTTGAAGTAGTCGAACACCAGCTGCGGGCGGTCGGACAGCACGGCCAGCGCGGCATCATTACCCATGGAGTACACGGGGTCGTGCGCGGTGTTGGCCATCGGCGCGATGAATTGGTCGATTTCATCCTGCGTGTAGCCGAAGAGCGTTTGGCGGGCGAAAATCTGGTCGGCATTCACTTCGGGCGCGTTCACGCTGTCAAAGAAGCCGTGAATCTTGATGCGGTTTTCCTGACACCAACGGCGGTAGGGGCGGCGGCGCGCCACCTTGGTCTTGGTTTCGGCGTTGTAGGAAATGCGCTTGGTCTTGAAATCAATCCACACGATGTCGCCGGGCTTCAGGCAGCCGCGCTTCACCACGTGGGCGGGGTCGGTATCCAGCACACCCGCCTCGCTGGCAAGGATGAACAGGCCGTCGTCATCCACCTCGTAACGGGCGGGGCGCAGACCGTTGCGGTCCACAATAGCACCCGCCCCCTTGCCGTTGCTGAAACAGACGGCGGCGGGACCATCCCACGGCGCCATGAAACCGCTGTGGTAATCGTAGAAGCCTCGCAGGTCTTCGCCGATGAAGTAGCGGGCGCCGAACGCCTGCGGGATGAGCATCATCATGCTGTGCGGCATGGTGCGACCCGCCGTCACCAACAGCTCCAAGGCGTTGTCAAGGCTGGCGGAATCGCTTTGCCCGGCGGGGATAACAGGCAGCACTTTTTTCAGTTCATCACCGAACAGAGGGGAGGAAAGATTGCCTTCCAGCGCGGTCATCTGGTTCAGGTTGCCGCGCAGGGTGTTCACCTCGCCGTTGTGGGCAAGGTAGCGGAAGGGGTGGGCAAGAGGCCAACTGGGGAAGGTGTTGGTGGAGTAACGCTGGTGCACAATCGCCATGCAGCTGGTGAAGCGCTCGTCTGCCAAATCGGGGTAGAACGCCTTCATCTGCGGGGCCATGAGAAGCCCCTTGTACACAATCGTGCGGGCGGAGAGAGAGGGGATGTAGAAGCGGTCGCCCAGTTCGGGCAGCAGCTCCGCCACGCCGTGTTCCATGCAGCGGCGCAGAATGTACAGGCGGCGTTCCAAATCATCATCCGCAAGCGCGGCATCCTGCGGGGCAATGAAGCACTGGGCAATGGCGGGGGCGCATTCACGCGCCACGCGGCCGATGGCGTTTTCGTTCACCGGCACCGTGCGCCAGCCCAGAAAATCAAAGCCTTCGGCGGCGCACACTTCCTCTACCTTGGCGCGGCAGGTGGCACCGTGTACCTTGTCTTTGGGCAGGAAGAACATACCGACCGCGTATTTTCCCGCGGCGGGCAGGTCGAAAGGCAGCACAGAGGCAAAGAAATCGTGCGGCAGCTGCATGAGCATACCGGCACCGTCACCTGTCTCGGGGTCGCTGCCCACCGCACCGCGGTGCAACAGGCGTTCCAGAATGGTGATGCCTTTTTCAATAATGCTGTGGGAGGCGCGTGCCTGTGTATCTACTACCATACCGACACCGCAAGCATCGTGCTCGTGCGCCGGATTATACAGGCCGTCGGCCTGCGGAAGATATGAACTAATCACTGCATGGATGATGATAAGATGTTCTTGCAGGCGGCCACAGCACCACCCACGCCCCGCAGTATACCACAGCAAAGTCTCTTTGGCAATGCCAAAATCCCGCTTCCGACACACAGCGGAAACGAACGGAACGAACAATCAAGGCACAAAGCACCTTTTGCCCTTGGAAAGAACACTGCGATTACTCCATCAGGGCGTCAAAGCCGCCGTTTTCGGCTTCGGGCCACAGGTTATGGCTCACCATAAACGACTCCCACCCCAGCAGCACCTGTTCAAAGACGGCGGGGTTGACCTCGAAATGGGTCAGCGTGTGGTCACCGTTGGGGCAAAGCACCAGCTCCGCCTCGTTGCCGAGCTTGCGCCATTCTTCGCAGAACCAGTCGCGCATCTCGTAATCCAACAGCGGGTCCTGCATGCCGTGGGCGCAGAACAGCGGTGGCAGCTTGCGGCGTAACAGGCAGCAGGGGTTGATGGTGTCGGGGTCCTGCACATCGCGCATGATGTTCAGCGCGCGGGCTTCGGGTGCTTCGGGGTCCACCACCCCACGGAAAATGGCTACACAGGAGGGTTGGAGGGGCAGCACGTCCTGTCGATTGAACTCCCACCAGCGTTTCTCGTGAATCATGGGCTGCATGGCGGCGTTGAGTGCCATCAAACCGCCCGCATCAGAACCTGCCAGCGTGATACGCGTTTCATCAATACCCAGCCCCGCGGCGTTGTGGTGTACCCACTGCCACGCATCCAGCGCATCGGTGATGATTTCCGCCCCCGTCACGTCGAAGTAAGAGGGAATGCGGTATTCGGGCAACAGGCAGACAATGCCGCGGTGCGACAGGTGTACCGCCCACGACACGAACTCCGCCGTATTTTCCACAGCCCACATGCCGCCGCAGAAAAAGAGGACGGCGGGGGCAAAGGCATCCGGCACATGACCCGCAGGGGCAAACATACGCACGCGCAGGGCTACGCCGTCCGCAAAGCGTTTCCACACAAACGAGGGCGCTTTCTCCAACATCTGTTGGTAGCGTATCTCCTCTGCGGAGCGCGGTCTGTGGGAAAATGTTGCCATGTTGCGCCCACAAGTATGCAATTTTCTTGCCAAAAAGGCAAGTCTGTAGTAAGTTTCAAGGCGTTATGAGAGCGTTTTTTTTCACCGCCGCCCTTGCCGTGAGCTTTTCGGCCGCCGCTGACCCGACGCCGACACCCGCCCCCGCCGCTCCTGCCGCCCCCGCTTTCAGCGTTCCCTCGCAGACAGAAGCACAGAAACTGGCGGAAACAGTGTACAACACATGGCGCATCAGCATCATGCGCGGCAATGAAACCGCGTGGCGCGGCATCACCTCTACCTCTCGTCTGGTCAAGGCCCGCAACCTCATCATCTCGCAAAAGGGGAATTTCCCCTCCGACTTCTTCAAGAGCTACCCCGAACCGCCGCAGTTGGAAAACTTCCGCTTTGTGGGCGCGCTGGCCAATGCCACCCGCGACACCATGGCCGTGACCTACATGGGGCGTGTGCAGCTGGGCAACGGCAAGCCGCATGTAAATGCCTATGTGTTGCAGCTGGTCTGCGAGCGCGGCAAGTGGAAACTGGACACCACCGCTCTGTTCGATTTGGTGCATCTGCCCAAGGTTCAGGCGCGTTTGGAGAAGGGTGACATGAGCGTGCTGAAGGAGCAGGACGGTTTCCAGCCCTACGCCGTTGCGCCCGCCGTGCCGACCGCCTGCAAGGCGCCCGAACTGATTGCCAAGGTCTTTATCGACTGCCCCGGTCGCGAAATCGACATGCGTATCAACGGCATTTCCGCGCATGAGTTTTCGGATACCCGCCGAGCAGACGTGGTGAGCGGCGGTCTGCGCCGCGGCACCAACACCATCACCTACCACATTAAGGATATCGAAGGCAAGGCGCACCCCGCCATGGCCATCGGTCTGTTTGTGATGCCCGAAACACCCGGCAACCACCCCGTGTGCGTGTTCGACCATATTCTCGATGAGACGGACACCGCCAAGGGCGGCAGCTTCACCTTCGAGGTGAGCAACGCGCAGATTGCCTCCATGAACCCGCAGTTCAACGGTCCTGCCCCGCAGCCCCTGCACGCCGTACCTCTGAAAGAGAAACCCGCAGATAAATAATTACCGGGAAAAGCTCGACCAAACAGCGAAAGAGAGCCTCATTGGACGGGGGTTCGCTTTAAAAAGTAAGTTCAGACTAATTTTTTTGCAAATTTTGCTTGACAGAACAGTTAGGTTGGGCTAATATCGCCTCAGAAATTAGTCTGACCTAACCATGAAGGAATCTTCCCCCTCTCTTACACTCAACCAAATCAAGGTGGGTAAAAGTGCCACGGTGGCTGCCGTAACAGGCAGCGGCCCCCTGCGCCAGCGTATTCTGGACATGGGGCTGACCAAGGGTGCTTCCGTCACCGTCCGCAAGATGGCGCCCCTCGGCGACCCGCTGCAAGTAACGGTGCGCGGCTACGAACTTTCGCTGCGCAAGGCCGAGGCCGCCTGCATTGTGATGGCCTGATATTTTTTACGAAAAAAGTTAGTCTCAACGAATATGAAGCGTAAAATCGCCCTTGTCGGCAATCCGAACAGCGGCAAAACCTCCCTTTTCAACGAACTGACAGGGGCCAACCAGTATGTCGGCAACTGGCCGGGTGTCACGGTGGAACGCAAGGGCGGTCGCCTGCGCGACCACAACGACATCGAGATTCAGGATTTACCCGGCATCTACTCCCTCTCCCCCTACACGCCGGAAGAGATGGTGACCCGCCGTTACCTGACGGAGGAGAAGCCCGACATGATTGTCAACGTGGTGGATGCCACCAACACCGAACGCAACCTGTACCTGACGGGGCAGCTGCTGGAAACAGGCATCCCCGTGGTGATTGCGCTGAACATGATGGACTTGGTGGAAAAGAAGGGCGACACCTTCAACGCCGCCGCATTGAGCCGCGCGCTCAACTGCCCCGTGGTTCCCGTCTCGGCGCTGCAACGCACAGGTCTTTCCCAACTGATAGAGCTTTGCACAGGTCCCCTGCCCGCTGCGGGTACGCCGCTCCCCTTCCCCGCCGTGGTGGAAAACGCCCTTGCCGACATTGAAACGGCGGTGGGCTGCAACCGCTGGACCGCCGTCAAACTGCTGGAGGGCGACAGCGAATACTTTGCCAAGCTCGATTCCGTGCACCATGTGGCGGTGGAAAGCAAGCGCGTGGCGGTGGAACAGGCCTTGGATAACGACATCGCCTCCGTGATTGCGGGCGGGCGTTACGATGCCATCGGCACCATCATGCCCGACATCCTGACCCGCAAAGACGTGCGCGTTTCCGCCGTGTCCGCCAAGATCGACGCCCTGCTCACCCACCGCGTGTTCGGGCTTTTCATCTTTGCCGCCGTCATGTACGCCATCTACTACATCTCCATCGGCACGGTGGGTGTGTGGGGTACGGATTGGGCGAACGACGTGCTATTCGGGCCTGTCATCATGGGCTGGCTGGGCGGTTTTATCGGCGATACCCCTGCAAGCACCGAATCCATGATGATGTTCAGCGCGGTGCTGGCCATGGTGCTGCTCTTCGCCCCCACGCTGCGGCGTCTGCACGACATCGGGCTGAACGGCAGCTGGCTCTATTTGGTGATAGCCCCCTTTGCGTTGGAATACATCTGCCCGCACCTGCCCGATTGGCTGCACACCACGCTGCTGTATCTGCTCTACGCCGCGAACATCGTGCTGCTGCTCCTCTGTCTCGGCAAGCGCGGCAAGGCGGGCGCCAACAACTACGGCGATGCGCCCACACGCTTCTGTTTCAACCCCTTCCGTCTGTCGGGACGCGCCGGCATCCGTGATTATGTCATCCGCCTGTTCGTGTTGAGCGGCGTTGCCTACGGCATCGGGCGTTGCGGCACCCTTACCCTCAACTGCAGCGAACAGCTGCAAGCCCTCATCGGCGACGGCTGCGTGGCAGGCGTGGGTGCGGTCATCGGCTTCCTGCCGCAAATGGCGGTGCTGTTCTTCCTGCTCTCCCTGCTGGAGGACTGCGGCTACATGGCGCGTGTCGCCTTCATGATGGATCGCATTTTCCGCACCATCGGGCTGTCGGGCAAATCCTTCATCCCCCTGCTGGTGGCCATGGGCTGCGGCGTACCGGGCGTGATGGCCACCCGCACCATCGAGAACGAGAAAGACCGCCGCATGTCCGTGATGCTCACCACCTTCATGCCCTGCGGTGCCAAGCTGCCCATCATTGCCCTGTTTGCCGCGCTGGTGGGGGAAAGTGCCGACATTGCCACGCTGGCATACTTTGCGGGCATCGGGTCGGTGATTCTGGGCGGCTTCATTCTGCGGAAATCCCACATGTTTGCCGGCTCCTACACCCCCTTTGTGATGGAGCTGCCCGCCTACCACACCCCGCGTGCCACCAACATCAACATGCGCGCCATGGAACGCTGCAAGGCCTTTGCCCGCAAGGCGGGTACCATCATCTTCCTGGCATCGGGGCTTATCTGGTACGCCAGCCACTACACATGGACACAGGCGTATCTGGCCGATGATGAGCAGATTGAGCAATCCATGCTGGCCGATGTCGGTAATCAGTTTGCCCCGCTGTTCGGTCCGCTGGGCTGGGGTGACTGGCGCCCCGCCGTAGCCACGGTGACAGGTCTAGTCGCCAAGGAGAATGTCGTCGGCACCTTCGGCGTGCTGTACAGCACCGCCGCCAAAGATGCGAACACCGACGAGACAGCCGAGGATTCCGCTGCGGATGAAACCGCGCTGCCCCTCACCCCCACCGCCCCCAAGACCAACGCGCTGACCTGCCTGACGATGGCCGCCTACAAGCTGCTGAACGGCGTGGAAGAACCGACCGTTGCCGAGGCGGAGGATGAAGAAGCCGAGGAAGAGGACGAAACCGCGGGCGTTGCCGCCAATGTCAAGGCAGCGGGCGCGTTCAGCACCCTGACCGCCATCTCCTTCATGCTCTTCAACCTGTTGTGCGCCCCCTGCTTTGCCGCGTGCGGTGCCATCCGCAACGAGATGAACAGCCGCCGCTGGACCTTCTTCGCCATCGGTTTCATGACGGCGTGGGCGTACATGGTGTCCTTCCTGACCTACCAAATCGGGCTGCTGATGCAGGGCAACGGCTTCACCACCGCCTCCGGCATGGCCATCCTCACCGCCGTCGGTCTGCTCTACCTCATCATCCGCCCCAAACCCACCGCCATGAAATGACCGTGGCGGAGCCACGCGAACTTCCTACTTCCTACTTCCTACTTCAAACTTCAAACTTCAAACTTCAAACATCAAACATTTTCCATGTCCGACCTCATCGTCATTCTCATTCTTGCCGCGCTGGCGGCGTGGGCGCTCTACGCGTGTCTACGAGGGCAGCAAGGTTGCGGCTGCGGCAACTACCGCAACTGCAACGGCTCCTGTCGCAACAGGAAAGACTGAAACAAGCTCTTTCTTTTTCTTTCAAAGTTAGTCCTAATAAACAAAAAAACATTTCATCTCGCTCGTGGGATAGGCTTGACTAACCGTCGCCTGTCTGTCAGTCTCGGAAAGGTGCCGCCGCTGAAACACCCTTTCAGCACAACAGCACTTAACACGGATGCTCCCCGACATGGGATGGACAACCATTCAACAACACCACAACGCACCATGAACAAGCATACCACCAAACGCACCCTGATTGCCCTTGCTCTGGGGCTTCAACTCTCTCTCCCCGTCCTTGCCGAGGAAGAAGATGCCCCCCAAATCGGCGATATTCTCGACGGCATCAACATGTTCACCCCGGAGGACGGCGACCCCGCCTACAAGGTGAAAGCCAACGAGCAGTACGGCACGCAATGGGGCGCGGATATGGCCTATGCTTACTGGGGTACGCACCGCAACGCAGGCGGCATGAGAAACTACAACTATGCCCTGTTGCACGGTCAGCTGAACCAGCGGCTGATCAAAGATGACGTGAACGGCGGCACTTGGCTGCGAGCGGAAGTCTCTGCCACATGGGGCTTGGATAAACGCTCCGCCCGCGAGGACTACGACATGGTGGGCGGCGCAGGTGCCACGGCGGAACCGCATACCGACATATTCGGCCCGCACCACGGCGGACTGCCCGAACTGGCGCTCATGCAGTATCTGGCGGGCAAGCGCATTTGCGTCATCGGCGGTATTGTGAACCTGACCAACTATTTTGACGCGGTGAGCATTGCCAACGATTCGTTCTCCGGCTTTGCGAATGCTGCTTTCGTCAATTCTACCGTGCTGCCCATCGGTGACTGCAACAGCGGCTTCGGTGCCGTGATGCAGGCGGAAATCGATACGCACAACTATGTAATGCTGGCGGCTGCCGAAACAGGCTATGATTGCATGCTTGGCACCAATCCCTTCCGCACCTCCAATAAAGACGGCTTTGCCGTGGTGGGTGAGTACGGTCACATCTTCTGCGACAGCGGTGCCGTGCTGCGCATCAACCCCTTCTACCGCCGCTACGATGCCAAGCAATTCGGTTGGGGCGGGCGCAACCACGACAGCGCGGGGCTTGCGGGCAGCATCGATTGGGAAGTGAATGACACCGTCTCCGTCTTTGCCCGCGCAGGCTTTGCCGCCAAGCAGCAGTACAGCCCCACGGCAGAATTCACGATGGGTACCAACGTGAAACTCATCCCGAGCCGCGAGGATGATTTCCTGGGGCTGGCCGCGGGTGTCATCAAGGGACAAGCCCCCTATGGTGCCTACGATGAGGAGACAGAGATGCCCCTCGGCGGACAGAACCACCGCCGCGAATACGTGTTGGAAGCCACCTACAACTTCCAAATCAACGACTACGTGAAAATCATGCCCCACTTCGAATACATCGCCCGCCCCTCTGCCGCTGCCGTGAGCGACGAAACCGTGTTCGGCGTGCAGACGGTGATATCGTTCTGAAAGTCGGAAGAAATACTTTCAACAAAACTTGTATCTGTGCTGTAACGTGTATGAAAAAAGGAGCGGCGGATATTTTCATCCGCCGCTCCGACTGTTAAAGCGTTGCTTAACACCTCCGATTGAACTTCCCCTTGTATGACACAACTCTCCCTTGTATCAGGTGGGTAATGGGATTATTTTACATTCAAGCAAGCGTTTGAATTATGTGTACGCACTCTCACATCAAGCCGGAGGATATGTTGCCCGATGAGGATATCTGCGATTTGGCGGATTTTTTCAAGGTGTTCGGTGACAGCTCGCGGTTGAAGGTGCTGTGGGCTTTGCACCAAGGCGAGCTGTGTGTCACGCATTTGGCCGAGCTGTTGAACATGAGTGTGGCCGCCGTCTCGCACCAGTTGAAGATTCTGCGCCAAAGCCGTTTGGTGCGGACGCGCCGCGAGGGCAAAAACATCTACTACGCGCTGGCGGATGACCATGTGGTCCGCATCCTTGACTTAGGGCTGGAACACACCGACGAGTGATTGTTTCTTCTCTCCTCCCTTCCCTTTTCAAAAAAATTTTCACTTACAATCAAACGGTTAATTAAATGAAAGAATATATCAAATCTCAGGTAGAGCGTTTGGAGTCATGGCCCTGTCTTCTGGTTTCGGGCGTGTGTCTCGGCATCAGTCTGTACGGATGGCTTGCGGCGGTACCCGCAGCGGAGCTTGCTGCATACGGGGCGGTGGCGATTTCGGGGCTGCCGCTGGTCTATGCCGCGTTGAGCCGACTGTGCGCGGGCGGGCGCATCACGTCTGCCCTGCTCATCAGCATCGCGATGGCGGCGTGCATCGGCATCGGTGAATCCTTTGCGGCGGGTGAGGTGGCGTTCATCATGGCGCTGGGGGAGAAGTTGGAGGACGCAACGGTGAAAAAAGCCCGCAAGGGGTTATCTAAGCTGGTGGGTCTGCTGCCGCGAACGGCGCGGCGCGTGACGGCGAACAGCACGGAGGAAGTGGCGGCGGAAGCCGTACAGGCGGGCGATTTGCTGCGCGTGCTGCCGGGGGAAATCATCCCCGCCGACGGCGAGGTGACGGAGGGCGTGAGCGCGGTGAATCAGGCGGCCATCACGGGTGAATCGCTGCCGATGGAGAAGAAAG
>JAZLFB010000310.1:0-10683 GCA_045615585.1 Akkermansia sp.
GGACAAACACCTCGACAAATACTAATTTGTCGTTTGCTCTATTCAAAAACACCCCCCCTCACTCTTCGCAGCGGATAGTCTCTCGGGCGGTCTTGGCTTCCTCCAGCCAGTCGCAGACGGCGGATTTATCCTGTTCTTCCAGCAGGGTGCGGAGTTTCACCAAATCTTCAATGCAGGTGTCGAGAGCGGCGCGGATGGCTACGTCGTTTTCCCACAGGATATCCGCCCACATGGGGGAGGGACCGGAGCACACGCGTGTGGTGTCGCGGAAGCCGCCCGCTGCCAAGCGCTGCAAATCGGCCATCGGTACTTGCCCGAAGGTGGCATTGCGGGCACACAGCCCCGCCAGAATATGCGGTACATGCGAAATGCGCGCTACGGTGCGGTCGTGGTTCACAGGGTCCATCGTGTAGGTGGAGCAGCCCAACGCTTGCCAAAAGGCAGCCAAGCGTTCTTCCTGCTCGGCGGGGACGCCGTGAGGGTTTGTCAGGGCAACGGTGGCACCCTGCAACAGCTCGGCTGAGGCGCTTTCAATGCCCTGTTTCTCTGCCCCCGCCATGGGGTGAGAGCCGATGAAATGCCGCCCGCGCTCCGTGAGGAACGCGCCCGTGGTGCGGTGCACATAAGCTTTCACAGAGCCGACATCCGTCACCAGACAGTCGTGGTTGATGGCGGAGAGCATCTTGCGCACCAAGTCCTCGAACACGCCGATGGGGGTAGACAGAATGATGAGGTCGGCACCGCGGGCGGCGGCCTTGGCATCGGTGAACACCAAATCCGTCAGCCCAAGTTCCTTGGCAAAGGTGAGGGGTTGCTCGCGGCGCGCCCAGATACGCAGCTCGACCTGCGGCAGACAGGCATGGATGGCCATGGCAATGGAGCCGCCCAGCAAACCGGGACCGAACACGGCAATGCGTTGGAAAGGAGACATGGAAAGTTGAAAGTTTGAAGTTGGAGGTTGGAAGTGTTTAATTAGGCGCGGCAAAGCCGCGCGGAATTTTTCGGACGCGGAGCTAAAGGCACCCCGCCGTTTCGGGGATGATGGCCTGTTTTATCCGATAGGCAGATGATGATAAGGCTTTGATTAAAAGATGGCGATGGAACTTGTCAGACCTTGTAGAAAGTGCTTTGCGTTTGTTTAATCTTCGTGGCGACAGCCACGCAAATTTGATACTTCCAACTTCAAACTTCAAACCTCCAACTTTTATCTTACGGCACATAGAAATGGAAGTTTGTGCCCGGTACTTTCAGCTCTTTACCGCTGGGCTGGGGGTTGCCGTTCTTGTCGGTCACGCGGATGGTCTTGCTGGGATCCAGCGGGTTGTAGACGCGGGTGGGGTCGCCTTCCACTCGGGTGGCCACGGGGATGGGCCCGTCGTTGGTGATACTCTTCTTGTCCACGGGCGTAGGAGCCGGGGAAGGTGTGGGCGCCGCAGACTTCGGCTCGGGCGTTGCAGCCGGTGCGGGGGCGGGTTCGACACGTTTAGGCGCAGGGGCGGGCTCGACAGATTTAGGAGCAGCGGGCTTCGGTTCGGCAGGTTCGGGCTTGACCGGTTTGGGTTCGGGAATGACGGGCTTGGTTAAATCAAGCGGCTTTTCCGCTGCCTTGGGTGCGGGCGCAGCGGGTTTCGGTTCCGCCTTCGGTGCGACCGGTTTGGGGTCGGGAATCACAGGCTGGCTCGCAGCCGGTTTGGGGGCAGGCGCAACGGGTGTCAGTCGAGGTGTTTGAGGTGCGGCGGTGCCGTTAGGAGCAGGCGGTATCGTTACCCACGTATCGGGCAGGGGAGCAGTTGTCGTAGGCACACCTGCGGGCGGGGGAACATTGGGTACCGGGGTCACGTTTGTTGCCTTTTTCGTAGAGGGCTTATACGGCATGTCGCGCACCAGCTTGGGGCGGTATACGCAGGAGCCGAGCACCGAAACGGTCAACGCGGACAGCAGAAGGAAGGGAACGGTTTTCATGAGTAGAGGAGGGAAAATTACTTGTCTGCCACCACTTTAGCCCATACAGCCTAAAAGTCAAGCCAACTTTAGCGTTGCGGCGGCTGTGCCTTGACATTTGCGCGTCTATCAGGTACATTGGCGGTGTTATGAGTCTTCGTCTTGCCGTGTTGGGCTCCGGTTCGGGGAGCAATTGCCAATCCATTTTCAACGCCATTGATGACGGTCGCTTGGATGCCGAGGTCGTCATTGTGCTGTCCGACCACGCCGATGCCTACATTTTGGAGCGTGCCCGCCAACGCGGTGTGCGTGCCGAGGTGATGGACTGCGGCGGCTTCAAGAACAAGTTCCCGCTGGAGACACAGGCCGCCCTTGCCGAGCAGTTGAAGGTCCTCGACATCGACATGATTTGTCTGGCGGGCTTCATGCGTCTGGTGAAAGCCCCGCTGCTGGATGCCTTCCCCAACCGCATTCTCAACATTCACCCCGCCCTGCTGCCCAAGTTCCCCGGTGTGGAGGCATGGAAACAGGCTTTGGAAGCGGGTGCCACCGAGACCGGTTGCACCGTGCACTATGTAGATGCGGGCATGGACAGCGGCGAAATCATCATGCAGGCCTACGTGCCCGTGCTGCCCGATGACACCCCGCAGACCCTGCATGCCCGTATTCAGGTGCAGGAGCACATCCTGTACCCCGCTGCCATTCTCTCCGCCGTTTCCCGCCTGTGAGGCGGGTACGGTGCCGTACAAAAAGGATAAGGCGGGCAAAAGACCTGTACCCGCCTCGTTGTACCGCCCGAAAATGAAAAGGGGCGGTGTTGCGGGCATATTACGCTTGAAATCTCGTGCGCGTGAGTGTAAAGTCACGGCATGAGCACGCTTTTGCACTGTCCGAGTCTCTATTGCTACAACCGCCGCCTGACCCGCGAGGTGATGGTGGGTAACGTTGGTGTGGGTGGCAGCAACCCCATCCGCATCCAATCCATGCTGACCAGCGACACGCTGGACACGGCGGGCTGTGTGAAAGAATCCCTTGCGTTGGCCGAGGCGGGCTGCGAAATCATCCGTCTGACGGCGCAGACCAAGGTGTATGCCGCCAATCTGGAGAACATTGCCCGCGAGCTTCGCAAGGCGGGCTGCAACGTGCCGTTGGTGGCGGATATCCATTTCAAACCCGATGCCGCCATGGAGGCCGCCAAGTGGGTGGAGAAGATTCGCGTGAACCCCGGCAATTTCGTGGACAAGAAGAAGTTTGCCGTGCGCGACTATACCGACAGCGAGTATGAGGAAGAGCTGGACAAAATTCGCACCGCCTTTACCCCGCTCGTCCTGTTCTGCAAGGAGCATGGTCGCGCCATGCGTCTGGGTGCCAACCACGGCTCGCTGTCCGACCGTATTTTGAACCGCTACGGCGACACGCCTGAGGGCATGGTGGAAAGCGCGCTGGAGTTCGCCCGCATTGCGCGCGACCTGAACTACCATCAGCTCGTGTTCTCCATGAAATCCTCGAACGTGAAGGTGATGATTCAGGCCTACCGCCTGTTGGTGAAACGCCTGTACGAAGAGGGTGCGGATTGGAACTACCCCATCCATCTGGGTGTGACCGAAGCGGGCGAGGGCGAGGATGCCCGCATCAAGAGTGCCACGGGTATTGGCTCGCTGCTGGCGGACGGTATCGGTGACACGCTGCGTGTCTCGCTGACGGAAGACCCTGTGTACGAAGTTGCCCCCGGTTTTGAGCTGGCTGCCCCCTACCAGTCCGACAAGGCGAAGAACGGTACGCCCCTTGCGGCGGAGCCCGCGCCTGTGTTCAACCCCTTTGTCTTTACCCGCCGCACGGCGGAGACAGTGGAAGCGGGCGGCACCCGCATGGGCGGGCAGGAGCCTGTCCGCGTGCTGCTGCCCAAGGCTGCCCTTGCCGAACTGAATGCCGAACAGATGGGCGATTTCATGCCCGAAGCGGCCTACGAGGACTGCGCTGTCACCGAGATTGACCCGCGCGATTCCGTAGCCCTTGCCAAGCTGTCCACCGCCCCTGCCACCCCTGTGACGGTGAAGGACGACATCGGCATGCCCTGCATCCAAGCCTTCCGTCTGCTGGCGGCGTTGGTACCCGCACGCCACCCCATTGTGCTGAAAGACACGCTGCACGCGGGCGGCATCCTCTCCGCCCCTATGGCGGGCGGTCTGCACATCGGTTCGCTGCTGTGCGACGGTATCGGCAGCGCGGTGTACATCCGCCGCGAGAGCGACCCGCAGAAAGCGGCGCACCTCGGTTTCAACATTCTGCAAGCGGCGGGCGTGCGTCTCAGCAAGACGGAATACGTCTCCTGCCCCAGCTGCGGGCGCACGCACTACAACATTCAGGAAGCCGCCGCCCGCATCCGCAAGGCCACGGGGCATCTCAAGGGCGTGAAAATCGCCATCATGGGCTGCATTGTGAACGGACCCGGTGAGATGAGCGATGCCGACTTCGGCTACGTGGGCGGCGCACCCAACAAGATTAACCTGTATGTGGGTCACACCCCGGTGGAGCTGAATATCCCGCAGGAGGAAGCCGTGGAGCACCTGATTGAGCTTATCAAGAGCCACGGTCGTTGGGTAGAACCCAAGACCAAGTGACGGAGCAATCGGTTTGATTTCAGACCCCTTTCTGCCGATGACAGCGGAAAGGGGGTTTGTTGTTATTATTGTTCAAAGATTTTTTATTGGCACGGATATCGTTATTGACTTGCGGGCAGGGGTTTCGTATGATAGGCGGCATGATGAAACGTCTCTTCCTGTCTCTCGCCCTCCTGACGGCGGTGGGTGTTGCCACATTGCCGGTGGTGCATGCCGCCGATACCTCGGCCAAGGCTGCCAAGAAAGCCGCCAAGGGTAAGGCTGATAAAGCTGATAAAGCGGAAAAAGCCCCCAAGGCAAGCGGTGCGGTGGGTGAGTTCCTGAGCCAGTTGGAGGACGAGAATATCTGGGTGGGCGAAAAGCCCGCGATTGATGCCGACTTCTACATCTACCTCACCTCGGCCTCTTGGTGCCAGTTCTGTAACCAAGAGATGCCCGAAGTGGTGGAAGCCTACGCCAAGATGCGCAAGAACGGTCGTGTGGAGCTGATTCACGTCAGCGCCGATAAGACCAAGGAGAAGGCCGAGGGCTTTGCCGAGAAATACGGCGCCACCTTCCCCGTGCTGAATCCCAACGGGGTGACGGACAAGCTGCCGGGCTACACGCCCCCCACGGGTCTGCCCGATGCCATTGTGGTGGACAGCGACGGCAACGTGATTAAGCAGGGCAGCGGCTCCATCATCAAGGGTTGGGAAGCGCTGACGGTGAACCACCCCGACTACGCCAACAAGTCTAAGGCGGATTCCACCAAGCGCAAGGCCGCCAAGGACAAGAAGACCGCCGACCGTAAGGGCGGTGCCGTGCTTTCCGTGCTGAAAGATCTGAAACCCTTTAACGGCAAGGTGAACGCCAAGGCCGACTACTTCATTTACCTGCAGGTGGATTCGACGGATGACACCTGCGTGGAATCGATGGAGAAGGTGGCCGAGTTGTACAAGGACATCAAGAAGAGCGGTCGCGTGGACATGGTGGTGGTGAGCTTGGATGAAACCGAGGAGGCCGCCAAGGCTTTCATGCGCAAGAGCAAGCTGAAGTGCGCCACGGTGATGGACCTGAATGAGAAGATTGACGACCTGCCTGGTCTCAGCAAGGCCAGAGGTCTGCCCTACGCCATCTTTGTGGATAAGAAGGGCGCCAAGCACATGGAGGGCGGCATGTCCGTGCTGGAACAGTGGGAAAACTACACCATTAAGCGCCGCGAGAATATCGAGGACTAAAGAATATCCCGACTTTTAATACAAAACGGCGCGGGTTGCCTGCGCCGTTTTTGTTTATCCTCATTCAGCCAACCTTATCGGCTCTTCTTGGGACGGTGGGGTTCCAGAATTTGCTTTTTGGCGCGTTCCTGGGTGCGGGCGCGCAGGCGGGCTTGGCGTTGCAGGTGGGCCTGCATGGCAAAGCGGCGTTTCTTGGGCGGTAGGGGTTCGCTGCCGTTTTCGGTGATGAGCGAGGCTTGGGCGTTGTCTTTGAAACAGGCGTCCAGAATATCGCGCACACGGCGGGAAAGGGCGGGGTTTTCGATGGGTATCATCAGCTCCACACGGCGGTCAAGGTTGCGGCTCATCCAGTCTGCGCTGGCAATGTACACCAGCGGGTTGCCGCCGTTGTGGAAGGAGAGGATGCGGGCGTGCTCCAGATAGCGGTCGATGATGCTGACAATGCGTGTCTTGTCGCGCCCCTTTTCGGTGGAGGGCGCCCAGCAGCAAATGCCGCGGATATTGAGACGGATTTTCACGCCCGCGGCAGAGGCACGCTCCAACGCATCGATGACTTCCTTGTCGTTCAGCGAGTTCATCTTGGCGCGGATGACGGCGCGTTCCCCCATCTTGGCGCGCTGCGTTTCCGCATCAATGAGGGCGAGAATGCGCTCCTTCATCATGGCGGGGCTGGGGTACAGACGGCGGAACTGCGTGAGACGCGTCAGCCCCGTTACGGAGTTGAAGAACTGGCTGGCATCGGCACCCAGATTTTCATCACAGGTGAGCAGCGAGAGGTCGCTGTACAGCTTGGCGGTGTTCTCATTGTAGTTGCCTGTGCCGAAATGGCAGTAGCGGCGCAGCGTGCCGTTTTCACGCCGCACAATGAGCATGATTTTGGCGTGCGTCTTGAAGCCCTTGACGCCGTAAATCACCTGCACACCCGAGCGTTGCAACCGCTCCGCCTGAGCGAGATTGCGGCGTTCATCGAAGCGGGCTTTCAGCTCCACCAGCACCGTGACCTGCTTGCCGCTTTCGGCGGCGCGACACAGCGCGGCAATGAAGCGCGAATGTTCCGCCGTGCGGTACAACACCTGCTTGATGGCCACCACATCGGGGTCGGCGGCGGCTTCCTCTATCAGGCGCACCACGGGTTCGTAGCTTTCAAAGGGGTTGTGGATGAGGATGTCGCCCTGCGCCACGTTCTCGAACATGGAGAGCGCGGTGTCCACCTCGGCGGGCCAGACGGGGGTCCAGCTCTCCACCTTCAGGGCTTCGTGACCGGGGTCAAAAGCCAACTTGCCGAAATCCACCAAGGCTAAGAACCCCGGCACGCGGTACACGGCAGAGGCCTCCGCCCCCACCATGGCGGCCAAGTGGTCGGCAAAGGCGGCATCCGTATCGGCGGGTATCTCCATGCGCACGCAGTCGGAGAAGCGGCGGGCGACCAGCACTTCCTCCATTTCATGCGCGAAATCTCCGCCCTCTTCTTCCGCTGCGGCAATGTCGCCGTTGCGGGTCACGCGGAAGGGGGTGATGTTCACCACGCGCTCCTGCGGGAAGAGGGTGCCGATGAACGCCGATACCAAGTCCTCCAATAGCACATAGCCGTTGCGCCCCAAGGCAGAGGCATGCACCAAGCGCGGCAGCGACTGCGGCAGCGTCACGGCCAGCAGACGCGGTTTCTCCGCCCCCTCGGCCTGCAACTCCAACCCCAGCACAAGGTGCAGGTTGGGCAGCACGGGCGGGTGTTCCACCTCCATAGCCATGGGGGTGAGCAGAGGGGCGACATTGGCGTTGAAATAGCGGCGCAGCCCCGCTGTCTGCACATCGTCCAGCTCGCTCATCGGCAGGGGGTACAGGTCGGCGGCTTCCAAATCGGGGCGCAGGGCAGCCAACAGGTCGTATTGCTCCTGCACCATTTTGCCCACGCGAGTGTGAATCAGCTCCAGCTGTTCGGTAGGGGAAAGCCCCGCCAAATCGGGGGAGGGTTTGTTGCCCTGCCGCAGCAATACCAGCCCGCCCACGCGCACTTGGAAGAATTCATCCATGTTGCTGGCGGAGATGGAAAGGAATTTCACACGTTCCAGCAGGGGCAAATCATCACGATGCCCCTGATTCAACACGCGTTGGTTGAACTCCAGCCATGAAATCTCTCTGTTGATATACATAATGCCGCCCTGTGTTCTCACCATACTATCACGGCGGTGCGGCGGGGTCAAGCATACAACACTGCCGCAGAAAGGGCAGTGCGGGCATTTCTTTGTCTGCAATTAACGCACGGTTGCGCATATGTCATTGACTTTTCCCCCGCGCAGGCGTATGATGGCGCGCGTATGAGCAACAACGCCAAAAGCTACAAAGACACCATCTTCCTGCCGGACACCACGTTCCCCATGCGCGGTGACCTGACCACCAAGGAGCCGGCGCGTTTGGAAAAATGGGAGAATGAAAAGCTTTATGAGCGAATTACGGCGCGCCGAAAGGCGCAGTCCGCCCCCAAGTTTGTGCTGCATGACGGCCCTCCCTTTGCTAACGGCGACGTGCACATGGGCACCGCCCTGAACAAGGTGCTGAAGGACCTCATCGTGAAGTCCAAGACGATGGCGGGCTTCTACGCCCCCTTTGTTCCCGGTTGGGACTGCCACGGTCTGCCCATTGAGGCCAAGGTGGTGAAAGAGTTCCAAGGTCTTGAGCCCGCCGAAATCCGCCGCCGCTGCATGGAGTTCGCCCTCGGCTACATTGACCAGCAGCGCGTCTCCTTCCGCCGTCTCGGCGTGTTCGGTGACTGGTTCCACCCCTACATCACCATGATGCCGGAGTACGAGTGCCACATCCTGCGCGTGTTCGCCAAGCTGGTGGAAAGCGGTGCCGTGTACCAGAGCCTGAAGCCTGTACAGTGGAGCTACGCCCACCACACCGCTCTGGCAGAAGCCGAGGTGGAGTACATGGAGGACACTTCCACCGCCATCTACGTGGCGTTCAAGATGACCGAGCCTGTACAGGGCATTGACGACTGCGAAATGGTCATTTGGACGACGACCCCGTGGACGCTGCCGAGCAACCTCGCCATCGCCCTGCACCCCGATTTCACCTACATCATCGGTCGCTATGCCAAGGACGGCGCCACCCGCAACTTCATTGTGGTGAAGGAACTCATTGAGACCTTTACCGCCAAGACAGGCTGGGTGCTGGAAACCGAGCTTGGCTCCTTCAAGGGCAGCGAGCTGGAGAAGAAGGCTGCCCGCCACCCCTTCCTTGACCGCGATTCCCTCATCATCAATGCCGAATATGTGACCACCGACACGGGTACGGGTGCCGTGCACATTGCCCCCGGTCACGGTATGGACGACTACATTGCCGGTATGCAGTACGGTCTGCCCGTGCTTTCTCCCGTGGATGACGACGGCAACTACACCGCCGAATGCGGCGTTCCCTCTCTGGTGGGGCACCACGTGTTCCAAAGCAACGAGGCCGTTATCGAGATGCTGGTTGCGGGCAACCGCCTGCTGGGTCGCGAGGAGTTCACCCACCAGTACCCGCACTGCTGGCGTTCCAAGACGCCCATCATCTTCCGTGCCGTCAAGCAGTTCTTCATCAGCATGGAGAAGCTGCGCCCGCTCGCCCTCACCGAAATCGACAAGACCAAGTGGGTGCCCGCATGGGGTCGCAACCGCATTTACGGCACCGTAGAGACGCGCCCCGACTGGTGCATCAGCCGCCAGCGCACATGGGGTGTGCCGCTGCCTGTGTTCTTCGATGAGAACGATAAGCCCGTGCTGGATGCCGCCATCATCCGCAAGGTGGCGGACTTAGTAGAGGAACACGGCACGAACATCTGGTTCGAGCTGAGCGATGCCGAGCTGTGCGAACGTCTGGGTCTGCCCGCGGGTCTGCGCAAGGGCAAGGACACGCTCGATGTGTGGATTGACTCCGGCTGCTCCCACGTGGCGGTGTTGGAGAACCACCCCGAACTGTGCGCCCCCTGCGATGTGTACTTGGAGGCCACCGACCAGCACCGCGGCTGGTTCCAAAGCTCTCTCATGCTCTCCTGTGCGTGGCGCGGCGTGGCTCCCTACAAGCAGGTACTCACGCATGCTTTCGTGGTGAACCAAGACCGCTCAAAAATCTCCAAGAGCGCACAGGGTACCTACCAGAAGCCCACGAACGCCAAGTATTTCTATGAGAAGTACGGTGCGGATATCGTGCGTCTCTGGGTGTCCTCGGTGGACTGGCAGAACGAGGTGCCGTTCGGTGAAGACCTGTTCAAGCAAATTACCGACCCCTACCGCCGTTTGCGTAACACCCTGCGTATTCTGCTGGCCAACCTCAAGGGTTACGAGGGGCAGAAGCCGTCCACCGTTTCCCCGCTGGATGCTTGGATTCTTGAACGCACCAACAAGCTCATCCGCGAGGTGCGCGCCGCTTACGAGAGCTACGAGTTCCGCAAGGTGTTCATGGCCATCAACCAGTTCTGCACGAACGACCTGTCCGCCCTCTACATCGACATCACCAAGGACAGCCTGTACTGCGATGCCAAGGATGCCGACCGCCGCATCAGCAAGCAGTTTGCCATTGCCCGCGTGTTCGATGTGCTGGTGAAGCTGCTCGCCCCCATCCTTGCCTACACGGCGGATGAAGCTTGGGAGCACGCGGGTCACACGGATTCCGTGCACGAGCAGGATTTCCCGACCGCCGATGCTGCGTTCGATGCGGGTCTTGAGCCGACCTTCGAGCGTCTGCTCCAGATTAAGAGCGTTATCTACGTGGCGATTCAGGCACAGATTCAGGCCAAGGCATTCAACAAGAACAACGAGGCTGCCGTCACCCTCACCATCCCCGAAAACGAGGATGCCGCCGTAGCCGCCCTGCTGGAGGATGCCGACTTCGCCAAGGAGTTCTTCATCATCGCCTCTCTGAAGGTT
>JAZLFB010000311.1:0-20276 GCA_045615585.1 Akkermansia sp.
TCCGCCGCGCCCCGGCAAAAAAACCCCCCCTGCACGGCATAGGGTGCAGGGCCGAAATCGGTTGTGAACCGCGGGTCTTTATCGGGAGTACAACTCGATGATGAGCTGCACGTTCACGATGGGGGCGATTTCCTCCACGGAGGGAATGCGGGAGACCTTGGCGGAAAGCTTGGCGGCGTCAACCTCCAGCCAATCAGGCGTGGTGGCGTTGGCGGCAAGTTCCACGAAGCGGTTGGCCAGAGCCTGAGAGCGGGCCTTGGCAGCCACCGTGACGGTGTCGCCGGGCTTCACGCTGTAAGAGGGGATGTTGACCTTCTTACCGTTCACCAGCACGTGACCGTGGGACACCATCTGACGGGCGGCGGCACGGGTGTTGGCGAAGTTCAGGCGGTAGATGACGTTGTCGAGACGGAGTTCCAGCAGCTGGAGCAGGATGTCACCCGTCACACCACGGCGGCGGCTGGCTTCCTCATAGTACTTGCGGAACTGACCTTCAAGCACACCGTACATGAAGCGGAGCTTCTGCTTTTCGGCAAGCATGATACCGTAGTCGGACTTCTTCTTGCGGCCGGCGCGGGCACCGTGCTGACCCGGGGGGAAGGGACGACGGGCGAAAGCCTTGCTGGCACCGAAGAGCTCAACACCGAAACGGCGGCTGATCTTAGCGGTAGGACCTGTATAACGAGCCATAATATTTAGAATCTTTCTGTGTTGTTAGGATTAGGCGCGACGAGCCTTGGGAGGACGGCAGCCATTGTGGGGGATGGGGGTCACATCAGCGATGGAGGAAATCTCCAAACCGATGGCCTGCACGGCACGAACGGCGGACTCACGGCCCGAACCCGGACCCTTCACGCGAACCTCGACCTCCTTGAGGCCGTGGCCCATAGCCTGACGGCAGGCATCCTGACAGACAACCTGACCGGCGTAAGCGGTGCTCTTGCGGCTGCCCTTGAAATTGAGCTTGCCGGCGGAGGACCAGCCAATCACGTTACCCTTGAGGTCGGTCACGCTCACCACCGTGTTGTTGAAGGTGGAGGAGATGTGCACGATACCCGTGGTGACGTTCTTGCTGCCCTTAGCCTTCAGAATCTTGACCTTATCTTCGTCATCGGCAAGACCGAGTTCGGCAAAGATGTCGCGGCGACCTTCGGGCTTCTTCTGCTCTGCGGCAGGAGCGGGGGTCTCCGTAGCGGGAGCTTCCACGGCGGGAGCCACCGTTTCTTTCACTTCTTCCTGGATGGTTTCTTCAGCCATTTTCAGTTTTATGTGTTAAGGGGTTATACGCTTAGGACTTCTTGGCGCCGACGGTCTTCTTGCGGCCCTTGCGGGTGCGGGCATTGGTGCGGGTACGCTGACCGCGCACGGGAAGACCCTTGCGGTGACGGATACCGCGCAGGCAGTTGATGCTGGTAAGACGCTTGAGAGCCATCTGCTTCTCACGGCGCAGGTCACCTTCAATGATGATGTTGTTGCTGGTGATAGCCTGCACGATCTTGGTGAGCTGAGCGTCGGAGAGGGTACCTGTGCGAAGGTCGGGGGAGATACCGGCCTGCTCCAGCACCTTCTTGGACGTCGAGAGACCGATGCCATAGAGATAGCAAAGGGAAGCCTCGATGCGCTTCTCGTTGGGGATTTCGATACCGAAAAGACGAGCCATAATGGTGTGTTCTTTTGTTCTTGTTTAGGCGCACCGCCACGCGGCGGCGCATTTGACGGGGCAGATAATACGCTCTTTCCGGCGTTTTGCAAGCACAATTCGATAAAAAATTACAACTTTGGGGAAATTTGGGAATTGAGAAGCGCGTTTTTTGGCACGCTGCGTTTTGATGGCAAGGGGATAACGATAAATAAATGTTTGATGTTTGAAGTTTGATGTTTGAGGTATAAAATTCGTGCGCCTACGGCGCAGGAGATGCAGAAGAGAGAAAAACCAAGGCGTTGAGCGGTATTCGCATCAGAACTCGTAAAAAACCGTAGAACACGCTTTGCGTTAGTCTCTCCCTGCACGCGCAGCGTGCCTAAATTTACACTTCAAACATCAAACCTCAAACATCAAACCTTTTCAGGCTTCCATTCCTCATGCGCGTGGGGTAAAATACCGCCGTACCATGTCCCGACCTCTCACTCTCACGCTCTGTCTCACCCGCAACTGTAATCTACGCTGCCGCTATTGTTATGCGGGGCGTAAGACCGCGCGCAGCATGACGTGGGAGACGGCACGGCAAGCCATCGACTTGGGGATATCGGAAGCGAAGCAGCGCGGCAGTTCTCTTGACCTTTCGTTTTTCGGCGGCGAGCCGCTGTTGGAGTGGGAGCCGCTGCAACGCTGCTATGAATATCTGCATGCGCGCGGGGGTGAGTTGGTTTCCCCGCCGCGCTTCGGCATCACCACCAACACCACCTTGCTGACGGCGGATAAGCTGGCTTGGATGGCGGAGCGCGATTTTCTGGTCGGTCTGTCGGTGGACGGCAACGCCGCCATGCACAACATGAACCGCCGCTATGCCGACGGCAGCGGCAGCCACGCCGATGCAGCCGCCGCCCTGCGCCTGATAGGCGACTACCCAGCCCTGCGGCGCAAGGTGGTGTGCGTAGTAAACCCCGCTAACTGTCACCTCTTGGCAGAGGGTGTGGCATGGCTGCATGAACAGGTAGAGGCACCCATCGGACTGAATCTCGATTTCTGGCATGAATGGACGGATGCCGAGTTTGATACCCTGACCGCCGAGCTGGAGAAGGTGCAGCAGACGATGCTTGCCGCCTATCGCGCGGGTACGCGCGTGCCCGATGTAGAGAATATCATCGGCAAAATCCACACCCACCTCAACGGCAAAGGCTGCTCCCGCTGCCGCATCGGCGAGCAGGAAATCGCCGTCTCGGCAGACGGCAATCTCTTCCCCTGCTCCCGCTTGGTGGGGGAAGCCGACAACCCCGCCCTCACCTTCGGGCATGTCAGAACGGGCATCGACCGTGCCAAGCAGAATTACCTGATTGCCACGCGCGGTAACGCCACCCCCGCCTGCAAGCTCTGCGGGCTGCGCGACCGCTGCATGAACGGCTGCGGCTGCACCAACTTTGCCGCCAGCGGGCACATCAACCAAGTCTCGCCCTTCCTCTGTGCGTCCGAACGCCTGTTCATCCGCTTGGCGGATGAGCTGGCGGAAACGCTGTACGCCGAGCGTAACCCCGCCTTCCTGCAACAGTTCTACGGCACCACGGCGGTGGATTAAGGGCGCTGCTCTACCATCTTTTCACTTTTTTCAAATACCCCCCTAGACGAGCGCCCGCGCGCGTGCTATACTTGCCGCGCCATGAGCGTGGGTGACGGCAGAGAAGGCAAGGTAAGAGCCGGAATGACGAAAGGACAGCTCGGCGGCAAATTGGCCGGGCTGAGTCTGCCGCGCCAAATTGTCTCTATTGCCATGTGGCCCATGTTGGAGCAGGTGATGAGCTTCATCTGCGCCTCAACCGCGCTGATTCTGGCCAACAACATGGGTACGAGCGATACCGAAACCGCGCAAATCGCCTCGGGTATCGGCGTGACTTCCTATGTGATGTGGCTGGGTTTTGTGATGCAGGGCGGCGTGGGCATGGGTGCCACCGCCATTGTGAGCCGCATGACGGGCGCGCGCCGTTTCAAAGAGGGCAACTACGCCGCCAACCAAGCCGCCGTGCTGGGTGTGCTGGCGGGCTTCCTTTCGGCGTTGCTCATGTTTTTCACCGCCGATATTCTGGTGAGCGACCTGCTGGAGCTGAGCGATTATTCCCGCGAAATCGCCCTGCGCTACATGTACACAGGCTGCTGGGTAGCCATCTTTTCGGGCATTGTCTTTGCGCTCAATGCCGCGCTGCGCGGGTCGGGCGACACGCGAACACCCTTCCTTATCATGCTGGCGGTGGACGGGTTCAACATCCTGCTCTCCCTCTTCTTTGTCTACGTCTGCGACTTGTCTGTGGAGGGGCTTGCACTGGGTATGATTGGGGGCATGGTGATTGCCGCCACCATTCTGCTGGGCATTCTGCTGTACCGCCGCCACCGCATGCTGCAACGCCTGCAGGGGCAGGATTTGGACAGCTACGCCGAAACGCGCGGGCATGAGTATGTACCCGACATCTTCCTGCAATTCCGCGCGTTGCTGCCCGATTTCGGCATGATGTACCGCATCCTCGCCATCGGTCTGCCCCAAGCGGCAGAGGTGGGCGGCATCTGGCTCATTCAGATTTACGGTCTGCGCGTCATTTCCTCGCTGGGTGAGGCGTATGTGGGTGCGCACACCATCGCCATCCGCATCGAGAGTCTCAGCTTCATGCCCGGCTTCGCCATCGGCATGGCGGGCGCCACGCTGGTGGGGCAGTACCTGGGGGCCAAGAACATCCGCATGGCACTCAGCACAGCGGAACGCTGCGTGAAATACAGCGTCATTTTCATGGGTACGATGGGCATTATCTTCGCCCTCTTCCCCACCTTCTTCGTGCATATCTTCTCCGGCAACTCGCAGACGCTGGTGGATGTTGCCTCGCCCGTGATTCAGGTGTTCCTGATTGCCGAGCCGTGCTACGCCGCCATGCTGTTGCTTAAGATGTGCCTGCGCGGCGCGGGCTACACACGCAAGGTCATGCTGGTTTCCTTCGGCTGCATGGCGTTCTTCCGCATCGGCTGCCTCTTCCTGTGGGATACCTTCTTCCGCGACTACCTCTCCCTGCCCGGCATCTGGATGCTCTTCACCGTAGACATGGTGGTGGAATACATCATCCTGCGCCGCATGCTCTACGGGCTGAAATGGGCGCGCCAACGCGTGTGAGCACAGCTCTCGCCCATAAAAGCCGCACCATTTGAGCAGTTTTTCAGCGGCAAACACAGTGAGAGTTATCGTGTTTTACCACTTTTTCCTTGCCTTACGCCGCGGCGGGGGGTAGAATGTCGCCGCACTGCTCCGGTAGCTCAGCCGGATAGAGCACGAGCCTTCTAAGCTTGGGGTCCCGCGTTCGAGTCGCGGCCGGAGCGTCTGCGCGCTGCACCGATATCACATCGGTGCGGCGTTTTTTCTTTCTAATTGCAGAGCCGCGAGCGTTATGTTCTGGAAACAGCACCCCTTTATGAGCTACTGAAACAGACATTTCTCCGGCGCATGGTGCCGCACATGCTCGCGCACAAAAAAATAAAACTCCTGTCGAAGAAACAAAAAAGAAACCAGGGAGATTCCCGAACGGAAATCTCCCTGTTCAAAAAGGCTATTTGCGAACAGTTACGCGGCGCCTTACTTAACCAGCGTGTAGTACTGGTAGTGAACGCGCTCGTCAATGGCGAGAGCCTCGCGGACCGTGCGAATCACGGTGGGTTCAGCCTCAAAGCAGAACTGCATGTACTGACCCTTCGTCAGGTGCTTGGACTCGTAAGCGAACTCGCGGAGACCCTTGTTGACAATATCGGTGACCTTGGCGCCGGCGGCTTCAAGCTGCTTCTTCATATCGGCGGTCAGTTCATCAAGGGTGGCAGAGCCCTTCATGTTCAGGACGATCAGTGCTTCGTACTTTCTCATAATGTTCTTGTAAGTAAAAATGTTTGCTTTCGCAAATGCGGTGCCCAAGAATGCACCTTTTTCGGAAAGAATGCAAGCCTAAAGTGTGCATTCTCGAAAAAAATTGTGTCTTAGGTCACCGTATCGGGGCTTAAATGAGCTTCAGGCGCACCAAATCCTGCGTATCGATAAGACCGACGGGCTTGCGGTCGGCATCCAGCACCACCAAGTCGTCAATGCGGCGGTCGCGCAGTGTCTTGACCGCCGACACAGCCAGCTTACCGGCCTCTACAAAGACAGGCTCACGCGTCATCATGCGTGCCACGGGCAGCATGCCGCAGCCGGGGTCGGCCTGGTAGGCGCGGGCAAAGTCGCCGTGAGTGAACACACCCGCCAGCGTGCCGTCCTCGTGCACCAGCACACAGGCACCCGCGCGGGCGGCGGTCATGGCAATGATGCAGTCCATCACCGTGGAGGTCTCAGGCAGGCGGGCGAACTCTTTGCGCATGATGTCGGAGATACGCAGCAGCAGAGACTTGCCCAGTGAGCCGCCGGGGTGAGAGCGACCGAAGTCCTCGCGCGTGAAGTGGCGAGCCTCCAGCAGGGAGACAGCCAGCGCATCACCCATCACCAACATGGCGGTGGAGGAGGAGGTGGGAGCCAGATTCAGCGGGTCTGCCTCGCGCTCACAAGCTGTTTCCAGCACCACGTCGGACAGTTCGGCCAGCGTGGAGGAAGCCTTGCCCGTCATGGAGATGATGGTCATGTCAAAGCGCTTCAGGAAAGGCATAAGTGTGAGCAGCTCCGATGTTTCACCCGAGTAGGACATGGAGATGCAGCAGTCGCCGTCCTGCACAATACCCAGGTCACCGTGCATAGCGTTCATGGTGTTGAGCACCACGGAGGGAGCGCCCGTGCTGGTCAGCGTAGCGGCAATCTTGCTGCCGATAAGCTCACTCTTACCCACGCCCACCACAATGATTTTGTGGCCGCTCTCCACGGTTTTACGCATGGCCTCTACAGCCGCGTTGAAAGAATCACCGAGACGGTCGCCGATGGCCTTAACGGCGGCGATTTCGTCCTCAAACACCTTCTTGCCTCGAATGGTATGGTCTGTCATGGTAAAAAACTGTTTTGTGCCTCTCAGTCTAGCACACCACAAGCCCTATAGCAACGAAAAAAAGCATAACTCCGCATTCTTTCCACACGTGTCCCAAAGATTTGTCGGATTCAAGATTTTTCGGATTAGAAATTTCCGCGCAGACAAAGCCCCGCGCCGCATAGTAGGTCAAATTCTGAACACCCGTTCAGAATTTGATGTGATACACAGTGCGCCGGCCTGTCACGGCGTAGCTTTAGCGAAGACGGAGACGCACGCGAGATGAGGAGGCATTTAGATGCCGTCCGAATTTTGGTACCACCCGGAAGGGTGGGGATTCCGGCGGGTTGCGTGTAACCCCCGAGAGGCCCGCCGCATGGCGGGCAGATGCCGAAGAATGCCATACTCCACTCTGCACGTCTCCACAACACCCCATCATGCCCATGTTACTCAAATACCATAGGGACTTCCCGTTTTACCTTTACAAGCATCTATGATGTTCAACATAAAACTTTGGGACACATGTGCATTCTTTCTTGGCTGTGCATGGCAGTTTGAGTTCTATTTCATCTGACAAAAAAAGCGATAATAGTGGGAGCATCCACATCCACGGCGCGTATCCATGTGTTAGTTGTAGAAGATGACAATGATGTTATGGAGACACATATCCCGCCATTATACTTCTCCCCTTTCCCTTGATTTTGATTGCGTGCTTATTTTACTCTGCTGCGATATGCCTATCAATAAAGCACATTTCTTCTAGAATATTCAATCCTGTTCAGTCATAACAATTTTGATAAATTATTGTAGATTGGGTGCTATTTGTTTTGTAAATCATGTAATTTGGAGGGGCTCCACACATCCGTGTAGATTTTGCTTACATTTTTCCCGACAAATTCTTTAACCGATTGAGAAGTATCCCAATACTTGTTCTTACCATAGCAAAAAAGCAAAATCGTAACACCTTTATCGTGAACATCTTTTAACTTCTTTTTACCGTTTTTGTCGCTATACATACCCATATGCGCAGTGACTATAGGGATATTTAATTCCTTGACTAATCCGGCTAAATTAGGTCGCATAGATAAAGCGGGATACTTAACGCCGGCATCCAAGGCTTGTTTGTATTTTAAGCCTGAAGGGACTTCTACAATCATACGTTCCGGATATGGAATTTCACGAAGCAAAAGCTTATAATTCGTTACTCTGTCAGTCACTAAAATCATTTCCGGATAGCGTTGCATAAATTCCCGAATTTCTTTTTCGGTTACAGGGTTATATGCTCCGCTTTGCTTCATTTCCGTTACCTGATTAAATGAGATTTTCCTGCAGTCATTTGTTTTATAGTGCGCATGTTTGTATAACTCCGGCAAAGAATGGGCAGCGACAAAGTGTCCATCCGTTGTTTCGTATAAATCAAGCTCGATAAAACGAAACCCTTCTTCTAAAGAATTATTTACTGCCTCGACTGAATTTGCCAGTTTGTATAATCCGACTCCACCGCCGTGGGCAATATACCCTTCTTTCGTGTTATATCCGGAATTTACATAAAATTGAGTCATATCAGAACCTTTTGGTATATCCGTCAAATATTTGAGATATACGTAGTCCTGAAGATACAACCCGGTTAAGTATATCTTACCTTTAAACAAAAAGCACAATAGAGCACCTATTAATACCACACACAGAATTTTCACTTTGCTGAGATGATGGGTCATATCAGAAAAATCATTTTACTTTAGTTGCGCATAAAGATGCAGGTTAATAATGTTACCATCTTATGTTAGATACACAAGCACTCCAACACCTCATCAAATCAGGCACCCGTATTCGCAAGTTTTTGAACGATATGGGGACTTCTAAAAAGTCTCCAAGTATTTTAAGTTCGCTGACTTGCTTCGGAAGTACGAGTGGCTATTCCCGAAGTTGAGTATGCACTGTCCCCAACAAAAGCAGTATATCTCTTTTACTTAGTGATGTAAAGTATTATCGCAACACGTTAGCGTGTTTATCCGACAAAATCTTCTGTAGATGAGATCACTCAGCACATAGCGCATGCAGATTTTTCTACATAGTTATATCTCTTTAATTCTCCCAAAAATATTTTTCTTTGATAATAATCAACAAAAAAAGGTCTGTCTTACGAGAGGATTGAAAATATGTCCCTTCAGTTACTCTTAATCGGCTTGAAATTTCTCTGATATCGTCCCGTTAAAATTTTCGACATAGTCAAGAACAGCGCAAAAAGACAAGCCTCGAGGGCAGAACATCGTTAGCAGAACCAACTGCAATCAAAGGAAAGAACACATCAAACGAAGAAAGTAGTATTGGTACATAGGCTGCTTTCAATATAGTCTCTCACACTTTCATGTCCATGTCCGTTTCATGTATAAGCATTACCCAACAATAAAGCAGCAGAGGCACAGCCACACCAGCAAAATAAGGAATTGCAAAGAGGAATGACGGAAACCCGCTGTTATTACTTTTTCGAGTTGCCTATATCATCTCAGCACCTCCGCATTTTTCTGGCAGCAACATGAGATCACAACGCGTACAAACAACAGTAAAGATTCGTTTATTCAATGACTTACAAACAAAAAAAACTATTCTCTTATAACATTCTTCCGGCGTTTGTGCTATCAAAAGGAGATAAAAGATTAATTTTTTCATCGTATAAGCCAACCTATACACTACCGATACTTTGATTATCTCATCAAAGTACTGATAAAGGCGTGTCTCCCCTCGCAGGGGTGGGGATATCGGCGTATTATCACTGTGCTGCTGACGGAGATACAACGGTAAGCTGTTTATCCCTGCGCGGCACATGCCGAGCAGAGTGAGCTCAACATGATACCCCCGATACCCCTTTCTTCACCTTCCCAGCACCATGACGGTGCGGGGGAGGAGGTACAGGGAAAGATTCTGCTTTTTGTCGGTGAAGTGGTGGATGCTTGCGTCTTGGCGGGCAAAGCCGCCGAAGGCGGCGGCATCGGAATCAAGGAGCACTTTCCACTCCCCTGCCACGGGGGCGGGCAGCAGATAATCGGGGATGGCGCGGTCGGCGTTCCAGTTGAACACGAACACCAGCCCGCCGCGTTCAAAGGCCATGATGCGGTTCTCTTCATCCATGTTCAGCGGGCGGGCGGGCGCAGCGGAGAGCAAATCCGTGCGGCGGGCGAGCTGCAACATGGCGGCATCAAAGGCATTCAGGAAGCGGTAGCGCAGGTCATGGTTATCCACCAAGCTCCATTGACGGCGGCAGTATTGGTAGGAGTTGCCGTTGCCCTCGCGGGGGAAGTCAATCCATTCGGGGTGACCGAACTCGTTGCCCATGAAATTGAGCCAGCCCTCGCCGCCCGCCGCCAGCGTGGCAAGGCGAATCATCTTGTGCAGGGCGATACCGCGGTCAATCACAGGCGTGCTCGGAAAGAGATTGCTCATGCCCGTGTACATCTCGGCATCCATCAGGCGGAACGCAATCGTCTTGTCGCCCACCAACGCTTGGTCGTGGCTTTCGGCGTAGGCAATGTTGGCCTCGCCGTAACGGCGGTTGATGAGCGTGTACCACATGTCGCCCACGCTCCATTCCTCGTCCTTTTTCTCCTTGAGCAGCTTAATCCAGTAATCGGGCAGCCCCATGGCAAGGCGGTGGGTGAAGCCGAAACCGCCTTCATCCACAGGGCGGCACAGACCGGGCATGCCGCTCATGTCCTCTGCCACGGCAAAGGCACCGGGCAGCACCTGTTGCACCAACGTGGCGGCCAGTTGCAGGTAGGTGACGGCATCCAGATTCACCTGCGTGTTGAAGTAGCAGCCGAGGTCGGTAAACGGCTCATGCCCGTGGTGCAGGTAGAGCATGCTCGTCACGCCGTCGAAGCGGAAGCCGTCGAAGTGATACTCCTCCAGCCACCAGCGGAGATTGGAGAGCAGGAAGCACTGCACCTCCTCGCGCCCGTAGTCGAAAAGGCAGCTATCCCAGTCGGGGTGGCGGCTGTCGCGTTCGCCCGCGTTGAAGTACTGGCCGCCGCTGCCGTCAAAATTATTCAGCCCCTCCGCCACGTTCTTCACGGCGTGGGAGTGGACGACATCCAGCAGCACGGCAATACCCAGACCGTGTGCGGTGTCCACAAGATATTTCAAATCATCGGGCGTGCCGAAGCGGTTGCAGGGGGCAAAGAACGAGGAGACGTGGTAACCGAACGAGCCGTAGTAGGGGTGCTCTTGGATGGCCATGAGCTGCACGACGTTGTAGCCCAGCTTCGCCACGCGCGGCAGCACGTTGTCGGCAAACTCACGGTAGGTGTGCACGCGCTCTTCCTCCCCCGCCATGCCGACGTGCGCTTCGTAGATAAACGGCACTTTCAGGTTGGCGATGGGGCTGCGGTGCTGCCATGCGTAGGGCTGTTCGGGTGCCCAGATGATGCCGCTGTAGTCGTAGGTTTCGGGGTTCTGCTCGGTGTAGCGAATCCACGCGGGGATGCGGTCGGCGTGTTGGCTGTCTGCGCCGATGACGTGGACTTTCACATGCTGCCCGTGTTGCAGGGCATCGGCGGGCAAACGCAGCTCCCACACGCCTGTAGCGGTGGGGGTAAGCGGGTGGCTTTCGCGGTTCCAGCCGTTGAAATCGCCGATGAGGGAGAGCCCGCGCGCGCCCGGTGCCCATTCGCGGTAAATCCATTCGCCTGTCGCGGCATCTCGGTTGAAGCCGAAACGCTCGTAGCCCTTGGCAAAATCCATGAGGGTGCCGTGCTTGCGGCGAATGCGTTGCAGGGCGGCATCGAACAGGCGCAGCCGCCCCTTGATGTCACGCTCAAAGGGTGCCAGCCAGCTGTCTGCCAGAACAAGACCGGGAATGGAAGGACGACGCATGGGAATGTACGATTTACGATTTACGATGTACGATTTATGAAGTTCGGCGCGGCTGCGCCGCGCGGGAGGTCGGTAGGAAATGCTCCCTATTTCATCACTCCGAGTTCGGTGATTTCATGTGTTCCTTTCTTCGACCTGAACGAGAAGAAACGAATGCCATAACTCACAGCGACATGAAAGGACAACGCTCCTACGAACATGCAAAGAATGCGCGGAATTGCCTGCTCAAGAGGGTCACAAAAAAGGCAACTGAACCCCCAAAAGAGAGTCAGCGGCAACAGGGAAAAGATACCCCACCCCATCATTCGGCCAATGCTCCGCGTCGCCCCCGCAGCCAGTGTGCCGTATACGAAAGCTCCGAAGAGGAAGATGAGGAAGAATGCGTCAGCCATAACGAAATGCACACAAAAATCCCCGTGCATCTGACGGCTCAGGCGGCAGCAACAAGACATCGCGCGAGGGGCGCTTTGCGTTCCTGCGTGCCGTCAGGCACGGGAATTTTTACTTTATAAATTCTAAATGATAAATTACCCTTACGGCATGGGGAAGGACTTGTTGAACTCGGTGACTTCGGCGCGGAGGGCGTCGTAGGCATCGGGGGTTTCACAAATCTTCTGCGAGGCAAGAATGGCAAGGCAGCGGGCAATGAACTTGGCGACCTTGCGGACATCGGCCTCCTTCATGCCGCGCGTGGTGACGGCGGGGGTACCGATGCGGATGCCGGAGGGCTTTGCCGTTGTACCCTTGTCGTAGGGGATGGCGTTCTTGTTGACGGTGATACCCACCTTGTCCAAAGCCACCTGCGCTTCGGCACCGTTGAGACCCTTCACGGAGAGGTCGACGAGGAAGCAGTGGTTATCCGTGCCGCCCGCCACAATGCGGAAGCCGAGCTTAGTCAGCTCCGCAGCCATGGCCTTGGAGTTCTTGACAATCTGCTTGGCGTATTCCTTGAATTCGGGCTTCAGACATTCGCCGAGGCAGGCGGCCTTGGCGGCAATCACATGCATGAGCGGGCCGCCCTGCAAGCCGGGGAAGGTGGCGCTGTTGAGCTTCTTGGCCCATTTCTCCTTGCACATCACCAGACCGCCGCGGGGACCGCGCAGGCTCTTGTGCGTGGTGGTGGAAACGAAGTCCGCATAAGGCACGGGGGAGGGATGCACGCCGCCCGCCACAAGGCCGGCGATGTGGGCCATATCCACAAACATGATGGCACCCACCTTGTCGCAGATTTCGCGGATGCGCTTGAAGTCGATGGTGCGGGAGTAGGCGGAGGCACCCGCCAGAATGAGGGCGGGCTTCACCTCCAGTGCCTTGGCTTCCATGGCATCGTAGTCAATGCATTCGGTTTCGGGGTTCACGCCGTAGTGGACCACCTTGTAGAGCTTGCCGCTGAAGTTGGCAAAGAAGCCGTGGGAGAGATGACCGCCGTGGGCGAGGTCCATAGTGAGGATGGTATCGCCGGGGTTGATGCAGGCCTGATACACGGTGTTGTTGGCCTGAGAACCGGAGTGTGCCTGAACGTTCACGAAATCGCAGCCGAAGAGGGCGGTGGCGCGGTCGATGGCCAGCTGCTCCACCTTGTCCACCACTTCGCAGCCGCCGTACCAACGCTTGCCGGGGTAACCTTCGGCGTACTTGTTGGTGAGGCAGGAGCCCTGCGCTTCCATGACGGAGGGGGAGGTAAAGTTTTCGGAGGCAATCAGCTCGATATTGTTATTCTGGCGTTGGCGTTCCTCTTCAATCAGCCCTGCCAGTTCGGGGTCGGTGACGGAGAGGGGAGAGCCGGAAGCGGAGAGCAGACGACCGATGTGGCGACCGCCCTCGAAATCGGCAGACAGCCAGTCGTGCAGGATGTCCTCCAAATCTTCGGGGTCGAGCTTGCCCGCGGGCATGCACAGCACGTTGGAGTTGTTGTGGTGGCGGGAGAGGGCTGCCACCTGCGGGGCTTCGGCCAGAGCGGCGCGAACACCCTTCCAGTGGTTAGCGGCAATATCCATGCCCTGCCCGGAGAAGCAGATGAGGATACCGCGGTCCACGCGACCGTCCGTCAGCAGCTTGCAGACGGCGTTGGCGTAATCGGCATAGCTGCAGGATTCTTTGGTGGCGGGGCCGACGTCGGTAACGGAGAAGCCCCACTCTTTCAGCAATTCAACAGCGGCTTCTTTCAGATCCACGCCCTTGTGGTCTGAACCGATAGCAATGCGAAGTTCCGTATTCATAAAAAGGAAAAGGTTTACAAGGCATGCTACCACATGCGGTGCACGGCTGCAAGGAAATTTGATAATTCCGCTGCAATTAAGCGCAAAAGGGCTTATTTTCCCGCATCGGGGATATCCAAATCAATGCCGAACACGGCAGAGAGGGCGGCGGCGTCAAAATCCGCAGCGGGGGTTGCGGGGGCGGCGGGGGGCTGCATCAGCTCTTGGGCAGAGATGCCGCGCAGGGTGAAGAGCAGCGAGGGGTCGGCATCCGCCAGCACGCCCGCAGCGTAGACGGCGGCGGCGGCATGGGCGCAGGGTTCGCTCCAGTCGGTGCAGTCGCAGCTCATCTTCCAATCGGCGGGGTCGGGCAGCAGCCCTGCATCGGGGTCGCAGAGGTGGGTGAGCACGGCTTCATCCACCCTGCCCTCCAGCAGCGACACGGCGGATTCCACCCGCCCGTGGCAGCGTTTTTTCAGGGCATCCAAGCGTTCCTCATCCAGCGGTTTCAGGCGCAGCTGCACGGTGTACAGGCGGTCGGCGCTGACAAGGGCATGTATCGCACAGGATTCCACGCGCACATCCAGCACACAGCCGTGGCGCAACAGGGTTCGCCCCGGTGCCAGATTCAACCCGCCGCTTTCGCAGAGCGACAGGTGTTTCATCCACGCGCTGCCCCAGAAATGCGCGGCGAGTTTCTTCCCCTTCCCCACCACGGGGTGAACGTCCTCGCCCGCCGCTTGCAGCTCCTGCAAACGTTGCTGCGCCAGCCGCGCCAAATCCGCCGCTTTCAGGCGCGGGGCATCATCGGGAAACATCATAAAGTTGGAAGTTGAAAGTTGGAGGTTGGAAGTATCAAATTCGCGTGGCTGAGCCACGGTTATCGAATTACGCAAAGCGTTTTCTGCGGGTTCTGACAAGTTCTAACCGACATCTTAAACAACGGCGTCTTTACCCGCGATTCGGACGAAAGTTTGTGAGATTTTGAGTAGGCGGGCGGCTGTTAGCTTCGCGATTGGTATTCGTGCACGCGCAGCGTGCCTAACTCAATACTTCCAACTTCCAACCTCCAACTTCCAACTTTTTTCAGACAGTTCCGCCGTCACGCCGCAGGGGCGTGACGGCGGGAGTGTCAGAACAAACCTTTTACTTGGTTACGCTCTTGAAGTAATCAAGGGTCGTCTTAAGACCTTCCTCCAGCGTATACTTGGGCGTCCAACCCGCATTGCGGAGCTTGTCGGCGCAGGCGCGGGAGTGCTTGACATCACCGGGGCGCTCAGGCAGGTGCACAATCTTGGAGGTGGAGCCGGCGGCTTCGATGATGATTTCAGCCAGCTTGTTGATGGTAATCTGACCACCGTAACCGACGTTGTTCACGCCCGTCACTTCGGGGTGTTCGGCAACGTAGGTAAGACCGCCCACGATGTCCTTCACATAGATGAAGTCGCGGGTCTGCTCGCCGTCACCGTACACGGTGATATCCTCGCCCTTGATGGACTTCTCCATGAAGATGGGGACGGCGGCGGCGTAGGCACCCTTCGGGTCCTGACGGGGTCCGAACACATTGAAGAAGCGGCACACGCCCGTGTTGACCTGACCCGTGGTGCGGAACATTTCGAGGTAGTACTCGCCGTCCAGCTTGGTGATGCCGTAGGGGCTCTTGGGTTCGGGGTACATGGTCTCCACCTTGGGAACGATGGGGTTGTCACCGTAGATGGCGGCGGAGGAAGCCAGCACCACCTTCTTGACACCGGCCTTGGCGGCCTCTTCCAACACGATGAGCAGACCGTTCACGTTCAGGTCGATGCACTCGCGAATCTTCGTCATGGATTCAGGCACGGACACCAGAGCGGCCATGTGGAACACGTAGTCCACGCCTTCAATGGCCTTGGCCACGATGTCGCGGTCGGTGATGGAGCCTTCGAACAGCGTCACCTTGAGACCGTCGAGGTTCTTTCTGTAACCCGTGCGGAAGTTGTCCAGCACGCGGACTTCCTCTGCAATACCCTGATAATGCTCAGCAATGTGAGACCCGATAAAGCCGGCACCGCCGGTGATAAGAATCTTCATGGTTAATAGATGGAGGGATGGTTTCCGCCGCCTATTGTACAGCAGAGGCGCGGAAAAGCAAGCGCGTAATGCGTGCTGGCTCAAAATTGCCTTTGTAACATCTTTTTTCGACGCTGACTTTCATTTTTCTTGAAAAATGCAAAAGAATGATATACACTCCGCGCGGATGATTATGGACAACGACCCTACCACAACAACGAACGAAGAAACGCGCCCCTATCTGCTGGGCGAAGGCGCCCGCGTGCTGGTGACGGCGGCGGCGGCGGTGATTGTTTTGTTCGGTCTGCAACACGCCCGCGATTTTCTGGTGCCGATTCTGCTGGCGGGCTTTCTGGCGGTTATCAGCTATTCCGTCACGGGTATTCTGCGCCAGTATCTGCGCTTTCCGCACTGGCTGGCGGTGCTGACGACGGTGATTTTTGACGGAGCGGTGATGTTCGGCATTATCCGCCTGGTGAATTTCCTGATTCAGGACTTCAAGCACACGCTGCAAGGCGATTTTGCCGACCGCGCGGTGGCGCTCTACAACAACACGCTGGACTCCCTCTCGCGCATGGGCTTGGAGCAACAGGCGCAGGAGCTGGCCCGCAGCCCGCAGGAAATCATGGACATGATGGGGAGCGCCCAGATGCTCCATTTCACCCAGACGCTCACGGGACAGGTGGTATCGTACATGAGCACGACGACCTTGGTGCTCATCCTGATGACTTTCCTGCTGTCGGAAGCCCCACTCTTCCTGCGTAATCTGCGCCGTCTGCCCAACAGCACCAAGGGAAAGACGGAGCTTATCAACGCCCTGCTGGGTATTCAGCGTTACCTCTTTATCAAGACCGTCAGCAGCGCCGCCACGGGTGTGCTGGCGTGGGTGCTCTGCACCATCATGGGCGTACCTTTCGCCTTCCTGTGGGCGGTGTTGGCTTTCCTGCTCAACTACATCCCCACCATCGGCTCCATTGTGGCGGCGGTACCGCCCATTGTGCTGGCGCTGGTGATGGGCGGCTGGGGCGACTGCTTTATCGTGTCCATCGGCTACATCATCATCAACTGCGGCATCGGCAACGGTATCGAGCCTATTTTCCTCGGCAAGCAGTTCGGCATTGCCACCTCGCTGGTGCTGCTCTCCGTGCTCTTCTGGGGCTGGTTGCTGGGTCCCGCGGGCATGTTCTTGGCCGTCCCCATGACGGTGCTGATGAAGCTGGCCTTGGAAAACTCCCGCGACCTGTCGTGGGTGGCCACGTTTATCAGTGATGATTCCTCTTCAACCAAACAACAACAGTAAACACTTATGCATTCATTCGCTTACAAGAACGGCGCTCTTCACTGCGAAGGCGTGAACCTTGCGGACATTGCCGCCCAAGTCGGCACCCCCACCTTTGTGTACAGCAAAAAGACCATCACGGACGATTTGGCGGAGTTCCGCAGCGCCCTTGCCCCGCTGAACGCCCATGTGGCCTACGCGGTGAAGGCTTGCTCCAACAAAGCGATTCTGAACCTGATGGCGCAGCAGGGCGCGGGCTTCGATATCGTGTCCGGCGGCGAGCTGTGGCGCATCATCAACGCAGGCGGCGACCCCACCCTGTGCACCTATGCGGGCGTGGGCAAGACCGAGGCGGAAATCCGCTACGCGCTGGAGCAGAAGATTTACTGCTTCAACTGCGAGAGCGAGAATGAGCTGCGCGAAATCAATCGCATTGCGGGCGAGATGGGCGTGAAGGCCCCCGTGGCCGTGCGCGTGAACCCCAATGTGGATGCCCACACGCACAAGTACATCACCACGGGCACCAACGAGAACAAGTTCGGCGTGGACATCAGCCGCATTGAGGAAGTATACGCCCTCATTGCCGCCGAAATGCCCAACCTGCACATCAAGGGTCTGCAGATGCACATCGGCTCTCAGCTGACGGAGGTACCCCCCTTTGTGATGGCAATTGAAAAGGTGAAGCCCATTGTGGAGAAGTTTAAGGCACTCTACAACATCGAGTTCTGGAGCATCGGCGGCGGCATCGGCATTGTGTACGACGGCTGCCTTGCCTCCGGCAAGCCCGAGTGGTGGGCAGAGCACCCCGAGCAGATTACCATTCAGAGCTATGCGGATGCCATCATCCCGCTGCTGAAAGACCTCGGTCTCACCATCATTGTGGAGCCGGGCCGCCGCATGGTGGGCAATGCCTGCGCCATGCTGACCACCTGTCTGTACGAGAAGAAGGGTGAAGCCAAGACCTTCAAGATGATTGATGCGGGCATGAACGACATCATCCGCCCCGCCCTCTACGAAGGCTACCACGAAATCTGGCCCGTCAAGGAGCACAGCGGCAACACCATCACCGCCGACATCGTGGGCCCCATCTGCGAGAGCGGCGACTTCCAAGCCCAGAACCGCGCCATTGCGGACGTGAAGCCCGGTGAAATCCTTGCCGAGCTGAGCGCGGGTGCCTACGGTTTCAGCATGTCCAGCACCTACAACAGCCGCCCCCTTGCCGCCGAGGTGTTGGTGGACGGTGACAGCTGGCACATCATCCGCCGCCGTCAGACGATGGAAGACATCGTGGCGGGGGAGAGCCTGTAAGATGGACAATGTACAAATCAAAAACAAAAAAATTGAACGAATTTGTTTTTTGCACGTCCAAAATATGGAGGCCGTAGAAATATGTACACATGGTGAAAAAAGAGATAAACAAAAAATATTAGCGACTAGCCTTATTATAGCAATATACATTGCGCTGATTGTTATCCATGGTGTTTCAACGGTGTTAACAGTTGGTAGACTAAAATGGTATAAGTTTTGTGTAGTTCCTAAAATTATATCACTGGAATTATTGTGCTACGATAAGCAGTTTGCGTGTTGTGCTGTATGTTTAAACGGAAAAGAAACAGAGTTTAGTATTACAGGTTTTAGCGATGGATACCTCGATACGTCAGATGCTCTTTTATATGGAGGTAATCGACATATATCGCTAGAGACACCTAATTCGCACCATTCTGAATTCAGATTTCCTTCAGTAAATTTTTCAACATTGAAGGAAGGTGAAGGAGGTAATGTTTCATTCGTTTCTACATATCAGATGTATCTAAATAGATTGTCATACTAATTTTACCGTTCAATTACGTTGGTGGGCAGCGGCGACAAGGCCATGGCCTTTATGGACGGCATGATGCGCAAGGTCAAGCCCGCGTTCGACCGCGAAACGGCGGAGCTGATGGAGTACGCCTCCAAGAAGAGCGGGCAGAAGATTGAAAAATTTGACCCGTGGGATATCGCCTACTACAGCCACCGATACTCCAAGGAGCTGTACAGCTTCGACCCCGAATCCCTGCGCCCCTATCAGGAGGCCGACAACATGCACCGCGGCATGTTCTCCATTGCCTCGCACCTGTACGATATCAACTTCCGCGAAGTGCCGATTTGAATAACGGCGCGGCTGCCTGTCACGGCGTAGCCTTGGCGGAGACGGATGCCGCGCGGGATTAAGGAAGCCCCGTTCTGACGGATTGTCAGAACGGGGCTGTTGTTTGATTTCCTTGGTTCGGACACGCTTTTTCCTTGCGTTGGCGGCGGGAGTGGCGTAGTATGGTCAGCATCATGATGAAAGTTCTCGGTTCTCTCTTCCGTCTGCTGTGCAGCCTGTTGGTGCTGATATCAGCGGCGCTGTACGTTCAGGCCCCCGGCAATCCCGATGTGGATACTTTTGTAGGGCTGATTTCCACGGAGAATGTCACCGCCCTTTTCACCTCGGTGAACTGGGTGAGCATCACCGCCGCCGTGCTGGTGGTGGGTGCCGTGCTGCGACTGCTGCCCATTGTGTGGAACATGGCGTTCTGCGCCTCGCTGATTTTGGTGACACACTTTGCGCTCTACCTTGTGTTCGGCGCGGGTGTGGCTCTGCCCGAATCGCTGCAAAACAATGAGGCCGTGGCGGAGTTCTGCAACCTGCCGCAGACTTACCAAGTACCCGCGCTGCTGGTAGCCTTGGTCTTTGCGCTGGGTTGGCTGGCCTCTAACGCGGCGTTCCGCATTGCGTTCTGCACCCTGCTCTGCTACGGTCTGTGGTACCTGTGCGCCGTGCTCTTCCACATGTGTGTAGGCATGTGGGCGGAGAAACCGCTGCTGGACGGCGGGCAGGAGATTGTCACCTTCCTGCAGGAGCACACATGGGTGAGTGCCGCCCTTCCGGGTGTGTTCTTCTTAGTGTACACCCTGCTCATGTCCTTCTTTGACTCCTTCCCCGCTTCTGCGCCCAAGAAGAAAGAGACAGAAGAAACGACGGAAGAACCTACCGAGAAGGTGGATATGAAGCCCGCCGCCGACCCGACCAAGAAAGCCGTCACCGCGCCCCTCGGCAAGCCCACGCCCACGCGTCCCATCGGCGTTGCCAAGCCCATGGCGACCCGCCCCATCGGCAAGCCGAAACCCGCAGCGTTGAAGAAGCCCGCGACGGCGGCAGCTCCTGCGGCAGCCCCCGCCAAGGCAGAAGCGCCTGTTGCCCCTGCCAAGCCTGTTGAACCCGCCAAGCCCGAAGC
>JAZLFB010000312.1:0-4839 GCA_045615585.1 Akkermansia sp.
CAGAGTACCGAGCGTCAGGCTGTCCACCGCGCTTGTACCCGTGAGGGTCAGGCTGCCGGTGCCGTCCACAGCACCGCCCGTGATGCTGGCCAGCGTTGCGGTGCCGCTGATGAGAATCGAGGCATCGGTGTTGGTGACGGCGGCACCGCCCTTCTGGGCATCTGCCGCTACCGTACCCGCCATTTCCAAAGCTCCCGTGTTGGTGATGCTGCCCACCAGCGTGGTGGTCACGCCCTCACCGCCCAGCACAATGCTGTGGTCTTCGGTGGAGGCGAATGTCACACCGCTCAGGGTCGTATCACGATTGATGGTCATGTCACCCGCGCCGTTGGCAATGGTGGCACCGCTGATGCTCACATTGAGAGCGCCCGTACCCGAGAAGGCGGTTTCGCCCGTGATGGTAAGGTCGCCGCCCGTGATATCGATAGCGTTGGGCTTGGCAGCCGTACCGCCGGAGTTAGAGGCAATGCTGCCCACCGTCAACTTGCCGCCATCCGCCATGAGCAGATGACCGGGATTGCCTGACTGCGTATGACCAAGGCCCAGCGTGGCGGCGGTCACAGAACCGCCGTCCTTGATGTTGAGCGTGGTGTTGGATTCCATGCGCAGCTCACCGGAGACGGACAGGGAGCTTTCCACATTGAGGTTGGACCCCGCGGCGCGGTTCCACGCGTTGGCTGCCATGTTGTCGCTGACAGCCACGGAGATACCGGAAATCGTAAGGTCGCCGCCGTTGAGATCCAGACGGTTCGCATCGGCGATGCCTGCAGCACCCTTCATGGAGAGGGTACCCGTGCTGTCCTCCGAAATCTTGCTGAGCAAGGTCGGCATGTTCGCGCGGATGGTGAGATCCTCGGTCGTAGCCAACGTGGCGCCGTCCTTAATCACAATGCCGCCCACCGTGGGGATGAAGCCAAGTGTGGCTTCCACACCCTCGTTAACAATGATGTTACCGCTGACGGTCAGCGTATCGGTGCTGCCGCCGCGCGTGATGGTGTAGCCGCCGGAGGCGAAGGTCACATTCTTTGCTTTCTGCGCACCGCTGACGGTGATGACACCGCCGGGGGCACCTTCACCGCCGATGGTGACGGCAGCGCCTTCCAGATAGGCTACGGGGTCGGAGCTGCCGTCCTTCGTCCATTCTTCGGAGGAGCTATCCCATGTACCGCCGTCACCGAGCCATGTCAGCTCAACAGCGGGGGCGGAGGTGGAGACAAGCGAGAGCGTGCCGTCACTCAGTTCCACGCGGGAGTAATCGGAGGAAACGCCCGTCACCGTGATGATGCCGCTGATGTCGGCGTACTTCACGCCTTCTTCCTCGGCAAAGGTAAGGCCGGAGATGGTTTCCGTCGTCAGACCGGAGAGCAGCTTGATGGGGGAGGTGTAACCTTCCGCCGCACCCGTGATGGCCAGCGTCATGCCGCTGTTGACAGTCAGAGCCGTCACGCTCATGGCGGCATCAGCCGTAGAGGTCTGCAACGTGGCATCGGCGGACAGGGTCAGCGCGCCGCCGAGGTTGGTCGCGGCGGCAATATCCACCGTACCTTCGCTCACCGTCAGCGCCGAGCTTTGGAAGTCGGACACCAGCTTGAGGGTACCCGCACCCGTCTTGGACAGGCCGGTCACACCCGTGGTGGAAACGATGCTCTTGATGCTCACCACGGCATCGGCTTCGGTCACCTTCACCACGTCGAAATCCTTGAAGTTGACGTTGGTCACGGTCTGTTCGCCGTCCGTGCTGAAAGCCAGCGTGCGGTTGCCCTTCACCGTGGAGCCGGTGTTGGATTCATAGCCGCCGCTGATGGTCTTGCCGTCCGTCAGGACCATCGTCTTACCGATGGTCACGGTGGTGGAATCCGCCGTCATGGTGGCATTGCCCTTGCAGCCGGTACCGGCAGCGAAAAGGTCGCCGTTCAGGCTGCCGCTGTTCAGGTTGACCGCAATATCACCGTGAGTGAACGTACCCGCCGTGTGACCGGATGAATTGAAGGAGCCGCCGTAGACACGCCCCGTGATGGAAGCGCCGTTCACGTTGGTGGTGATGTTACCCGTAACGGAGGTGCAGGCCGTGCCGCCGGAGGAATAAATGGCGTTACCGCCGACAAAGGCGAAGTTGCCGTTGGAGAAGGAACCGCCGTTCAGGTCGTTCACAATATCACCGATAGTCACCGTGGTGCTCTTGCTGGTGTTCTGGAACACACCGCCCGCATAACGCTCGGTGAAGACACCGCTGTTCACCGTCAGGTGAGCACCGCCGATGGTGGCTACAACAGCGCTGTTCAGGAAGCCGGCCGCGCCGGAGTATGCCGTGTACTTACCGCCGTTGATGACAGCGTTTGCCGTGCCGAGCACCTTCTGGTTTACGGTAATGTTGGCATTGCTGTTTTCGGTAATAATACCCGCCGTCACACGCTGGTTGAAGGTGACGTTATCGGAAGCCGTGATGGTGAGGTTGGAATCACCCAGCACTTCAGAGGAGCACTGCGTCATGTACGAGGCACCGGCAATGTGCTTGGCAAAGGTGGTCGTACCTTCGTAAGCCGACAGGTCAATCGTCACATTCGTATCACCCGTGACACGAATGGTGCCGGCGCCGTTCGCATCGTAGATACCGCCGCCGGTCACGACATTCTTCACGAGATTGCCGAAAGTGATATCATTGTAGGCGGCGAGCGGCGTGTTCACGAACACGTGCGTGCTGCCGTCCACGATATTGGTCGTGTTATGGGCAATGGTACCCGCGCCGACAACGGTGGAAACCGTGCTGTCGCCCTGCACCGTCACAAAGGTATCACCCTTGATGGCAGCACTCTGACCGTCTCGGTAGTTGCCGCCCAGCACAAAGCCGACGGTGGCACCCTCCACCAACACATGGGTGGAGCCGTTGAGGTCGATAGCGGGGCCCGCAGCCCAGTTGTTGCAGTAGCTGCCGCCCGCAATCAACTTGTAGGTGCCGTTGGTGGCCTTCACCCACGTGTTGCGGGAGATGGGACCGACGGAAGAATCGGTCGGGAAATTGTTGGCACCGCCGAAAATCATCACATCGGGGCCGCCCTCGCCCGTCAGGACGGCGGCAGCGTTCGTGCCGTCATCGTAGATGCTTTCGGGGTCGGCAAGGCCCTTGCTCACGGTGAGTTCTGCCGTCTGAATTTCGGCGGGGGCCTTCACCAGTTCATGATTGCCCCAGTGGGCATCCCAATCGGCGGAAATCACAGGACCCGCGGCAGCCGTCAGTTGCCAGTAGCCTTCTTTATCGGTCAGCGTGTAGCTGCCGGCAGCCATGCCGATAACGCTGATGTTGCTCTCGCTGACACCGGAGGCGACACCCAGATTCAGACCCGCCGCAAGCGTGGCGGCATCCACATCCACAATATCAAGCACAAGGGCACCCTCCGCGGCCTCCGCAGACAGATTCACCACAGAATTGCCGCCGCCGTACTGCAACACGGTACCTTCCGCCACGGAAACGTCCGTCAGCGTCAGCGCGCCTTCATAATTCATCATCAGCTTACCGCCGCTCACCGTCAGGTCGGCAATCGACAGAGAACCTTCACCCGTCTTGCTGAAAGATTGGGTTGTAAGCGTCCCCATGGTCAGCGTTGAGCCCGCTGCGGTATCCACCGTCAATGCCCCCGCCACGGTAAGACTATGACCGTCAGGATGCGAAACAGCACCGCCCTCACCCTCAGCCTTGATGGTGTGATTACCGGTCAGCGTGCAGGAATCAGTCATCAACGTGCCGCCCGCAATCACAATATCACAGGCAAGGCTGCTGGTGCGACCGCTGGCGTTGTGCAGCTGCAGCGTACCGCCTTCCACACGAAGCGTACCTCCGGAAACAGCCGTATTAATCATGTTGACCGTGTTGGTGCCGGTCTTGGTCAGCGTGTTGCCGTTCAGCGTCACGGTAGTGGCAGCATAGCCGCCGCCGATGATGCCGAACTGACCCGTACCGCCGATGACGGAATCAGCCGTCACATTCAAGCCCTTGTACTGCTTGCTGCCCGTGCCGATACCGTCGCCGTTGTTCAACAGCGAACCGCCGTTCAGCGTGACGGTATACTCATGGTCTTTCTGACCGTTGGTGTCCAGCACAGCGCCTTTTTCCACCTTAATGGTGTTGCCCGTGGCACCCAGAGCCGTCTGGCTGCCCATCTTCACGGTGGCACCGTCACCCACAATGATGGTGCCGTTGTAACCTGCAAACAGACCGTTGGCGGCCAATTCCGTACCCACCACTTCCACGGTGGCAGCGTTGCCGTTATTCTTAATCACCGTGCCGGAGACAATGTTCTCCGCGCCGTGCAGCTCAAGGGTACCCGCCAGATTCAGGGCAGAGGAAGAAATCTTAGCATCCTCCATCACCAACTTGCCGTTGATGTTGATTTCATCGGGCGTCAGCGTATGCTCGCCGGAGAGCGTCACCGTCACCCCCGAGGCGATGTTCACCTGCGTGGAGTTCAGGTCGGCACCCAGCGTCACAGAGGCATCCGCCGTGGTAAAGTTTACAATATCGCCGTTGGCAAAGGTATCGTCACCGATGGTGGCTCCCACCTCCCAAGTCAGGTTGCCGCCCGTCCATGTCAGGTTCTTGCACAGCATGGCGGCGGTCACGGTGCCGTCCGCACCAAAGGTATAGCCGTACCCGGCTTTCGTACCCAGCAAGTTGGCCTCAGTCAGCCCCGTCAGGTCAACCGCCGTTCCCAGGAAGATAGTGTAAACCCCTTCATCTGCCGTCAGGCCGGAAAGGTCAATCTTGACATTGTCGCCCAGCGTCACGCTGCCGCCGTTCATCACGGCAGCACTGAGCTTCACCGTGCCGTTCAGCGTCATGCTGCC
>JAZLFB010000313.1:0-1731 GCA_045615585.1 Akkermansia sp.
GCCACCGCCTCCACCGTCACCACCACCGTGCGCTTCATCCTCAACTAGTTGAACCAGCGGCGGTGGACGAATGGCGGGGTGGCTCCACTATCCCGCCACTCATCTCTGAACCCTCCACCACGCCCCTCGCGCATCACCCACCGAGCAACCAGGCTTTGCAAAATTGCGTATTTACGCATTTTTCTAAAGCCTAAATTCCAAAACGCCCCGCAAATCCATTGCGCCACCAGTCAAAAGGCGCATCTGGAGAAACTCCAGATGCGCCTTGGTAATCTTCACGGAGGAAGCCGCCTAACTTGGCCTTTGTACTTTGTCAATCAACCAAAGGCTTCCTGGTAGAGGGCCAGGAGCTCCGGCTTGGAGCAGGGGCGGGGGTTGCCGCCGGTGCACACATCCGCCATGGCGGCGTCTGCCAGCGCATCCAGGTCCTCCTCCTTCACGCCGATTTCCTTGAGCGTCTGGGGAATGCCCACATCCTTGGAGAGGGCCACCACCGCGTCCACAGCGGCCTTGCGGTACTCCTCCGGGCTCATGGAATCCACGCCGGAAACGCCCATCACGCGGGCAATCTCACGGAACTTCTCACCCGTATACTCCGCATTGTAGCGCATCACATACGGCAGCAGGACAGCGTTTGCCACGCCGTGCGGCGTGCCGTAGAACGCGCTCAGCGGGTGCGCCATGCCGTGCACCACGCCCAAGCCCACGTTGGAGAACGCCATGCCGGTCATGTACTGGCCCAGCGCCATGTCCTCGCGGCCCTTCGGGTCGTTCTCGCAAGCTTGGCGCAGGCTGCGGGAGATGATTTCAATTGCCTTGAGGTTCAGCGTGTCCGCCAGCTCCCAGGCGGCGAGCGTGGTGTAGCCCTCAATGGCGTGCGTGAGCGCGTCCATACCGGTGGAGGCGGTGAGGCCCTTGGGCATGGTGCTCATCATATCCGGGTCCACAATGGCCACCACGGGGATATCGTGCGGATCCACGCACACAAACTTGCGGCGCTTGGCCACATCCGTGATCACGTAGTTGATGGTGGTTTCCGCGGCGGTGCCGGCGGTGGTGGCAATGGCAATCACGGGAACGCACTTGTTCTTGGTGGGTGCCACGCCCTCCAGGGAAACCACGTCCGCGAACTCGGGATTGTTCACGATGATGCCGATACCCTTGGCCGTATCCTGCGGGGAACCGCCGCCAATGGCGATGAGGCTGTCCGCCCCCACCTCCTTGAACATGGCCACGCCCTCCTTCACGCAGTCAACCGTGGGGTTGGGCTCCACCTTGTCGTACACGGCATAGGGATGGCCGATGCCGTCCAGCAGGGAGGTCACCTTGCCCACCACGCCGAACTTCACCAGATCAGCGCAGGTGACGATGAGGGTTTTCTTGAATCTGCGGGCCTGCACTTCCGTAACGACCTCTTTCACGGCTCCGCTCCCGTGATAGCTGGTCTCGTTCAACATAAAGCGTTTTGACATGCCGGAATGCTAACACGCAGGGAACGGGAAAGCAACAAAAAAGGACCGCAGGGAAAACAAAATCCGCCGCGGCTTTGCATGCTGCGGCGGGTTGGTTGCGGGCGGATTGGCTCCGCCTGGTCAGATCTCGAAGAGATGGGTGACGGAATCGTTGTTGTGGATGTTTGCGATGGCCTGCGCCAGAAGCGGGGCGATGCTGACGGTATCGACGTTCTCGCCGTAGGCCATGGGCACGGAGTCCGAGGTGAGGAGGCACTCG
>JAZLFB010000314.1:0-5830 GCA_045615585.1 Akkermansia sp.
CAGCTCGCCCGCGCAGTCGCCCGTGATACGCAGCTCGGCGGGCAGACAGGGCGTTTTTTCACCGTTCAGCAGCAGCGTGCCCTCGGCAAAGAGGGCAACGGCAGAGGCGGGGATGGGGGCTTCGGTGGTAAAGGCGTAGACCTTGGGAATGTGGCGGCGCGGGCTGGTCATGGCGTGTTCAAACGCGCCGTCATCCGTCAGCAGCAGCAGCCCGCTCGTCTCTTTATCCAAACGCCCCACGGTGTTCACGGCGGGGTTGCGGCGCAGCCAGTCGTCGGGCAGCAGGTCGTAGATAAGCTCGCCCTCCTCCTTGTGGCTGCATGTGCAGCCGCAGGGCTTGTTGAACACCACGTACAGACCGTCGGGGAAAGGGACAGGCTCGCCGTCCACCAGCACATCCCGCGGTTCGGCCTTGGCATTGGCTGCTTTCACGGGGTCACCCTTCACGGTGACGCGACCGCGTTTCAGCCATGCCGCCACCTCGCGGCGGCTGCAATACCCGAAACGGCTCAACAGGGCATCAATTCTCATCACACCCCCATTGTGGCAGTTTTTTCAGAAAAGGCAAGGGCGAAAATTCCCGCATTTTTAACGTGACAAACAGGGTTATTGGGTGCATAGTAGCAGTATGCCTGATATTTTAGCTGCCCACGATATCAACAGCCGTGCGGAAAGCCACGGCTCTTACGAAATCCCTGTCAAAACGGGGAACCCGATTCTGGATGCCAACCTTTTCGATTTGTCCCGCCGTTTCAGCGGGGAACATGACCCCGATGTGGTGTTGCAGATGCTGGCCACGGTCATGAGTTCCGCCTCCTCGCCCGAAATGGGCGACCACGATTTGCACATCATGAACAAATCGCTGGATGAAATGATGGCGGCGGACAAGATGTTCTACCCCTTCCGCAACTACCGCAAGGTGAGCTGCTTCGGCTCCGCCCGCATCAAGCCCGATGACCCCGCCTACATTCAGGCGCGTGAATTCAGCGCGATGGCGCGTGCCAACGGTATGATGGTGATTACGGGCGGCGGGCCCGGCATTATGCAGGCCTGTAACGAGGGCGCGGGCGAGGCGTACTCCTTCGGCCTGAACATCACGCTGCCCTTTGAGCAGCACCCCAACCCCGTGATGGCGGGCAGCAAGAAGATGATGGATTTCTACTACTTCTTCACCCGCAAGCTCAATTTCCTGAAACAGACGGATGCGTTGGTGGCGTTCAGCGGCGGTTTCGGCACGATGGATGAGATTTTTGAATCCATCACGCTGATTCAGACCGGTAAGAGCACCATTTTCCCCATTGTTCTGCTCGACCCGCCGGGGCGCACGTTCTGGGCGCGCTGGTTCCGTTTCATTGCCAAAGAGCTGCTGGGCGCGGGGCTGATTTCGCCCTCAGACTTGGCACTGCTCTACGTCAGCAAGAGCGCGGAGGATGCCATGGACCACATTCTGAAGTTCTACAGCCGCTACCACTCCTACTACTTTGACGGCGATTTGATTACCATCCGCCTCGCGGAGCCTGTGCCGCAGGAGAACATCGACTGGATGCTCCAAGACTTTACCGACATCATGCCCAAGGGCGACGTGCAGCAGTTGCCCGCCGACCCCGCCGACCCCGAACCCCTGCTCGCCGAGCTGCCGCGCCTGCGCTTCACCTTCAAACGCGGCGACTACGCGCGACTGCGAGAGCTGATTGACGTGGTGAACGATTAAAGGAAAGTTGGAGCATCCCTTGGGGCAAATTGACAAATCCCCCTTTGTCGGGCAACTTCTCTCACACGCCCATCCAGTTATTCAGGATTTCCACGGCGGCGGCTTGGTCGATGATGGGGCGGAAGTTCTTGGCCTTTTTGCCCGCTTGGTGCAGTTTTTCCTGGGCCACGGTGGTGGTCAGAAATTCATCCGTGTACACCAGCGGCAGGTCGGGCAGGGCGGCGTGCAGCTTGTCGCCGAAGCGGCGTACCTTTTCACAGGCCGTGCCCTCGGTGCCGTCCAAGCGCAGGGGCAGCCCCAACACCAGCGTCTTGATGCCGCGTTGCTGCACCAGCTCGCGGATGCGGGCAATCGGCTCCGTCTTGTGTTGGTGAATACTCTCTACGGGGTGAGCCATGATGCCGCACACATCGGTGGCAGCAATACCGATGCGGGCGTCTCCGTAATCAATGCCGAGGGCGGGGTGCATAGCGGGTGTCAGCTTTGGCGTTCGCGTTCAAGGAAAAAGAGGATGTCGTTACCATTTACGCCTGAAGCAACCGTGGAAACGATGCGCCAGCCCGCGCGCGCCCAAGGTTCAATAAAGTCATCCATTTCTGCGGGTTTGCCGCCGCCCCAGGGACGGCTATATTTCAACGTCTTGTATTCGTACTTTTTCATAGGGGGATTGTTGGGGAAATGGAAAGAGAAGGTACATTCCCCCTTGCCGTGTTCGTAGGTATTCATAGGGTGTATGGTATGGTGTTAAAGAAGTTGTTCGGGGAGTTCGGCTACGACCTTTTTAATCGCATCCGCTTCGCTCTTGCGGCAGATGAGCAGGGCATCGCCCGTGTCCACCACAATGAGGTCATCCACCCCCACCAGCGCCACATGCTTGCCGCTGTCGGAGAACACGATGTTGCCCGAAGCACCCAGCGCGCTGACGGCGGTGTTGGCTACGTTGCCGTTGCCCTTGTCGGGCAGACGGTTGCCCACGGAAATCCATGAGCCCACGTCATCCCAATCGAAGGTGGCTTCAAAATTCAGCACGCGGTCGGCTTTCTCCAGCAGGGCGAAGTCGATGGAAATGGGGGTGAGGGCGGGGAACTCCTCGGCAATGAACGCGGGGAGATTCTGCGCCTGTGTCAGGCTGTTGATAAAGGCGGCCAACTGCGGGGTGTGGGTGGCCAGTTGGCGGCGCACATGGGCGACATTCCAAATGAAGATGCCCGCATTCCAGCTGAAATTGCCCTGCGCCAGATAGCGTTCGGCGGTGGCGCGGTCAGGCTTTTCGCGGAAACGGACGACCTCGTAGCAGTCATGGGTGAGGGCGTCATCGTTCAGCTTGGCGGCGCGTTCAATGTAGCCGTAAGAGGGGCAGGGCCATGTGGGCTTGATACCGATGGTGATGAGCGCGGGCTCGCGGGAGGCAAGCGACAGCGCATCCGCCGCCAAATCCTGAAACGCGGGGGTGTCGAGAATCAGCGAGTCGCTGGGTACCACCATCATGTCGGCCTGCGGGTCGCGGGCGGCGATAAGGCCGATGCCGAGAGCCACGGCGGGCGCGGTGTCGCGGCGGGCGGGTTCGGCAACAATGTTCTCTTGCGGCAGATCAACGGCCTGTCGGCGCACCTCGGCCTCCTGCTTGCAGTTGGTGAGAATAAAGATGTTCTCGGCGGGAATCACGCCCTTGAGTCGGTCAATGGTCTGCCGCAGCATGGTGCCGTTGCCGAAAAGGTCGAGCAGCTGCTTGGGTTTGTCATTGCGGGAAAGCGGCCAGAAACGCGTGCCGCTGCCACCTGCCAGAATGAGGGCGTATTGACTCATAACAGCCGCAAGTATACCCGCCGCCCCCGCGTGCGTCAAGAGTTTACGCGCGGCTCTTGTTTTAGCGCGCGAGTTGTGCTATAATGCGCGGCGTAATCATTTCCGAACAACTATGGCCGACCGCATTCCTGTACGCAATCCGAACGAAATCAGCAAACTTCGCAAAGCCGGTGAGGTGTCCGCCCGTATTCTGATGGACGTGGCGGAAATCATCCGCCCCGGTATCACCACCAAAGAGATTGACGACTACGCCGCCGAGCTGTTTAAGCGCGAGAAGTGCGGCAACGCCTTCTTCGGCTATGCGGGCTATCCCGGTCAGCTCTGCATTTCGGTGAACGAGGAGATTGTGCACGGCATCGGCGGCCCCCGCGTGCTGCGCGACGGCGATATTGTGAGCCTTGACACGGGTGCCATTGTGGACGGCTGGTACGGTGACAACGCCATGACGGTGGGTGTCGGCAACGTGAGCGAGGAAGCCAAGCGCCTGATGGCGGTGACGGAGGAGGCCCTTTTCCGCGGCATTGCGGAAGCCAAGCAGGGCAACAGCCTTGCCGAGGTCTGCGGCGCGATCGAGGATTTTGTGAAGCCCTACGGCTTCGGCATTGTGCGCGATTACGTGGGACACGGCGTGGGTCGCCACCTGCATGAAGAGCCGCAAATCCCGAACTACCGCCCCAATTATCCGCTGCCCCGCCTGCGCCGCGGCATGATTCTGGCGATTGAACCGATGATTACACTCGGCTCTTTCCGCGTGAAGGTGTTGGATGATGATTGGACCGCCATCACCGCCGACGGCTCCTACGCCGCCCACTTTGAACACACCGTAGCCGTCGGCTCCCACGGCGGCGATATTCTGACCGAACGCCCCCGCATCGCTCTGCCTGAACAGCTGGGAATTACGCTGTAAAGGCGGAGAACAAATATCCGTTAAGTGCGGCGCGGCGGGGGCGCGCCGTCAGGGGCGTTGACCTTTGTGCATGAAGTTTCGCTCGTAGAGCAGGGCGGCATTCAGCACCACCAGAACCGAGCCGGCGTTGTGTACCAGCGCGCCGCTCACGGGACCGAGCAGCCCCAGCACCGAAAGAGTGATGGCCACCGCGTTAATCAGCAACGAAAGAGTCAGGTTGAAACGGATGGTGTGCAGCGTGGCAACTGCCAAGCGTTTGATGTAGGGAACGCAGCCCAAATCATCGTTCATCAGCGTGATGTCCGCTGCATCGCGCGCCATTTCGCTGCCCATGCCGCCCATCGCAATGCCGATGTACGCCTGTTTCAGCGCGGGGGCATCGTTGATGCCGTCGCCCAGCATGCAGACGGGGGTGCCCGCCGCCTCTCGCTCGGCAATGACGGCTAATTTTTCAGCGGGGAGCAGCGCGGCGTGAACCTCCTCAATCCCCGCCTGTTCGGCCATCGGGCGTGCCGCCAAGGCGTGATCGCCCGTCAGCAGCATCAGGTGGCAGCCCTGCGCCCGCAGTCGCTTTACCATATCCCGCGCCGTCGGGCGCAGCTCATCCGTCAACGCCAGCAGACCCACCACGCGCTCATCCTGTTTCACCGCCAACACCGCTTTGCCGCTCTGCCGCAGCGGCAGCAACGCCGCCTCCGTTTCGGGCGCATCGGTGTCCGCCCGCCCGCAGAACACGCGGTGCCCTTCCACCGTGCCTTCTGCCCCCACGCCCGGCACCATGCGGAAATCCGACACGGCTGGCAATGCGGTCTGCGCTATCCCCGCCTGAGTCGCGTGGGTGCAGACTGCCTTGGCCAGCGGATGCTCCGAGCGCCTTTCCACCGCTGCCGCCACCGTCAGCAACCGCGCGGCATCCCACCCCTCCGCCAGCGGAACAATGTCGCTCACCGTCAGCTTGCCGCAGGTCAGCGTACCTGTTTTATCCAGCGCAAAACACGAGACACGCGCCATGCGCTCCAACGCCTCGCCGGACTTAATGAGCACGCCGTGGCGCGTCGCCTGCCCGATGGCCGCCACCACCGAGGTCGGCGTAGCCAACGCCAGCGCACAGGGGCAGAACACCACCAGCACCGTCACCGCGCGTTCCAAACTGCCTGTCAATAGGTAAGCTGCCACCGCCAGCAGCAGCGCCACGGGGACCAGCCACGCCGCCCAAACATCGACTGTGCGTTGCAGAGGGGCTTTGCGGGCATCGGCCTCTTGCACCAAGCGAATAACCTGTTGCAGCGTTGTCTCCTGTGCGGCACGAGTGGCGCGGATGTCCAGACAGCCCTCCTCGTTGATGGTTCCGGCAAAGACAGCGTCGCCCGCTTTCTTCTCCAAGTCGGATCGTAGCCATGTCGTTC
>JAZLFB010000315.1:0-13101 GCA_045615585.1 Akkermansia sp.
GTCAAGGCGTGAACGGCGGTCAGGTCAACGGAACCCGTGTCGATGTCCTTCTGCCCGCCGAGAGCGTGCTTGTAGAGGTCGCGGCAGCCGTAGTTGTAGCCGACACCGATTTCAATGGAGCAGGGGCAAGCAGCGGGAGCAGGGGTGGGGGCGGGTGTCACCACCACTTCGGGAGTGCCGGCGAAAGCGGGGGCACACAAAGCGAGAATAGCAAGTTTCTTCATAGTATGTGTTTTGGTTTGTTGTTGTAGAACGCCCGACAGAGCAAAGCGATGCTGTCGAACTTGATTGTTTTATAACCTAAACTATAAAGAAAAGCAAGACATTTTTCTTGATTTTCTCAAAAAAACAGCATCAAAATAGGCAAAAAAAGAGGGATTTCTCTTGACCCTTTCTCTGTTTTGTTCTACGTTGAGCGCATGAGCATTATCTTTGCAGACGGAGAGGAACGCCGCAACACCGGCAACATCAAGTGGGATTTGCAGGGCGGGCTTCCTTTCGGCATTGCCGACATGGACATTGAATCACCCCCCTGTGTGATTGATGCCATGCAGGCGCGTCTGAATCATCATTTCTACGGCTATGCCTTCATGACCGAAGGGCTGAAACAGGCCATTGTCGATTATCTGGCCGCCCGCCACGGCGTGACGGCGCAGACGGATTGGCTGCACGAGCTGCCCGGTTGCGTACCCGCCTTTATGCTGGTGGCGCGTTCCGTCTGCAAAGCGGGGGATAACATCATGGTCTGCACCCCCTCCTACCCGCCCATGCTGCATTGCCATGAGAGCGCGGGTGCCACGCTCACCACGATTCCCTATGTGGAGACGGAGAACGGCTGGGTGTTCGACTGGGCGGCGATGGAAGCTGCCGTGAAGCCTGAGACGCGTCTCTTCCTGCTCTGCAACCCGCACAACCCGCTGGGTTGCAGCTGGACGGCGGCGGAAATGGAACGCTTGGCCGATTTCTGCGAACGCCACGACTTGATTCTCTGCTCCGATGAGATTCACGGCGACTTGGTGCTGGAGGAAGGCGCGCGCCACATCTCCGCCCTCACCCTGCCGCCGCAGTTCCTGAAGCGCGTGGTGATGCTCTCCGCCCCCAGCAAGACCTTCAATATTGCGGGTCTGGGCTTCACTTACATGGCGGTGCCCGATGCCGCCCTGCGCGAAAAGATTATTCAGACGCAAGGCTCGTCGCTGCCCACCATCAATGTGCTGGCCTATGCCGCGGCGGAAGCCGCCTACCGCCACGGTTGGGATTGGCATGCGGAGTTGCTGACGGTGCTGCGCCGCAACCGCGAGTTTTCCTGTAAATATATTGAGGCACAGATGCCGCAGCTGCGTATCAAGCCGCAACAGGCCACCTACCTGTTATGGATTGACTGCTCCGCCCTCGGCGTGGAAAGCCCGCACGACTTCTTCCGTGAGAAAGCGGGGGTGTATCTCGACAACGGCGTGTTCTTCGGCGATGCTCAGTGCGTGCGCATGAACTTTGCCTGCTCTCCCGACCAGCTGAAACAGGGCCTTATCGCCATGCGTAAGGCCATTGCCGAATTGGGCTGATATGAACCAAGCCGCCACGCTCCACATTCTCGGCACAGGCAACGCACAGGCACAGCGTTGCTTCAACACCTGTTTTGCCATCCGCACGGCACAGGGCGTGTTTCTGACGGATGCGGGCGGCGGCAATGGTATTCTGCCTCGCTTAGAAGCGGCGGGTATTGCCCTCACCGAGATTCACGACCTCTTTGTCACCCACGCCCACACCGACCATATTCTGGGGGTGATATGGGTGATTCGCATGGTGGCAACTGCCATCACCAAGGGGGAATACGCGGGGCAGCTGCATCTGTACGGTCACAGCGAGGTCATCGAGTTTGTGGACTGGGTGTGCCGCCGCACGCTGCCCGCCAAGCTGACGGCCACGTTCGGCAACACCATTCTGCTGCACACGCTGGAGGACGGCGACCCCTTCACCGCGGCGGGCATGTCGGGGCGCGCGTTCGACATCGGCTCCACCAAGACGCGCCAGTTCGGCTACCGCCTGCAACTGCCCAACGGCAAGGTGCTGGTGTGTTTGGGCGATGAACCCTACAACGCCCGCACGCTGGATTACGCCTTCGGCGCCGATTGGCTGCTCAGTGAAGCTTTTTGTTTGTACGCCGACCGCGACCGCTTCAAGCCCTACGAAAAGCACCACAGCACCGCCTTAGATGCAGGTCGCATGGCCGCTGAGCTGGAGGTGAAAAACCTTCTCCTCTACCACACGGAGGACAAAACGCTCAAAACCCGCCGCGCCGCCTACACCGCCGAAGCCGCGCAAGAGTTCAACGGCTTCATCCATGTACCCGATGACGGCGATACGTTGGAGCTGAATTAAAGAACTCTTGTTAACCTGAAAAACCTCCGCCCCAACAAGGAGCGGATAGAAATAGACTGCTGCTTTCATAGTGCTTTCTTGAAAATCATTCTTGACTTTTGTGAAGTTTCAATTTATTCTGAAACTCAACAAAAAGAATGAATAAATTACTGACAGCCATGTTGCAACAACTGAACGGAGGAAAGACCGTTGAGCTGAAGGCGGTACCGCCCCGACAACTGCCTTTGCTGTACCGCTCTCTGTACAATGTGACAGTAGGCGAGCTGTTGGGCGAGCCTTGCTGTCTGCTGGAAGACAGGCATGCGGCACGCATTACTCCGGGGATGTCGGAAAAGCATACGCAAACACTTTACTCTCTCACGGGGAAGCAGGCTGTCTATGTTACGGAGAAGATGAGCGCTCAGGATGCGTACCGACTCATTGCCAAGAAAGTGGCGTTCGTTGCCGCAAACGGCTACATCTACCTACCGTTCGCGGGTATACGGCTCAGCGGGAAGACCAAAGAGACGCCCCCCTGTACCACACTGAGTATTCCGGCACAGTTGTTGGTGCTTGCCGTGCTGAACAAGCGTCTGCCGATGCCTCTCACCTACCGAACGGCCTGTGACTTTCTACCGTATTCCAAAGCCTCGGTGCATGCCGCTTTTGCCCAGTTGCAAGCGGCGGATTTGTGTGTGCAAACGCGCGGCCGCAGCGTGCAGTTGCATTTCCTTGTGAAGGGAAAGCAACTGTGGGAGCGGGCACTGCCGAAGATGCAGAACCCATGCAGAAGAACGGTTGAAGTGCCGACCTTGCCGCAGGGGGGCTCGGTGGTGTCGGCGGGGGAGAGTGCTTTGTCTCTGCACACCATGTTGGCTGCTCCCATGGCTGTTACCTATGCCATGCCGCTGCATGATTTTCTGAAACAAGAGAAGAAACAACCGTTGTTTCCGATTCCTGACAAGATGCACCCCATGCAGCTTTGGCTCTATCCACCGACTCTTATGGGTGGGGAACACATTGATACTCTCTCTCTTTATCTGAGTCTTCGGTACACGCAGGATGAGCGTGTGGCACAGGCATTGGAACAACTGATTCAACAATTTTCATGGTAAACGGCATTGAACTTTTTCAGCAGCATTTTGCTGCGTATACGGATAGCTATCTCCTTATCGGCGGTAGTGCCTGTGATGTTCATTTTGAGCAAGCGGCTCTGCCGTTCCGTGCCACAAAGGATTTGGATATCGTTCTTTGTGTGGAGGTGTTGGATGCCTCGTTTGTGCGTGCTTTTTGGGATTTCGTCAAAGACGGCGGTTATGCCGTACGGCAGAAGAGTAACGGTGCCAAGCAGTTCTACCGTTTCATGAAGCCGACCAACGCTGCTTACCCGGCGATGCTGGAGCTGTTTTCCCGAAAGCCGGAGCAACTGCGCTTGTCCGAGGATTCATACCTGACCCCCATTCCGGCGGAAGATGAAGCCTCCAGCCTGTCTGCTATTCTGCTGAATGATGATTACTACCGCTTGCTGATGGACACCCGCATGGTGCAGGACGGTATCAGCATGGCACCGCCGCAGACGTTGATTGTCCTCAAAGCCAAGGCGTGGATGGATTTACGTGAACGAAAAGCCGCCGGGGAGAGCGTTGATAGCAAGGATATTCGCAAGCATCGAAATGACATCGCCCGCTTGGCAGTCATTGCCACGCCCGGCATGATGTCGTTACCCCCTGCCATCGCCGCAGATATGGCAGACTTCCTGCAAGCCTACGCTGAGGAGCTTCCTGACTCCGCCGCATTGGGGCTGTCCGTGTCGGATGCCGAACTGTTGCAAACCCTCCGCGAACTTTTGGGGGTGACACTCTAAAAAGAAAGTGAGCCTACCGCCGGCAACTCCTTTGGCGACCAATACGGTATACGAAAATCGAGGTGTTATCCGGTACATTAGGTAGTGCCGAATGGTCACGCCCCTCTCACGATAACACCTCGATTGGCCGCTGACGGGAGTTTCACCCGCCGTCCATCAACAGAATGCTACCTTTCGGAAGTCTGCTGAACGCTCTCAAAAGCTGTACGGCACCCCGAATGTAATGAAAACAGGCGAGGGTGTCAAGCGTTTGTCACATTTCATTTTGCCATGCGCCATACTCACTCCGATTTCAAGCTGTACATTTGGCACCAATCTGATAGTATAACACATATCCGAGTACCTATGAAGGAGAACCGATTTCCCATATTGATGTATCAGACCGAGGATGGGGTAACTAATGTCAATGTTACCTTTGAGGAGGATACAGTGTGGCTGACGCAGGATCAGATGGCGGAGCTATTTCAGAAAGCAAAGTCGACAATCAATGAGCATATCAAAAATATCTATGCCGATGGGGAGCTTTCAGAGTCAACGACATTGAGAAAATTCGGAAATTCCGAATTTTCTACGAAACCGTTGAACTTCTACAATCTGGATATGGTCATTTCCGTGGGCTATCGCGTACGATCTCAGCGGGGCGTACAATTCCGTTTGTGGGCAGCCGGTATCATCAAGGAGTACATGCGCAAGGGCTTTGCCATGGACGATGCCCGCCTGAAGGAGCTGGGAGGCGGCGGTTATTTCAAGGAGCTGCTTGAGCGTATTCGTGACATCCGTGCATCGGAAAAGGTGTTTTTCCGACAGGTGCTGGAGATTTACGCTACGAGCATTGATTATGATCCCAAGGCTGAGATTTCCCTGGAGTTTTTTAAGAAGGTGCAGAACAAGATTCACTATGCGGTTCATGGTGAAACGGCTGCTGAGGTCATCTACCACCGTGCTGATGCGGAAAAGGAGTTCATGGGGCTGATGAGTTTTGCCGGGAGTCAGCCTACACTGATGGAGGCGAAGGTGGCAAAAAACTACTTGAACGAAAAGGAACTGCGGACGATGGGTCAGATTGTCTCAGGTTATCTGGATTTTGCGGAACGTCAGGCTGAACGCGAACAAGCGATGACGATGAAGGACTGGGCAGAGCACTTGAATCGCATACTGACCATGAGTGGGGAGCAGTTGCTGCAGGATGCCGGCACTATCAGCCACGAGCAGGCGATGAAAAAGGCAACCGAGGAATACAAGAAGTACAAGACTCGAACGCTCAGCAACGTGGAGCAGGACTACCTGCTCTGCTTAAAGAACCTCCAAAACAAAGGTAAGGAGCTGAAATAACGGAGTGACCCGAAAAAAGTTGAGAGTGAAGGCAACGGCGGAAATGTGAACCCTCTTTAACATGCGCCGTCGGACACGTACCCCAAAAAATGCGTCCGTTAAGGGCTTGCAACCTTAACGGACGATAGCAGACAACGATTGTTATACACGCAGAGGGATTCGAACGCCTGACCAACTGTGTGTAAGACAGCCGCTCTGCTACTGAGCTATCCGTGCTTTGCAGTTGCTGCCTTGCGGCGGCTTTCTGTTGGGATGCAAAACCGTTTATTGGTCGCCGAAGAGGTCGAACACCTGCTGCTCGGCAGCGGGCGGTTCGGGTGCGGCGGGGGCGGGCTCCGCAGGTGCGGCAGCGGGGGCTTCGCCCTCGGCGGCGGGGGCGGGTTCGGGCATCACCATCAGCGGCTCATCGGCCTTGGGTGCGGGCGCCTCGGCGGGTTCGCCATCGGGCGTTTCCTCTGCCGCTACAGGCATGATGCGGGCAATGCGCTCCACCTGATTCTTGGTGACAATGTTGCCCAGCACGGCGCGGCCTTTGATACGCAGCTTGGCGAAATCGTAGGGGATGGGGCGGCGCAGACGCTTGAGCTGGTTTTTCAGATACACGTTCACCGACATGGCGGCGCTTTCCTCCTCCGTGTTGTGAACGGTGAAGAAGAAGATGCGGCTGTTCTTGTTGCCCTGCGTCAAATCGTACTCCTTATCGCGGGTGAAACCGCCCAGCTTGAAACGCTTGGCGTAGGTAATGCCGTCCTTGCCGTCGCGGTAAATCATGTTGAACACCCAGTCATCACCGGGGCGCAGCACACGGATGAGCAACAGCTTCTTGCCCACATAAAACTTCTCCTGCACGCGGCGCACCATCAGAATGCCCTGATTGTCCACGGTGATGATGTCGCTCATGGTGGAGCATTTTTCCACAGGCTCGCCCTTCTTCACGCTGTAGCCCGCAAAGCCCTCTTCGTCAATGTAAAGCGTTTCGTTCTCCACGGCGGCTTCGGCACGGGTCACGGTGTCGAACGTCGTGATTTCCGTGCGGCGCGGCCACGCCTCGCCGTACTTCTTGCGCAGATTTTCAAACCAGCGGATGGTGTAGCGGGTGAGCTGGGCAAGGTTCTTGTTGCACTGCTCAATCTCCTTCTCCAGCCCCGCAATGTGCTCCTCCGCCTTGTGGATTTCGTACTTGGCAATCTTCTTGATGCGGATTTCCGTGAGACGGATGATGTCGTCCTTGGTGACGGGGCGGATAAAGTCTTTCACGAAGGGTTGCAGACGCTCCTCAATCTCGGTGAGAGACTGCTCCCAGCTTTCGCTTTCCTCCAGCACCTTGTAAATGCGGTTCTCAATAAAAATTTTCTCCAGACTTGCCTGCATCCACGCTTCCTGCAACTCGGCCAGCTGTACCTCCAGCTCGCGGCGCAGGGTTTCCTTGGTGTCGGCAACATTGCGTTTCAGGATTTCGGACACACCCATGAACACGGGCTTTTTGTCCACAATCACCACGGCCTTGGGCGAGATGCTGACCTGACATTCCGTGAACGCATACAGGGCGTTGCAGGTCTTCTCCACATCCTGCCCCGCATTCAGGTGAATCAGAATATCGGCGGCGGCGGCGGTGTTGTCCTCAATCTTGGCGATTTTGAGCTTGCCCTTTTCCATGGCATTCTCAATGCTCTGAATGACGGATTCCGTGGTGGTGCCGTAGGGGATTTCGGTGATACGGATGAGTTTTTTGACGCTCGTATCCAGCTTGGCGCGGCAGCGCAGACGGCTGTTGCCTGTGCCGTCGTTGTAGCCGCTCACATCCAGCAGACCGCCTGTCAGGAAATCGGGGTAAAGAACAAAATCTTCCCCGCGCAGGTGGTGGATGGCGGCTTCAATCAGCTCGTTAAAATTGTGCGGCAGAATCAGGCAGTTCATACCCACGGCAATGCCCAGCGCACCCTGTGCCAGCAACAGGGGGAATTTCACGGGCAGCGAGATAGGCTCTTTGTTGCGGCCGTCGTAGCTCAACTTCCATTCCGTGACCTTGGGGCTGTACACGACCTCGCGCGCAAAGGGGGAGAGGCGGGCCTCAATGTATCGCGGCGCGGCGGCGGAGTCACCTGTCAGAATGTTACCCCAGTTACCCTGCGTATCAATGAGCAGCCCCTTTTGCCCCAGCGTGACCAAGGCGCTGCCGATGGAGGCATCGCCGTGCGGGTGGTATTTCATGGTGTCACCCACAATGTTGGCCACCTTGTTGTAGCGTCCGTCATCCATGCGCTCCATGGAGTGCAGAATGCGGCGTTGCACGGGTTTCAGACCATCCCCGATGTGGGGTACGGCGCGTTCCAGAATGACGTACGAGGCGTACTCAAGGTAGTAATCCCCGAACATCTTTTGAATGGTGCTGGGGTTTTCCTGCAGGTAGACCGGTGTGTTGTTGTCACTCATGGATGCCTGATTCTACCAAGGAAAACGCCGCGTTTCAAGCAAAAACGAGAGAATGTGAAGAAGTTGGAAGTTGGAGGTTGGAAGTTGGAAGTATCGAGTTAGGCTCGCTTCGCTCGCAGAAACCAAACGCAACGCAAAACGCATGCTATAGTTTCTATTTTAAGCTGTTGTATACGCTTTGCGTTGCAAATTAACCATGCGGCAAAGCCGCACGAATTTAATACTTCCAACCTCCACCTTCAAACTTCCAACTTTCCTACACCTCCCCCTTTGTCGGGCAGACATAGGCAACCCGATGTTTATTCCGCGGCGGCGGCTTTCATGGCTTCTTCGCCGCGGTAGCGCTTCAACAGGCGTTCGGGGGCGTGTTTCAAATCCACCACAACCAGACAGTCGAGCGTGTTGCCGAAGTCGGCATCGATGTTGAAAGACACCATGCGACCGCCCAAGCGCAGATACTGGCGCAGCAACACGGGAATGCCCTTGCCGTCGGGTTCCAACGCGCTCACCATGCGGTTCAGCTGCTTCATATCGGGCAGGGCGGTGGGCAGCAGGCGCTCATCCTCGCTGCGCAGACTGAGGTCGGTGGGCGGGGTGTGCGGCGTGACGTGCGGCACCAGCTCGTTCATCATGGCGTTGGCACGCAGATAGGAGACGATGAGGGAGCGGGAACGCTTGGTGTAATCCTGCGAGACGCTGACCGTGCCGTACAGGTAGCGGTAATGCGGGTGCTTGTTGATGAAGCGCCCGATACCCATCCACAGCGTGTCGAGCGAAGCGGGTTGGCGCTGGTAGGTGCGGGTGATGAACGCGCGACCCATCTCCAGCCCCTGCTTGGTGAATTCGACAAAGGGCGGGGCAAAGTCAAAGAACGCGGCATTGTAAATGCCTTTAACGCCCTTCTTGGCGATGATGTCATCACTGCGCCCCATGCGGTAGGCACCCGCAAGGCGGTGTTCCTTGCTGTCCCACATGATGAGGTGGACGTAGTGGTCATCGTACTCATCCAAATCACAGGCGGTGCCGCTGCCCTCGCCCACGTCGCGGAAAGTCAGCTCGCGCTGCACGCCGATTTCGTGCATCAGGTGGGGAATTTGTGCGGCTTCCGCCGCAAAGACCTGTAAACCGCTGCTGCCGGCGTAGCACAGGGCATCGGCGGGCAGCGCGTCAATTTCCGCCTGCAACACATCGGCGGTTTCGGGGGCGTCCACCTCGGCCATCGTGCGGGGGGCGGCTTCCACCGCCTCGTGTTTCGGCTCAATGTAGCTTTGCAGCATGGAGCACAGGCGCAGATGGTCGCTTAACGCGGCATCCGTCTCAAACTCCGCCATTTCGGCAGGTGTGACGGGCTTGCCCAGCGCAATGCGGTGGCGCATGCGGCCGTCGCGCTTAATTTCACGCGCCAGCAGGAACGAGCGGTGCTCCTTCGCCACGCGGGTCACGCATTGGAACAACTTGCCCGTGTGCCCTGAAATGTGCATGGGTACCACGGTGGCACCCGTCTTGCGGATGAGTGCGGCAATGTTCTCCTGCCACGGGTCGTCAATCACGCGACCGTCCTGCGGCGACCACGAGGCAGCCGAACCGCTGGGGAACACCAGAATGCAATGCCCGCCGCGCAGCCATTTCAGGATTTCGCGCATGCCCTGCATGTTGGCGCGCTTGGCGGCATCTCCGCCGTAGACATCGACCGTGATTTCGTAGGGGCGCATACCGCGCACGCAGTGCAGAAACTCATTCACCACAATGCGGACATCGGAGCGCACCTTCATGGCCACGTCGCCGAACATCAGACCGTCGGACATGCCGTGCGGGTGGTTGCTGACAATCACGCAGGGACCTTCCTTGGGAATATTTTCCAGCCCCTCCAAATCATAGAGGAGGTTCAGGTGCTCGCACGCCAAATTAAAGAAGTTGCGCTCGTCGCTCTTCTCCAACGCCAGCTCGCATTTCTCGTGGGCGACATTCAGGGCATGAAAGCCCAAAAAGTTTTCAAACGGCTGCAACAGCCACTGCGGCAGCCTGTGCCCGCCGGGCAGGTAATCCGCCAAGTCTACCATTTTGGGACGCGTGAAAGCCATAATATAGAGCGGGCATTTTCGCCGTAGGGGTATCGTAGCATAATGTTGGAGTTAGGTCAATCAAAAAGCTAGAACGGGCAATGTGTGCATGCCGCTCGTTCCGAAGTCGACTCTCTCCCCTGCCCTGTTACGGCACCAACAGCAACACGGCGAACAGCGCCAGCAGCACGGCGAAAGCGGCATCAATGGGGGCGGTGTGGCGCAGATAGCACGCGCGGATGGGCTGCCATTGCAGCAGCCCGCTCCAGAGAATCCAGCCCAATTGAGAGGCCACACAGAGCGACACCACCAACACAGGCATGTACCAGGCGTAGGTGCCGCCGTAGACGCGCAAAGGCTCCAACACGATACCCGCAATGAACAGCCCGCACTTGGGGTTCAGGATATTGCAGAGAAAGCCCTGCCACACCAAGCGGCTCACGGGTTCCTCCTGCTCATGGGCTTTCTCTTCCAAGGCGGCGGCATCCATGCCCTTCCACGAGCGGGGGAAGATGCGCCACGCCAGATACAGCAGCCAACAGGCGGCGGCCACCAACACCCAGTAGCTCCACGACTGCTCCAGCACGCGGTTGCCCAAGGTACACACCAGCAGAGCCTGAATACAAAAGCCCGCGTTGATACCCGCCGACACCGCCACACCGCCGCGCAACCCGCGCGCCAAGGCCGTTCGGACAACGAAAAAGACATCCGGTCCCGGACTGAGCTGCGAGAGCACTAAAAACAGGCAAACCGCCGCCAAGCTGACCAACGCCGCCCCCATTATTCAAAAGACGGCAGTTGCTTGACCACGTTCGACTGCGGGTAGCGCCCCTGCAACACTTGGTCGGAAAGCTCCGTACCGCTCTCGTAGCTCGCGCGGAACATCTCCATCTTGGCGTCCACATCATCCGCATGGTGCAACGCCAACGCTTCGGGGGTCTTGGGAACGACAGGGGAGCCGAACTCCAGCGTGCCGTGGTGGGAAGCCACGAGATGCAGCAAATGCAGACGCACCTGCTCCGACGCGGGCGTCAGCTGTTTCCATTCCTCTTTGTGCTCGCTCATGAGCTGCCCCCACAGCTTGTTCACCAACTCAATGCCCACGGTGATATGGCCCATCAGCTCACCCAGCGGGCTGAACGGCATCACAAAGGTGTGTTCCTCGTAGCCGTTCTCCCACATCTTACCGCTGTCGTGGAAAAGGGCACCCGTGAGCACCAAATCGCGGTTCAGCTGCGGGTAGGCGGTGCACAGGGCATCGGCAGCGCGCATCACTCCCGCCGTGTGCTCTACCAAGCCGCCGCGGCGGGCGTGGTGCATCTTGCGGGCGGCACCGCTGCGGCGGAAACGCGCGGCAAAGGTATCAAGGAACAGGCGGCAGAGGGCATGCAGACGCGGGTCGCGCACGCTGTCGGAGAGCCTCTGCACATCCTCCCACGCGGTCTGTTGGCGGGCTATCAGCTCCGGGCTGCCCAGTAACAGCTGTTCCTCCTCTTCGGGGTTCAGCGGGCGCACATCCATGTCCGCCGCTTCCACGCCGTACTGCCCCACAGCAAAGTTGCCCGACACCTCCACCGCAGCTCCTGCGGTCAGGCTCACAAAGGCGGGGAACCACGGGGCATTATCCCAGACCTTGAAGCTCATGCTGCCGTCGGTATCGGCGACGGTGACTTCCAAGTAGGGTTTGCCTGTTTTGGTGGCCTTGGTCTGCACTTGGGCAATCTGCACAAAGACAGCGCCCTGCACTTGTTCCGTCTTAGCGGCGGCGGTCAGTTCGGTAATGCTTCCGTAGTGTTTCATCGTGGGGTGTGTTGTTGGGTAAAGGGGGCAGGAACAAAAAAGGGCGACACCCCGCAAAGGGTGCCGCCCCATGGGAAAAGGGGTTACGCTTCGGCGGGCTGCTCGGCGGCGGGTGCGGGTTCCGCAGGAGCCTCGGCGGGCTGTTCGGCAGGAGCGGGAGCGGGTTCTTCCGCTGCGGGAGCGGGCGTTTCAGCGGGAGCGGCGGGAGCCACAAGGTCCTCCAGATTATCCACGGCGGGCGCGGCGGGGGCAACAGGCTCGGCAGCGGGCTGTTCCGCAGCAGCGGGAGTCTCGGCAGGGGCGGCGGCGGCAGCGGGGGCTGCACCCTCGGCACCCAAGTTAGACTTCTGGCGCTGGAAGCGGGCGTTCATGAGAACGGTCAGCACAAAGCAAAGCAGCATGAACAGAGTGCCGAACAGCACGGTGCCCTTCTTGAGCACATCGGTGGTCTGGGCACCGAAAGCCTGATCCGTCATCTGGGCACCGAACGCGGCACCAAGACCTTCCTGCTTGGGGCGCTGCATGAGCACCACGAGCAACAGCATGGCGCAAACGATGAGAAGAATAGCGAAAACAATGTAAATAGCGGCGTTAAGCATGGTGTGATTCTATCTGAATTAAAGTTGTTTGTAAAGGTTTTAGGCAATGATTTCGTTCAGTTCATTGCAGATAATGCGGGTGGGGGTGATGGGCTTGTCATCCATGGCAAAGCTCATGATGATAACGCGCTCCCCTGCCCCGATGAGATGGGCGGCGGCACCGTTCACAATAATCTGCCCTGTCTTGGGCGGGCCCACCAACACGTAGGTTTCAAAGCGGTTACCCGATGTTACGGATGCCACCAACACCTTCTCGTGCGGCCACAGGCCCGCGGCTTCCACCAAATCCTGCGGGATTTCGATGCTACCTTCATACTCGACATCGCCACGAGTGACCATGGCGCGGTGAATCTTGGACTTAAGCTGGCAAACAAGCATGGCAACTAAAGATGAACGGGCAGCTATGAAACTACTTTTTGCTCAAAAGGTCAAGCAAAATCACACAAGGAGAGGGAGGAAGTTTGAAAGTTGGATGTTTGAAGTTGGAAGTTGGAAGTGTGAATTTAGGCGCGGGCAAGCCCGCGCGGATTTTCAGACACCCATCTGACGAGTACGTCAGATGGGTGTTTTTATCGTGTATTCCCGGCATGTACGCATGGCGGGGTGGTTACGAAGTGCCTTTTGCACGTCTCTTGTACGCCTTGCGCGCAAAAAA
>JAZLFB010000316.1:0-4369 GCA_045615585.1 Akkermansia sp.
ACGTTTGCCCATCAACTCGTTGAAAAACATGAAGCCATTTATTGGGACACATGTGTGTGAACGGCAAAAAAAGCGCACTACACTACGCACTGCGTGCAACCGTCCCACCTGTCTCGGCGAATCAACGAGAAGACGGAATCACCGAGAAGACGGGCGGCAACGCCGCCTAACTTTCAAAATAGTAAATCAACGCTTGCGGCGCCTTGCGGCAAGAGCCGCAAGCGCCAGCAGGCCCAATGTGCTTGAGGTCGGTTCCGGGGTTTCCACCAGATTCTTGAATACAACCTTGCCCTGTTGGTCCAGGTTCAGGGAGGGGCTCCAGTAGTTGCCCACGCGCATATCCAGCCCGGTGGCTTGCTTGATGGTCACATCGTCCCCGAAGTCGAACGCAACGGCATCTTTGGCCAAATCGAAGCCCTGCGGCAGGGTGAGGTCGCTGGCATCCAGCAGCACGTTCTCCATCACCAAATCACAGTTGATGAGGTTTTTCAGGTCAATGGTGTAGATGCCGTTGACCAGGGAGCAGACGTCATCCGAAATCTTGATAGTGACCTCCTTGAGCGTGATGACGTGGTCTCCCACAGAGATTTTGTTGTTGGCGGTGAGGGTTATGCTCTGGATCATCAAATCCGATTCGGATTTGATGTCCAGCCCGTCTGCCAGGCTGGATTGCCGGTCCGTTCCGGTAATGAGGCCCTCGGACACGCTCACCTTTTCCAGCAAGGCGTTGTCCGCGCCTTCGCGGGTTTTGATGGTAGTTTTTGCGCCCACGACAATGGAGGATTCCTTGCCCAGTTCCAGCGTATCCACCGTAAGGGGGGCTCCTTCGAAATACAACCCGCCTGTGCCGGTCTTGTCCAGCGTGCCGATTTTCAGGGAAGCCTCTGTCCTACCGAGCAGGAAGCGGTACGCCGCACACCCCGTTCTTTACATCGCCAGCAGGAAAAGATACCCCGATAGGATGATGAGCAGCGTGACGGTGCCGAAAAAAGCAGCGAGTAGCCGCCATTGCATCACTTTTTTGAGCAGTATCGCCTCCGGCAGAGAAAGACCGACCACGGCCATCATGAAGGCAATAGCGGTGCAGAGGGGCACGCCCTTGGCCACCAGCACCTCAATCACGGGCACAATACCCGCCGCATTGGCGTACAGCGGCACGGCGCAGAGCACCGCAGCGGGCACGCTCCACCAACCGCCGCCAAGCAGTCCCGCAAAAAAATCCTGCGGCACGTAGCCGTGCACCGCCGCGCCGGCGGCGATACCCACCAACACATAGGGCAACACTCCGCGCACAATGCCCCATGCATCTGCCGCAACGACGCGCAAACGAATCCTTTTCCCCGGTCCCGCCGTTGCCTGTTGTCCTGTCGTCTGTGCCAAGGCCCACGGCGTGAGGTATTTCTCCAATCCCATCTGCCCCAGCAGCGCCCCGCCCAGCATGCCCAGCACTAAGCCGCAGCCTACGTAGAGGCAGGTGGTCTTAAGCCCGAACGCGGCCAGAAAGAGCGCGACGGCTACCTCGTTCACCAACGGCGAGGTAATGAGAAAGGCGAGCGTGACCCCCAGCGGAATGCCGCCGCGCACAAAACCGATGAACAGGGGAATGGAGGAGCAGGAGCAGAAGGGAGTCACCGCCCCGAAGAGCGCGGCGAGCGCATACTGCATGCCGTAGAGTTTTTTCTGCGTCAGGAACTGCCGCACGCGCTCCACAGGGAACCATGCGTTCACGTAGCCCATGAGGCAGCTGATGCCGAAGAGCAGCAGCAGAATCTTCATGGTGTCGTAGAGGAAGAAGTTGACGCTTTCCCCCAAGCGCGTGGCGGGGGTGAACTCCAGCAGCTCGTAAGTGAGCCAATCAGCAACGGTCTGTATCATGGATGAAAGTCGGAAGTAGAAGGTTAAAAGCAGTTAGGAACGGGATGACGCTCAGAATTCGAAAAGAACCAGCCACGCACCGAGGAGCAGCATGCCGCCCCCCGCCGCCCAACGCAGGGTGCGTTGCAGGGCGGGCAGGCAATGCAGCATGCGGGCGGCATAGCCCGCGCTCGCCGTAAGCAGCATCCCCGCCGCCATGACAGGCAGGGCGGTTCCCAGCCCGAAGCAGGAGATACCCACCCATACGGGAGTCGCCGCCTGTGCCGCCAGTGGCAGTGCTACCCCGAAGAACAGGGCGGCACTCGGCGGGCAAAGAGCCAGTGCAAAGAGGGCACCCAAGGGTAGGGCTCCCCACGCGCCGCCGTGCAGCAGGGCATCCGCCGTACGGCGATTCGGGGTGGCTGAGTGCAGCCACGCGGGCAGCGGCAGTGCATTCAACAGTACCAGCCCCGTCAGCAGCAATAAAGGCCCCATGAACAGCGGCAGCTGTTCCTGTAACCAATAGGAAAGCGCGGGCATACTCACCAGCCCGCCGTGCAGTACCACCCCCAGCAGGACATAGGCGACCATGCGCCCCAGAGCGTAGAGCAGCGCACAGCAGAGCGCCGCACGGCCGTTTCCCACCTGCCGTGCCATGTAGCCAACTGCTGCCATGTTGGTGGCAAGCGGACAGGGCGATAGTGCCGCCGCCAGCCCCGCCGCAAATAGAGCCATCTCATTCATGACTGTTCAGAAAGTTGCGAAGTTCCTGTGCCACATAGCTCTTAAAGGAGGCTTCATCGTGACTCAGTTCCCAGATGCGTGTCAGGTTGAGCGTTTGCGGGTGCACGCCGCTGCGGTGCAGCAACAGGCTCTTGGTTGTAAGACCATGCTGTTGGGCGGTGGCAGCATCCGCATCCTGCGTTTCAAAGCGCAGAGTGCCGTTTCGCAGCTCATGGCTAAAGTTTGTTTCTACCGCTTCCCTCGCCCATGTTTCCATGCGTATGCAGGTGGGGCAGCGTTTGCCGAAGGTGTAGTAAACGGCACGCACCTCCTCGCTTGCCGCAGATGCCGTTGCAGCAGGGGCGGCGGACTCACTATTGATGCGGTTGATGTATTTGATTGCGCCCACCGCCAGCACGGCAATTACCGCCGCCAGCAACAGTCTCTTGCCCGTGCCTCCTTCGGAGGGGCGGTTACACTTGCCGCCGCAGCTGCAGGCGGGGGCTTCCGTCCGGCAGGAACAGGAACAGCCGCAGTCCGATGCTTCCTGCGCAGCATGGGCGGTGCCGGTGTCATCGTCCAGTAGCTGTTGCAGCTCCCTAAGTGCCGGCACTTTACCGCTGAACAGCAACTTGCCGTTCAGCTCCAGCGCCGGCGTACTCAGAATACCTGCCGCCGCCATGGCAGCTGCATCCCGCTCATGCCGAATAGTGTACTGTCCACTCAGCGCGTTCACCGCTTGCCGGGTACGCTGTTCCAGTTCTTCGCAACGGGCGCAGCCCGGGCCGTAGATAATGATGGTGTTTTGTGTTGTCATATTTAGATATGTCAATATGTAAGGGTTAAGGGGAACGCAGGGTGAAAGAGGGGGGGGGTCATCCTCGCAGGCAGCGGAAGACATCAGCCAGACAGGGGCGCGCCAAGCGGTAAAAGACATTTTTGCCGCGCTGCTCACTGTCTACCACGCCATTGTGGCGCAGCACATTCAGGTGATTGGAAATCGTCGATTGTTCTTTCCCCGAATCGGCATGCAACTCGCAGACACAGCGTTCCCCCGCCATCAACTGTTCGACAATACGCAGGCGCACAGGATTCCCCAACGCCTTGAAAAAGGCGGCCAGTTCCGCTGTTTCCCGCGCAGCGGCACAGGCGCAGGTCTTGGGAGGTGTCGTGGTCATGAATTGGATTATATTGACTTTTTTCTATATGTCAATATTTTTTTATCCATCGAGTGACTATTTTTTTTTGACATGGGTGCAAGGAACTTGCGCGGCATCTTGTTGTGAAAGTCGTCCGGCTGGGGGCGCGCTTCCGCCTTGGCCATGTGCCCCTGCGGCCACCGCCACGTCTCGTCTCCAATCAGCCAGCGGATGGAACGCCGCTGGAGGTTGGACTTGTTGTAGGCTCCGGCCACCCACAAGGTCATGCCGTTGGCGAAGTGGATGGTCGTGTTGCGCAGCTTGTAGCGGTCGCCGGGGTAGAGCGACTTCACAGGAGGGCTGCAGTCGAACAGCTTTCTCAACCGCCCCTCGGCCTGGTCCTAGGCATCGTCGTCGTTCTGGTCGGCCACAGCGTCGGCCCCGGCATGTTCGCCACGATGTAGCACAGGGCAATCTCAATCGCCGTGAACTTCGATCTCTGCACGCTCGCAATGATGCCTACATGCACGCAAACCACCCGCGCCACCGTTTTGCCAATGAGCAGTACGACCGCCTCGCCTTCGGACGAAGCCTCTAGCGCCGCGCCGGACAGCCTTTCACCTGCCGTGTGCAGGTTTTTGGTAGTGATGAGA
>JAZLFB010000317.1:0-16971 GCA_045615585.1 Akkermansia sp.
GCGGTCTGAAATTCCCGCACGCCGCAGGCGTGCCTAAATTTGCACATCAAACTTCAAACATCCCTACAAATCCCCATTTTGCAAGCATCAATCGGAGAGGGGCATGAAACAGTACATAAAAAAACAACTTGTGTAACCGAAAAATAGTGAAAAAAATATCCGCGTCTCTACCCGACAACTCAATCCTATGAAAAACAAGCTGCAAGATTATACGGGGCTTGATACGCGTCAGGCTCTTTCTCTCCTCAATACCATGAAACACGATAAAGAACAATTTTTCCCCGGTGCGGGGCTGGATGTACGGGAGGATTGCGAAATCTTTCGCCAGGGGCTTGATATAGAAGCGCAGATACAGCGTTCCGTACCCTTTGCCGCCGCCGTTGAACGCTATGTGGCAGAGGGGCATGCCCTCCGCCCCCGTTCGCGCATGGAGCGGCAACAGGTATGCCGCCGCCTGTTGAACGCGCACCCCGATTTCGCCGCCCGCAGCATCTGCCTGTTCGGGGCAGAGGATTGCCGCCGCCTGTTGCAGGAGAGCGGTTTCTCTACCCCCGCCGCCCGCAACAAGGCGCGCCGCTATCTGCACGGGTTGTTCAATTATGCCGTGCGGCAGGATTGGTGTGCGGAAAACCCTGTCGCGCTGCTGACCGCCGAGCCGAGCCGTGAGCAGGAAATCGCCGCCCTGTCGCTGCCGCAGGTGAAGCAGCTGCTGGGCGTTCTCCGCCGCCCCGAATACAACGCCTGTGCGGCAGCGGTCGGGCTGATGCTGTGGGCGGGTATCCGCCCGCAGGAGGTGGCGCGGCTGAGGTGGCGGGATATTGATTTGAGCGAAAACATCATCAGCTTAGAGCCGCGCCACACCAAGACAGGCGGCCCCCGCCACGTGTGCATTCAGCCTGTGCTGCACCGCCATCTGGTGCAGGCTCTTATCTCTTATCCGCGCACGAACGAGCAAAAGGTGGTGCCGCTCAATTGGAGCAAACTGTGGCGTGATGCGCGCGCGGCGGCAGGGTTGACACCATGGCGACCCGATACCCTTCGCCACACCTTTGCCAGCTACCACCTGAAACACTTTGATGACCTCGATGCCCTCATGCGCGACATGGGGCACAGCAACCCCGATATGTTGCGCACGCGCTACCTGAACATGCGCGGGCTGTCCGCTGCCGCAGCGGCGGCTTTCTGGCATTTCCCCGCGTTGCCGCCCCTGCAACCGCGCCGCGATACCCCCGCCGCCCGCCGCCGTTACCGCCGCGAAAAGCGCCGTCAAGCGGCGGCAGAGCGGGCAAAAACAGTAGCGGCGGGGGCGGATGAAGTCTCTAACGGCAAAAATGAGGGTAGGGAAGGGGAATAAACGGCGTTTGGGCGGCACGGCGGCGGTTTCCCGCCCCTCAACCCCCTCTTTTTCGGTTTTGTTAGAGCCAAAACAACGGAAAACTAAAGTTTTTTTCTTGCAAAAAAACAGAAAGCCGTCTAGTATACATATTGCATGAAGGACTTTTTATTCGCCTTCATCATAGCAACAGAAACAACCATAGAAAGAGGTAATCACCATGGCTAATGCCGAGACTAACATTACGGTGACGGGTCGCCACATCGAGGTGACGGAAGCAATCCGCGATTTCGCAACGAAGAAAATCGAGGCCATCCACATCGACTATCCCAAGATTGTGGAAGCCCGCGTAGTCGTGGACGTGCAGAAGGAGAGACAGACGGCTGAAATCGTACTTTTCTGTGCTGACCACATCACCATTCAGGCTTCTACGACGGGGGCGGATCTCTATGCCGCCATTGATGAGACGGTCACCAAGATTATGCGCCGCATGCGCAAGCACAAGACCCGCCTCATGAAGCACTTCCGCCCGCACCGCAGCCAGAGCATCCGCAAGCTGGAGGAAAAGGTGTACGAAGAGGACGTGCTGGACTACGATGTCGATATCGATGCGCCCGAGGACCCGAAACCCGTCCGCATTACCCGCGAGGGCTACGAACTGCGTACCATGTACAAAGAGGACGCCATCATGGAGCTGGAAATCTCCGGCAAGCCCTTTGTGCTGTACCGCAATGCCCGCCGCAACGTGCTGCAGATTGTCTATCGTCTGCACCCCGGTGAATACTCCATCATTGAACTGGGCAGCGAGCTGAAGGCTTAATCCCCTGTTCAGAAAAACCTCTACCGTAGGGCACCGCTTTCAGCTGAAGGCGGTGCCCGACCTTTTGCGCGATAGGCGAAATGTTGAATAACGGCGCGGCGTCTGCCGCGCGGGGTGAAAAAAAGGCACCGCCGAACATGCTGTCAGACGGTGCTTTTGAGGGGGCGGGTAGGGGGATGACGCTTGATTACTCGCCTTCCTGCGGCGTCAGGTTAATATGGAAGTGTTCCTCATGCTCGCCCTGTTGCTGTAATTCTTTCAGGGCTTCACAGCCGTAAAAGTCATTCTCTTCGAGGCGGGCGATGTCCTCCTGCGCATCGGCGGCAATGGCCATCAATTGCATCATGAAGCTCATCGCACCTTCGGGACCCGCCTGTTGCAATTCCTCCTGCAAGGGTTTGTCCAGCGCTTTTGTTTTTTCGGCCAGTTTCTGCAATTTGGGTACTGCGGCTTCGGCCGATTCTTTGTCTGTGATACCTTTTAAGATAGACATTCCCTTTTTCATCAGCGCAATCATGCGTTGCGTAGCGGCTTTTTTCTGCTTCTTTTCCGTTACCGACTTGGTGGCAGCGGCGGAAGTTGCAACGGTCGTTTCCTGTGCGGAGGCGAATGTAGCCCCGAACAGCAAGGCGGCAATGGCGGTTAATGCGATGGTTTTCATGGTGGTGATTTGGTGTTGAACATCAGCGTTCATTCATGATAAGGTTCCACGCCCTCCTTTTCGTGAAAGTTTTTTCGCCCACGGTGAAACCGTCGCCCCATTCCCGCCGCGATTTCTGCCTTTTTTGATACGCCGTTTTTCTTTTGGTGTTGACATTGTGGCTGCCCTGTGGTTTCATGGTGCTGCGCGGGGGCGGTACCTTCTGGAAATAATGGAGGGCCATTTTATGCACCGCGCATTTTTTATTGTCTGATTTTCACCCTTTTGCTGCACGTTGCTAAAGCGGGCATGGTTTCGGGTGTGAGTATACCTGCGGTGGCGGTGTGATATCGGGTGTGAGTACACCTGCGGTGGTGGGGTGATTTCGGGTGTGAGTACACCCGCAGCGGTGGGGTGGTTTCGGGTGTGAGTACACCTGCGGTGGCGGTGTGATATCGGGTGTGTAGACACCCGCGGTGGCGGCGTGATATCGGGTGTGAGTACACCAGCAGTGGTGTGCATGATTTCGGGTGTGAGTACACCCGCGGTGACGGCGTGATTTCGGGTGTGTAGGCACCTGCGGTTGTGAGGGTATTTAGGGTGTGAGGACACCATCATATTTCTCTCGCGCGGCTTTGCCGCGCCTAACTTCTCACTTCCAACTTTCAACTTCTATCAATTTTCTTCCCACTGTCCCGCATTTAGAGATTGAAATGCGGGGCGCGGCTGGTATAATAGGCGCGTTATGAGTACAGACGTATCCACCGCTGAACTGCCCGCTGCAGTCAAGCGTTATGCATTCTACCTGATGTTTATGGCCGGCCTCGGCGGTCTGCTCTACGGTATTGACGTAGGCGTGATTTCCGCTGCTCTGCCCTACATTCAGGAGACTTCCACCTACACGGGCGCCCAGCTTTCCTCTGTGGTGGCTGCCGTGTTGTTCGGTTCCGTGCTTTCCTCCCTCTTTGCCGGTATGCTGGCAGAGTGGCTGGGTCGCAAGAAGGTCATCATCATCTCGGCCTTCCTGTTCACTCTCAGCATCCCTGTTATCTGCCTTTCCAACAACGTGTATGCCATGTTGATGGGCGGCCGTATCCTGCAGGGTGCCTCCGCCGGTCTGGTGGGTGTGGTGGTGCCCATGTACCTTGCCGAATGTTTGGATGCCAAGTCCCGCGGTAAGGGTACGGGCATGTTCCAGTTCCTGCTCACGGTGGGTCTGGTGTTTGCCGCTATCATCGGTCTGGCCGTCACGAAGTTTGTGGGTGCGGCGGATGATGTGGTGGTTGACCCCGCCAAGAAGACGCTCGCCTGGCAGCTCATCTTCTGGTTCTCCGCTCTGCCCGGTCTGATTCTCTTCTTCGGCGCTTTCAAGCTCAAGGAATCCCCCCGCTGGCTCTACAGCCGCGGCCGTAAGGATGAAGCCCTTGTGGCTCTCGCCTCCAACAACGGCGATGCCGCCGCCAAGGAGATTCTGGATGAAATGATTGCCGCCGATGCCAAGGAAGCCGCCGATAAGGCCGCCATGGCCGAGGCCGCCAAGGGCGATTCCCTCTTCCAGCGCAAGTACATCATTCCCTTCATCCTCGCCGTTGTGGTGCTGGCCTGCACGCAGGCTACGGGTATCAACTCCGTGCTGAACTACTGCGTGAAGGTGCTGCAACAGTCCGGTCTTGAAGGTACCATGGCCAACTGGGCCGAGGTGGCTATCAAGGTGGTGAACATGCTCATGACCATCGTGGCCGTTGCCCTTGTGGATAAGAAGGGCCGTACCTTCCTGCTCAAGATGGGTACCGCGGGTATCATCGTGGGTCTTGTGGGCGTGGGCGCCATGTTCTACTCTGTGGAGCAGGGGCGTGTTGATGTCACCGACTATCTGAACACCCAGCTCAAGGACGGTGCCTACCTCAAGGTCTCCGTTGAGGATGCCGTGAAGCAGGTGGCTGCCGAGCACCCCGAGTTCATGGCCGACGGCAAGGTTGCCCCCGGCATGCAGCTGATTGTGACCTACAAGCAGGGCACGGGCTGGCTGGACAGCAACCAGGTGGTGGCCGAATACTTTGACCGCGCTCCCAAGCTGGAGATGGTGGAAGGTGCCGGGCTTGCTTACGAAGACGGTGCCATGGCCGATGTGGATGTGAACGCCGCCCACGAAGCCGCTGTGAAGGCGCTCACCGCCGAACAGCAGAGCAAGGACACGACCGCCAAGAACCTGTCCGATAAGATTCGCAAGGGCGAAATCAGCGTCGAGAACACCGATGCCGTGGTGGGCGCCCTGCAGATGCTCGAAAAGAACAGCGACCGCGTCATCATCAACCCCGCTTTCGATGACAGCAAGGCAGACCTCAAGCCCCTCACGCTCACCCGCGCCGAGGTCGGCATGAAGTCCTCCGCCACCACCGGCTGGCTCGTCACGCTCTTCTTCATCATCTACATCGCCTTCTACGCCGCAGGTCCCGGTGTGTGCGTGTGGCTGGCTCTCTCCGAGCTGATGCCCAACCGCATCCGCGCCAACGGCATGGCCATTGCCCTGCTCATCAATCAGGGCGTGTCCACCACCATTGCCGGTTGCTTCCTGCCTTGGGTGGGTGCTATGGGCTATGCGATGGTGTTCTTCATCCTCGCGGGCTTCACGGTGATTTACTTCATCACCGCCGCCTTCTTCATGCCTGAGACCAAGGGTCGCACGCTGGAGGAGATTGAGCAGTACTTCACCACGGGTAAGATGCCCGCCAAGAAGGAAGAAGAAGCCTAAGTTCCCCGACAGAAAACTAAACGTTTTCCCGATAACAAAGCGGCCTGACGCGCAGAGCGTCAGGTCGCTTTCTTTAGGGTTAAAAAGGGAAACTCGAAGTAGGTTCCGTGCGGGGCGGGGGCTATCAATGCCCCATCATGGGGGTGATAAACTGGGCCAGGTCAATACCGAGGCACACCTTCATCACCAGATACACCACACAGGCCATGAACAGCGTGCCGATGATTTTGCGAATGACCTTGAAAAAGAACCAAACGCCGCCCAGCACCGCAGCGGCACCGCCGGTACCCATGGTGCTGCCGTCGATGTTAGGGAACGAAGAGAAGAAACCTTGGGCGTTATCCGCCGCGTGCGGGGCAATTTGGCACAAAAGATGGAACATAACGCTGCGGAGACTAGCACACCCCCGCCGTTCTATCAAGACTTATTTTTTCATTATCAGCCCACAGAGGGGGCGCAGAGACGACCGCGATACATGACAAAGGGGGATTTGTAGGGAAGTTTGAAGTTGGAAGTTTTAAATTCGTGCGGCTTCCGTCTCCGCCAAGGCTATGCCGAGACTAGCCACCGCAGGGTTAACACGCAACGCAAAGCGCATGCAATGGCTTAGAATAGAAGCTATAGCATACGCTTTGCGTTATGTGCATTTCCCGCGAGCGACCTGTCACGGCGTAGCCGTAGGCGAAGACGGAAGTGAGCCTAACTCGATACTTCCAACTTCCAACCTCCAACCTCCAACCTCCAACTTCCAACTTTTTTCATCTCAACAAATCCCCATTTGTCGGGTCCTGTGTCGTCTCTGCGGCTTTATAAAAAAGCACCCGCTCGGGTAAGGAGCGGGTGGCGAAAAACGAAGCTATTGCGTTTTTACTTGCGCTTCCTGCGGGCGGCAAGGGCTGCCAGAGCCAGCAGAGAGAGCGTGGCGGTGGCGGGTTCGGGAACCGTGCTCTCGGCAAGGCTGACCGTGCCGTTCCAGTAACCGATGACGTAGCTGTGGTTCACGGTATCCAGCACCGAGCCGTTGGCGGTGATGGTGCCGGTGCTGCCCAGAATATCGGTCGCATCATACCAGCCCATCTTCGTGACGGCGGTGCCGTTCAGCGTCAGGGCATCCACGCCGGTAAAGAGCACGTAGTTTTCCAACACGCCGTCGTTGACGGTGGCACCGGTCAGCACAAACTTCTCGTTGGTACCCAGCGACACCGTGCTGCCCATGGTGATACCGCCGTTCTGCACATTCAGCGTGGCACCATCTGCCATCACCAAGTTGGCGTTCAACGTGGCGTTGCCCGCAGCAGTCAGCGTACCGCTGACGGTAATGGTGGCTTCAAGCGAGCTACCGCCGTCTTCCGCCAGCAACAACGTCTCCTGTGCGGGTTGCTCACCCTTATAGGCATTCACCGTGGCATTCTGCCCGATGTTCAGGTTGGCAAGGCTCAAGCCCTCCGATTGATTCAGGAAGGTCAGGGAACCCTTCACATCGGTCGTACCGACAATCTGCACCGTACCCTTCACAACGGCGGAAGAATCTTTGGCAACCGTCAGGTCGTTGGTCTTCACGGTGTTATCCAGCGTAACCTCCACCTGATGTGCTGCATCACCGACGGTCACGTTCAGCGGCCCCTTGTCGGTGTAGCTCATGTCACCCGTCACGGTCATATCGTGCAACAGGTTGACATCGAGCTTGCAGGCATTGTTGGTTGTCGCCTTGTTGACAATCGCGGCCTTCAGCTCATCGGTACCCGTGATGTTAAGGGTCATATTGCCGGAACCCGTCGATTGCTCAAACTTGCCCGTCCAATCCTTGAGGTCGCCCGACAGAGTGTAGACACGGTTTCCGTTCGTAGAGTTCGCGATGATGGTGCCTTCACCCGTCACCGAACCGAGGTCCCACGCGTTGCCTCGACCGCCCGTCAGGCTAAGAGTGCCGTTCACGGTCATCACGCCGCTGTTGCTGACGGAACCGCCGATGGTGGCATCACCCGCAAAGGTGGCGGTGGTGCCGTCATCAACCTCAATGCTGCCGAGGGCGGTGTTGGCCGAGAACTCGGTGTTGCTGCCGGATTCGAAAATGAGCTTGCTGCTGCTCGTGTTCACGTACTCCAACACATAGCTGCTGCCGGTTACGGCAATCGCGGCGTTGGCGATAGTAATCACATGCCCCTCCGTACCGCGGATTCCCGTGGCGCTGATAGAGCCTTCCTGCTGCCCGCTGATGGTGGCATTGGTGGTCTTGGTGAGGGAGCTGATGGTCATGTCATCCAAGATGAGGGAGGCGCTGTTGGCCGCACTCATGGTCACCGTACCCGTACCCAGCGTGCCGTCACCTTCCAGCTTGATGGAGCCGTTGTTGATGTTGGTGGCACCCGTGTAGGTGTTGTGACCCAGCACGGTCAGCACCTGCGCGCCGTTCTGCGTAAGGGCGAGGTTGCCTGTCATTGTGCTGCTGGAGGTGGAGTCCGTCAGGTAGTTAATCTTGACCTGCGCGGTGGTGGTGCCTGTGCCGCTGATGGTACCCTTACCCGTATCGGAGGTAGCGGCAATGCCGAGGTTCACGCTCACGTCACCGTTGCCGAATCCCAACACCTGCCCGCCCGACAGGCTGATGTTGCCCGCATAGTCGGTCATGTTGCCGAGGAAGCGGAAGGTCTGCGTAACAGAGGCTTTCGTGAACGAGAAATTGCCGCTGCCCGTCCATGCGCCTTCAAAGACGATAGGGGAATTAGAGCTGCCGTCTGTCAGGGTAAGCCCGTTGCCGGTAAGCTCCAAATTGGCCATAACGGCTTTATCTGTACCTGTCGCAAGCCACACGGAGTTCGTATTGCCGACACCCACACCATCAATCTGAATCTTGGAGCCGCTTGTTCCCAATTTGTCCAACCGCAGGCCCTGAGAGCCGCTGGCAGCGACAGCACTATTGGTCAGCTTGACGGTGCCCGTCCAGTTGTCGAAAGCGAAGGAGGAATGATTCGTTCCTGTGCCGTTGGTAAGCGTTCCTTTCAGCTCTACCACACCGTCTCCGGAGAGCTTACCCATGCTCCCCGCTGCCGCATAAATCTTGGCTATACCGCCCTTTTCGACATTGAAGGTTACACCGGAGCTGCCCGCGCCCATCATCTCGACAGTCTTATCGCTGCCGATGTGAATGGTGCCTTGGAAGTTGCTGATATCGGAGACCTGAGAACCGCCGCCTTTGACATCGTTAGCCACATGGTAGGTGCCGCTACCCGTGAGGGTACCGATGTTTGTCCAATAGCAACCGCCCTTAGTCAGCGAACCGCCCTCCTCCAAACGGAAGGAACGGTTCGTCAAATCCCACGGTCCGCTGTTGGGGTGCAGGAGGGTCAGGTTGGAGCCTTCCTCCACCGTGATACCGCCTGTGAGCGCACCCAACAAGGCGGTGTGGTTGGCAACATTGCGCGCCAACACCGCATCGGATTCATCGGTCACGCGCAGCGAGGTGAAACCGCTGAAATTGGCGGCCACCGATGTAGTAACATGAGAGAACACCAGCTCGGGGGCGGCAGAGCCTGTGCCGTGCAGGTTAATGTCGGCGGTAGCCAGCGCGTTGGAGGAATCGATATCCTGTAACACCAAAGTGGTCTTGTGACCCTCGGTTACGGATGCACCGTTCCAGCCACCCGTGTAGAGATGATAGCCGCTCGCAAAGGTACCGCCGCTGAGAGTCAGCGTCACATCACCGTCCACCTTGTGACCGTAGCCTGTGGCATAAACGGCTTTGGAACCGGCGTTATTGAACGTACCGCCGCTGATTTCCATGTTGATGTCACCGCTGATGATGCTGTTGGCCGCAGAGGCGCTGTTGCTGCCCCAGAGATTGCCGCCGTACACATAGCCGTTGAAGGTACCGCCGGAAATGTGCATATCCACACCTCCGTTGATGGTACCGACACCGTTATTGCCGCCCGCGACATTGGCATTGAACGTACCACCATCAATCACCATCTGCACACCGTCATTGATAGTGCCGTTGCCGTTGTTGCCGCCGGCGACATCTGCGCTAAAAGTACCGCCGTTAATCACCATGTGCGCACCATTGTCGATAACGGAACTGCCGGCCTTGTTGCCGCCTGCCACCACGCCCTTAAAGGTGCCGTCGTCAATCTGCAGATAGGTACCGCCGCTGATACGGTTACCGCCGCTGACAGAGCCGCCCGTCACCGTGCCGTTCACGGTACCCTGTTTAATAACCAGCGTGTTGCTCCCCGTAATGGTGGCATTGTGCGTGCCGTTCACCTCCGTATAGGTAGCGTTGGCTTTGTCCAGCTCGGTGTAGACCGCGCCTGTAACGGTGGCGTTCACCGCACCGTACACGGTGGTGCCGCTTGTGGTCGTGTCGCCCGTGTAACGCACAGCGGAATCACCCACCACGGTGACAGGCGAGTTTCCGCTGGTGCTGCCGACGGAAACGACCCATGTCGCAGCGGCATCATGTATCTCTGCATAATTGTCAAAGGGTGTATCATTGCCGCCGCTGTGCCCCACGCCGAAATACCATTGGGCCGTGCCCGTGGCATAAGTGTTGCTGCCCTGTGCGGAGGCGTCATAAGCTCCCGTGGTCAGAGAGACAGCAGTCGGTGTTTCTGTAGGCCACGCCTTCGTGTAATCTGTTACGATAGCCGGTCCGGTACCGCCCGCCAACGTGAGCACCAGGTTGCCGTTGCCGTCATGGGCAAAGGCGGCACCTTCCAGTCCCTCCAAACCGCTGTAGGTGAACGCACCGCCGTTCCAGCCCTGCACCACGGTGTAGGAACCGCCGCGCCCTGTCTTGGTGACATTGAAGTTGAAGTTCACCGTGCCGTCACCGCTCATGTTGGTGAGCGTCAGCTTATCATAGCGGGTAGAGCCGAGGAAATCCATGTTGACGGAAGCATCACCGCCCAGCGTCAGGGTGCCCACAGAGAGCGTGCCTGCGGTACCTGCGCCGCCCACGGACAGGGTGGAGTCGGCACCGAGAGACAGGCTGTCCAACGCGAGTTCGCTGCCGCTGACGGCAGCCAGACCGAGGGAAGCACCCGCCGCCGTGGTGACAGAGTGTACCGAGGCGACCTTCACATCGACATCACCCGTGATATTCCAATCCTGCGTGGCACCGTTCACCGACACATGCGCCGTGCCGCTGCCGCTGTCATTGATGAGGGAGATGGGGGTCGAAATGGTGCCGGCATTGCTGAGGTTGAGGGTGCGTCCGCCTGCAACCTTCCATGTCTGCGGGGCATCTGCCACAAAGGCAGAGGCAACATTCAGGCTGCCCTGTTGCAGCTCGATACCCTGCGCGCCGACATGCAGCGTGCCGCCGCTGATATTGACCTGCCCCTGATAGGGGTCTTCCACCACAATGCCGCCCACCGTCAGCGTGTTGCCGATGGTGTTGGTCTTGCTGACAGAGGAGACATCCCACTTCACCACGGCATCCGTAGCGGGCAGCTGCTCCATCCACCAAGCCCCTGCGTTATCCAGCGCCTTGGTGCTGTCGGAGCCGCGCACGGCACCCACGTTGTAGCCCCCCTGCACCGCCAGCGCATAAGCGTATCGCGCACCGATGGAGAGCTGGGATTCACCCGTGTAGTGCAGGTTGTCCGAACCCTTGGCAAGGTCGCGGGCATAAACAAAGCCGATGCCGTTGCCGTCGGTATTCACATGGCCGTCAGAGGTGGCGGCGGCAATCTGTTTCTCGATGGTGCCGGAGGGGTTGCGAGAGGGCTCACCCAGCACAGTGTTGCCGTCAAAGGCAACGGAGATTTCGTCGGAAAGCCCCTGCGCCGTCACCCAAGCCGTAAGGTCGCTCGTCAGGTTGGAAACGTATTCCTTGTAGCGGGATTCCGTAGCAGCGGCACCCGTGCCGTCGTTCGATTCGCCCTGCAGGTACATCAGCCCGTCGATGCTGATGGACTGATAACCGTTGTCCACCGCCGTCTGAAGCGCGGTCTTCATGCCGTCCAGCATCTTTTCATAGGCGGCATTCCCCTTCACCCAATACTGGTTACCGCCGCCGTTGAGGGCGGCTTTAACCACCGCCAGCTGACCGATATCCATGCGTTCACCCTGCGTATTGATTACCTTCTCATTAGCCGCAAGGCGCTCCGTCATGGCGGCAAAGCCGTACTCACCGCCCATGCTGTAGTTGCCGCCCCAGATGGGAAGCTGCGGGGCCACGTCACGCCACATCACGTTATCCGCAGCGAACACGGGATTGGTGGAATAGTTGTTGAGGCTCGCGTTCCACATAACAGTGCCGGACTGATACTGCGCCAACTGCGCAGGCGAGGCGGGGGAAGCATACACGGCACCCTGGGCATTGGACTGTCCCGTCAGGATGTAGACGTGCATCGTTTTCGAGGTATCGCCCGCGTTGGCGTTGGCGGGGTCGGTTGCCGCCTGTGCGGCAGAACCGAGCACAAAAGCGGCACCCGCGCCGATGGTGGCTGTGGTAACCGTGGTGCAGAGAACAGGTGCAGCCAACGCCATGACGGCTGCCAAGAGTTTGTTCGGAAGATGCAGTTTCATGAGAGAATAAAGGTGAAAACAGTACGGAACGTCAGGGCATAGTTCGCCCTATGTCCTATATGTATCAGTCTACAATATTCCCCCTACCCTTGCAAGTCCATTTTTCGGAATTAATCTACTTTTCGCGCGGGCGAATCCGCACACACCCAACCTCGGCTACACAGCACCCCGCCGCAAGCCGTGCCTTCTCCCTCACTTCTCCACACGCACGTTGGTGCAATGGTCCTGCAACACGGTGTCGCCCTCGTGGGCGGCGCGGATGTTGTTGCCCTTGATGAGCACATCGCCCGTGGATTTCATGCCCACCGCACCGCGACCGAGCAGATTGAACGTATTGTTGAGAATACGAATGCCCGTGTGGACAGGGGCATCGAACGTCTTGTTTTCGGGATGGAACTTGATGACAGGCTCACCACATTCCGTAAAGGTGTTGCCCTTGACGGTCATGTCGCGCACCATGCCCGATTCATACCAGCTGCGGGCATCATCCGCCACCAGAATGGCGGCGTTGTGGGTGCCGATGAAGGTGCAGTCCTCAATCACCATCGGGCGGCGCGTCGTCAGCAGGAACGCACGCGTGGGAATGAGCTTGATGAGCGATTTTTTCACCGTCACGGCGGGGGTGGCGGTCACGTTCTCCAAGCACCAGTCATTGGGGCATACGTCCTCAGGCATGTCGTCTGCCAGCGTCAGCTCCATGCGGCGCCCATCGGGGGAAAGCATTGCTTCCTCCACACGGTTGATACCGCCCTTGGGTAGCAGAGAGGCGCAGTTGATAAACTCCACCTCATCCCCTTTGCGGTAGGCCTCGAACCCCCACGTCTGCCTGTGCTTGAATGTGAGAGTCAGGTGGCGGCGGTCGCGGATTTCCGTGACAACCAAATGCGTGCCGTGAACGTTGATGGCATCATCGTGCGAGGCGGAGAGCACGCTGTTCTTCACCAGAATTTTGCCGTAGCAGCCCGAGAAATGCAGGATATCCGCCCAGGCGGAACAGGTGCGACCGCTGCCCTTGCGGGGTGCTACGCGCACGCCGTCAAAGGTCAAATCGCGCGAAAACTGCGAGAGCACGCCCATGCCGTGCATGAAATGGAAAGACACATTCTCGTAACGAATGCGGGCGGATTTATTGCAGAACACCGAGGCGTATTCTCGGCGCACATGGCGGAACTGGTAGGTGGCTCCCTTCACAAAACCGGGGTTTTTCTTATCGCCGAACTCCATCTTCACCTTGCGCGGGGCAATTTCCGTCACCTTGCCCCACAAGCCCTTGTTGCCGCCCGCATTGAACACATGCAGGGGCTTCTCCGTGTACTGCTGCACAAAGCCGTTGCGGGCTTCCTCCTCCCAGCCGTCGCCGACCCAGAAGAGCTTGCCGTTTTCGTCAATGCGGTACTTGCTGTCTTTGTGGATGCTGAACACGGCCTCCTTTTCCCCTGTCTCCAACGCAGTGTATTCCGACACCGTGGGGCGGGCGTAGTCTACGGCAAAATCCTTGAAAGTGATGTCCTCGCACGCCTCCATGTGGATTTCCATCATGCGCCCGCGGCAAAGTAAGAGCGCCCCCTTGCCGGAAATGACGGTGTGCTTGGCGTGATGCAGGTCTATCATGATGCGCTTGGGCATGTCGGGCGCATCATTCGTGTTGGAGATATGCAGTTTTTCCTCGTTCAACCCCTCTGCCTGCCAGTTGTAGGTACCTGCGGCAAAGATAATCTGCACAGGGTTCTCCTTGGTACCCGCCGCATGCGGAGCGAGAGAACCGACCACGGTACCGGGACGCAGCAAGAGCTTGTCGCCGCCTTTCAGCTCCAGCTGATTGACAGGGGTCATGGTTTTCCACGGCTGCTTGGCGGTGCCGGGGTTACTGTCGTCGCCCTTGGCGGGGTCCACGGCATATGTAGCAGCATGCAGCACGCCCGAAAAGAGCATCGGCACCGCTACGGCAAGCGAGGTAAAAAACAGTTTCATGTGCGCGGCATTATAGCGAATCGCCCCCGCCATGGCAATAAAAAAGGCGCCCGAATAAAGTGTCGAAACCGCCTGATTTTCGGCGGGATTTTCTTCCTTCTTCTCACATCACCATGAAACGCAAAGCGTAACGCGTTTTATCTCCGTCCGATCGTGTTTTCGGGGCGCAGATGTTTTCATTTTACACCGCTTCCGAAATCTGGTAGAATCCGCTGAACCCGGTTTATTTTCTGCCATGTTCCGCACCTTATCGACACTTCTCTGCCTTGCCGCCGTCTCATTGGCTGAGACACCGGCCGACATCTGCACCCCCGCCGCGGGCGTGATTCAACGCTTCACGGGCGGCAGCGTGCCTGTGCAACTGAAAGCCCTGCCGCGCGGGGAAAAAGAACATTACACCGTCAAGGTTGAAAACGGCACCGTTCAGGTGGCGGGTGACACGCCTGTCGCCCTCTGCCACGGCTTCTACGCCGCCCTCAAGGAACAGGGTCGCGGCATCAACAGCTGGTCGGGCAACCGCGTGGAAAAAGGTGCTTGGGCAGACGGCAGCCACAGCGAGGGTGCCACACCCTTCCCCTACCGCTATTACTTCAACGTCGTCACCTTCGGCTACACCACCCCCTACTGGGATTGGAAACGCTGGGAGCAGGAAATTGACTACATGGCCCTGCACGGCATCAACATGCCGCTCGCCCTCACCGCCCAGGAAGCCATCACCGCCCGCGTCTTTAAGCGTCTCGGTCTGACCGATAAGGAAATTGCCGAGTATTTTGTCGGTCCCGCCAACCTGCCGTGGATGCGCATGGGCAATATCAGCGGCGTAGACGGACCCCTGCCGAAAGAATGGCATGAACACCAGCTGGCACTGCAACACAAAATCCTGAAGCGCGAGCGCGCGCTGGGCATGACCCCCGTCTGCCCCGGTTTCGCCGGCTTTGTACCCGAAGCCCTGACGCGCGTGCGCCCCGATGCCAAGCTGGTCAAAACCTCATGGTGCAACGGGCATTACCACAACTGGATGCTCACGCCCGACCAGCCCCTCTTCCGCGAAATCGGCACCATGTTCATTGAAGAGTGGGAAAAAGAATTCGGCAAATGCAGCCACTACCTCATTGACAGCTTCAACGAGATGGAAGTGCCCTTCCCCCCGCACAGCACCCCCGAACGCTACGAGCTGATGGCCAATTACGGCGACAGCGTCTACCAATCCATCAAAGCCGCCAACCCCGATGCCGTGTGGGTGATGCAGGGGTGGATGTTCGGTTTCCAACGCCACATTTGGGACAAGAGCACGCTCGCCGCCCTCATCTCCAAAGTACCCGATGATAAAATGCTGCTGCTGGATGAAGCCGTGGACTACACCGTCTGCCGCTGGAAGAACGGCGTGAACTGGGAGTTTTACGACGGCTTCCTCAACAAGCCGTGGGTTTACAGCGTCATTCCCAACATGGGCGGCAAGTGCGGGCTGACAGGCGTGTTGGAATTCTACGCCAACGGGCACCTGAAAGCCCTTAACTCTCCCCAACGCGGGCGGCTCGTGGGGCACGGCATGGCACCCGAGGGCATTGAAAACAACCAAGTTATCTACGAACTGATGGCCGATGCCGCGTGGTCGGAAAAAGAAATCGACACCACGGCATGGCTGCACAACTATTCCCGCTGCCGCTACGGTGCCGACAACGCCGACATTGACCGCTTCTGGACCTTGATGCGCCAAGCCGCCTACGGCAGCTTTACCGACCATCCGCGCTACAACTGGCAGTACACGCTGGGCGGCGCCAAAGGCAGCATCAACACCAACGACAAGTTCTACCTTGCCATTGAGAACTTTGCCGCCGCCTCTGACAAGCTGCGCCACAACCCGCTGTACCGCGCCGACCTCATTGAATACACTGCCGCCTATCTGGGCGGCAAGGTGGAAACCCTCATCGGCAACAGCGAAAAAACCTTCCAAGCGGGTGACATCGACGGCTCACGCGCCATGGAAAAAGACATCGAAACCTACATGCTGGCCATGGACCGCCTGTTGGAATCGCACCCGCTGTACCGCATGAGCCGCTGGATTGAGTTTGCCCGCAAGTGCGGCGGTAAAAACGCCAAGCTGGCCGATTACTACGAGAAGAACGCCCGCCGCATCGTCACCTACTGGGGCGTGCGCCCCGGGCAGCCTGTGGATGACTACGCCGCCCGCATCTGGTCGGGGCTTATCCGCGACTACTATCTGGGTCGCCGACAAGAGCATCTGAAAGGCCGCTTCACCCCCGCCAAGGGCGATGTCAAGGCATGGGAAACCAAGTGGGTGGAAGAACAGCGCGGGCTTTCCCCCGTCAAGCACTACAACAAGCCTGCCGTGCAAGCCTGCCAGCTCATTGCCCAAGCCAAGAGCATTACCCCATTGGGTGCTATCAAGAGCGACGGCAAGGAAATCGGCGCATGGGGAGCCGACAGCGTCGACACCGAGTGGAAGGAAATCTCCTGGGTGGCCAACAACGAGGACATTCGCAACGCCCGCGGCATCCGCTTCAACTTTGTACGCGGCAACCACCGCCTTGACATCAGCGACGTGAAAGTTGAAATGGACGGCGAAATCGTAGCCCATGTGCAGCAGAACGGCACCGCAGGCACGCACTCCGCCAACAACACCTACGCCATCAACGTACCCGCAGGCACCTCCGGCAACAACAGCTGCCACATCATCGCCCGCGTGCGAAGCGTCGGCGGCAAACAAAGCTTCGGCACCGTCGAACTGCTGCCCCAAAAAGCCAAGAAAAAGTACCCTTTCCCCCTCTTCTCCCTTTCCCCACCAAGGCGCGGCACCCAAGCCGCGCCTTTTTTCACCCCCAAAACTCCCCACTTTTGACATCATTTGACATAATTTTGTACAAACTTCAAATTTAGGCTTGCAATCCCCCGTGAATCCTGTATAT
>JAZLFB010000318.1:0-2745 GCA_045615585.1 Akkermansia sp.
GCGGGAGGGCAAAACGCTGGCGGTTCCCGACCACCTTGCCACGCCCACGCGCAAGAAGCTGGCGCGTCTGCGCGGCGTTTCCGAAGAGGCAACGACCTACAAATACGCCCACGACTACGGAGACGACCACTTTGTACCCCAAGCCTATCTGCCCGAAGGCCGCGTCTACTACCACCCCACCACCAACGGCATGGAGCTGCGCATCACCGAGCGCATGGAATACCTGCGCCGCCTGAGAGAGCAGGACAATCAGGGTTGACGTGCCGTCTTACTGTGCTAACACGCTGTACAGCTTCTCGGCAAAGCCGGGGGTGGAGAGAATCGTGTTGTGCGTGGCGGTGATGTCCACGGTGTTGACCGGGCGACCGAAGCTGCGAATGAGGGTGTTCGTGCGTTCGGCGCTGATGATTTCATCGTGTGTGGCGCGGAATACCGTGACAGGGCAGGTGATTTGCGGGGCATAGGCAGCGGAATCGTACTTGTCCTCCATGAACAGACGGGGCAGCAGCGGAACCTTGTCACAGGCCACGTTTTCCATGCTGTCAAAGGGGCAGATGAGCACCAGCGACTGCACGGGAATCTGACCCGCCGTCCGCGCTGCCGCCTGAACGGCCACGCCTGTACCAAGGCTGAACCCCACCAGCGTCACCGATGAGGGGTGGTAATACCATTTCATCGCCATCAGCACCTCACAGGCATCCTTCACCAACAGCTTCTCGCTCGGCTCACCCTTGCTGTTGCCGTAGCCTCGGTAGTTCAGCAGAAGGTATGAATGGTTCGGATCACCCATGGCAAAGGGCAGGAAATCCCCCGCGCTCATGCCGTTGCCGGCATACATCACCACCAAAGGTGCCCCTTCCTGCGCCCGTACCAACCAGCCGTGCAGCTCCGTTCCATCCGACAGACGGTGAATGTAGGGCTTGGCTTCGGGATGCGAGGCGGAGTACACCGAATCAGGTGTCAGCGCGTTCGGCTTAGCTCCGGGGTAGACCATCTGCGAGACACAGCCGGAAAGCCCCAAGGCGGTTGTGATACCACCCAACAGGGCGACGGAAACCATCGAGAAACGGCAGAAAGATGAGAACATGGCGGGAAAAGAGAGTTAACTGACGGCGCGATGCGGGTTGAAGGGCTTGGCGGGCAGTCCTTGGTCAAAGAGTCCGCGCAGTTCCTGCATATCCTGTTCCTGACAGGCGGAATAGAGCAAAGCGGCGGCTACGGCAGCCAGAATGAAACGTGTTTTCATGGTGTAAAATAGATGCTTGATATTGAAAAAGAGTTCGTTACGGGGCAGGGGGCAGGTTGTCGTTCAGCGGAAAATCGTACAGATAGCACGTTCCCATGGGGTACAGGTAGTAATGCCACCATTCCTTAGAGTAATTGCGCATGCCTGCGGCTTCCATGGCGGTGCGCAGGCGGTTGCGGTTGGTGCGTTGCAGGGGTGTCAAATCAGGATAATCGGTGGCGGAGCAGGGGTCCAACAGGTCATGATGCCCGCCCATGTCACATTCGCGTCCGCTTTTCAGGTGCACCAGGGTTACATCCACGGCAATGCCCCAGTTATGCTCGCTTTTCAGCCCGATGTACTTGCCGTCGTAAATGCCTTTTTTGGTGAGATTCGGGTAGAAGCGCGCTTTCATGCGGTCATCAGCGGTCTTGCTCCATGCGTAAAAATCCTGCATGGCGCGGGCGGGTCGATAGGCATCCCAGATTTTCAGACCGTACCCATCCTTGGCCAGTAGGTCAGACGCTTTGGCAATGGCGGCGCCGGTGTCCTTGCGCAGCATGGCGCGGTGTCCTGTGTAACCGGCAATGGGGCGACCGACAAAGTTGTCATTCCCGCTGTATTTCAAATCCGTGCGCACGCGCGGTGCCACTTCGTCCACATAGCAGAACGCGCTCGGCAGATAGGCCGCTTCCTCATGAGAGGGTTCTGCGACCTGTGTGCAGCTCGACAACCAGCAGCTCAGGGCGATTGCCGTTAGCCATGCGGTGAATGAAGAGTGGTGCATGCGATGTTCCGCCATGGCTGTATTCTATCACATTGCCGTCTTGCTGTAAACGGCGAATGATTATTTCGCATAATCATTCTATCTCCATTTTGCCCCAGAAGAGAGCGGACGGCAAGGGGTGTAGACTTGCTTTCTCCAAAAACGCGCGAGAATCGAACGGAGCGTGAACTGTACGGGCGCGTTCCGAATTTTCGATTCTCGCGGTGGTTTAGTAGGCGGCCTTTTTTCGGTACACGAGCCACGCCTCCACGAACACGGCTACAGGAAGATGGTAGTAGTCGACAAGACAAGTTGGTCGGCGAACAGAAAATCGAAGCCGATGATTCTCGTGGCAGAGCTGCCATAAATACAAGCCCCCATACATCATGGCACCCAAGCACACAAACAGATAACTACGCATAATATATGTAATGCAAAATTGCTATTTATAAAATTCAAGCCAAGCTACGCCCCGCAGCCCCCGCCTACCACAAGCCGCAGCCAACACCCCTGACCGGTAGCAATTTTGCATTACATGGGGTCGAAAGAATAGCTACCGCTAAAATTCAAGCTACGCCCCGCAGCCCCAACCAAACACAAGCCGCAGCCAACACCCCTAACCGGTAGCAATTTTGCATTACATGGGGTCGAAAGAATAGCTACCGCTAAAATTCAAGCTACGCCCCCGCAGCCCCAACCAAACACAAGCCGCAGCCAACACCCCTGACTAGTAGCAATTTTGCATTACATGGGG
>JAZLFB010000319.1:0-2597 GCA_045615585.1 Akkermansia sp.
CGGGGCTGACGGTGCCCGTGGGTCAGGAGAGCGGCAGCATCTTCGTGGACGGCTCTGCTGAATTCCGCAGCGGCTACACCGGCTTCAACGCCACCGTGGGCTACCGCGTGAACTTCTAAAGCACGCCACCGCGACAAACCTTATCAAGCCCCTGTCTGACACCCGTCAGACAGGGGCTTTTTGAGTCTGTCGTTTTCCCTTGCTTTTCGGGTGGTTTTCGGCATAATAAAGGCAAGAAAGATTTGCACGCCAAGAGCCTTTTGAATGAGGTGCGCCAGCTTATTACCGCTGCAAGGCATAGTGTTGTGAATAGTGTGAATCAGGCGATGGTTTACACTTATTGGGAAATCGGACGGCGCATTTTTGAGGAGGAGCAGCAGGGGAAACAACGTGCAGACTATGGGAAAGGATTAATTCAAGCCTTATCTACCGAATTGAGTAAAGAGTTTGGTAAGGGCTTTTCGACCACAAATTTGGCCAATATGCGCTTGTTTTACACCACTTTTCCCATTTTCCAGACAGTGTCTGGAAAATTGAGCTGGTCGCATTACTTGGCACTTTTACGCGTTGAAAATGAAAGTGCCAGAAGTTTTTATCTCAAAGAATGTGAAGCAGCCCAGTGGAGTGTTCGTCAGCTTGAACGACAGATCCGCTCCTCCTACTTTGAGCGCTTGTTGGCTAGTGCTCATCAGGAGACGGTTCGTGCAGAGGCTGAAGCCTCGAATGGAGAAATGCTCATGCGTCCGCAGGATATCATTAAAGACCCTTACATTTTGGAATTTCTGGATATGAAGGAAAACAAGGATTATCTGGAACGGGATTTGGAAACTGCGCTTTTGGATAAATTATCGGATTTTCTGTTGGAACTGGGGCGCGGTTTTGCCTTTGTTGCCCGCCAACAACGCATTACAACAGAGGGCGGTCAGCATTTTTATATTGACTTGGTGTTTTATAATTTCATGTTGCGCTGCTTTGTGTTAATTGATTTGAAGCGGGGGCAGTTGACACATCAGGATATCGGTCAGATGGACATGTACGTCCGTATGTATGATGAATTAAAACGTCAGCCGGACGATGCTCCGACCATCGGGCTTATTCTTTGTGCGGATAACGACAAAACCGTGATGCGCTACAGTTCGTTGAATGGCAGCACGCAGTTGTTTGCCAGCAAATACAAGTTCCTCTTGCCGACAGAAGAAGAAATACGGCTTCTATTGTCTGAACGCAGCGGTGCTACATCCGACATCGGAAAACCGCAGGATACATGATTCTGTTTTGCGGTAAGGCGGATTGGCCAACCCCCGATAGGGGTTGCCCGAAGGGCGAAACCGCGTGAGGCGCGCCTGAAGCAACACGCCCGACAAAGCCGCCGAAGGCTTGTAGGCGGATTAGCCAGCCCAAAGGGATGCCCGAAGGGCGAAGTGCCGTGGGGCGGCACTGAGGCAACCCCCGTAGGGGCACTTTGCAAAGCAAAGTGGTAAGGGCGGGTAGCCAAACCCGATAGGGTTTGCCCGAAGGGCGAAGCCGCGTGAGGCGCGGCTGAGGCAACGTGGTGCGTCAGCACCGAGGAGAAGGAGCCACGGCGGTTGTTACAAAAAAGGCACCCGCCCATGAATGAGCGGGTGCCGAAGATTGATGCCGTAGCTTGTCGCTTTACTTGCGACGGCGGCGGGAAGCCAGAGCGGCGAGAGCCAGCAGGCTCAGCGTGGCGGTGGCGGGTTCGGGGACCGCGCTCAGCGAGACGGTCTTGGCCGTTGCATTGAAGTTCACAAACACCGTGTCAGGAATTGCGGCGGTAGCACCGTCCACAAGGGTCAGGATAATCGCGGAAGGATCAACAAGACCGATGTAATCCGTGGTGTAGGTCTTGGTGCCCAGCGTCAGCAAATCCACACCGCTGAAGAGGAGCAGACCGTCACCTTCCGTATTGCAGATAACAGCAATGTCGGCATCGGACAGCGTGATGGAGGTACCATTGAACGTGAGGTCGCAGCCCAGTTCCACCGAGTTGCCGTTCAGCGTTACCGTAGCACCGCTCAGGTCGAGGTCTGCATTGATGGTGGCCTTGGCGTCTTCACCTGTTACCGTCAGTTCCTGCAGAGCCAGAGTGCCCTTATGGTCGTTGACGGTAACCGTTGCACCGTTGGCCAAGGTCATGCCGCCGATAGTGGCCTTATTTGCAACCACGGTCAGGTCTTTGTTCTCCGCCACCATCACAGAACCCTCGCCGGAAAGAGAGGCAACCTTGACCTTGCTGCCGGCATTGACGAAGAAAGCGGTGGAACCGCTGTTCACGGTCAGGTCTGTCGTAGCGGACAGAGTGGAGTAGATGTTCGTGGTCTTGCCGGAGTTCACCGTCACAGAACCGCCGGTGATTTTGTTCTCTGCCAGCGTTTCACCCTTCACTTCCACATTGGTGTTCGTGAAGGTAATCAAAGAAGTACTCTCGCCGAGGTAAAATTCGGAGTCCGTGCACTTGATGGAGGAGTCACCTTCACCTTCGCCCTTGCTAATCACCATGCCGGCTGCCGTCAGCGTACCCGTGCCGGTGAAGTCAATATGAGAGTATTTGTGGAACCAGAGGCCACCCTCCACTT
>JAZLFB010000320.1:0-24845 GCA_045615585.1 Akkermansia sp.
GCCCGTTTTATCAGGAACGCCACCCCACCGACATGCGACAGGACCACAAAGAAATTGCCACCACCGTAGCCAACGACCCCGGTAGTTACAAACTGTGCACGGTGTGTGGGGCTATTGTTGACAAAACCGCCGATATCTGCCCCGATTGCTCGGCCTATCGTTTTGACACCGATATCGAGCACATTGCCAACCGAGCCCTCGATTTAGGCAGAGCGCCCTCTCAGGCCGTCTCCCACCTTGACACGTTGGAGTAAGCCCCGCAATCGTTTCTCTTTCAGCTTTTATCACTTCGCCGCCCCTGCCAGCAGCTCCAAGGCTCTGACCGCTACCATGGTGCGGAAGCGGTTGCGGTCAAGACCGGGGCGGAAAATCGTCTCGGTATGGGTGGGGCGGGCGGCACCGCGGCGGGCTAAGGCGATGCACACCGTGCCGACAGGCGGTTCTCCCTCCGCAGCGGTGGGTCCCGCATTGCCGCTGACGGCAATAGCGAAATCCGACCCCGCCTTTCGCATGGCGTTTTCAGCCATGGCTTTCACCACAGGTTCGCTCACCACAGTATGTTCCTCAATCAGGGCGGCGGGTACATTCAACTCGCGCTCCTTGGCTTCGTTACAATACGTCACCCAGCCGTAGCGGAAAACAGCGGACGCACCGGGCACGCCTGTGAGGGCAGCGGCAATCAACCCGCCCGTGCAGCTCTCGGCGGTAGCCACGGTTAAATGAGCGGCAGTCAGGTTCTGAACAGCCGCAAAAGCCAGTAATTCGAGGTGGGAATCCATGAGAAAGTTGAAGGTTGAAAGTTGAAGGTTGAAATTACGATATTAGGCACGCTTCGCGTGCAAGATGACACAGGATTGGAATACGTTAGTTATGGCGTAACAAAGAAAAGAGAGCTGAAACCTGTCAGAAACCGATAAAAGCGGCTTTATTTGTATTCAGAACGCGGCAAGGCCGCGCGAACTCTACAATTTCAACTTTCAACCTACAACTTTCAACTTTCCTCCGGTACTTTCAAGCTGACGGTGGCGAAGGCGGCCATGCCCTCTCGGCGACCGAGGGCACCCAGTTTTTCGTTGGTGGTGGCTTTCACGCCCACGCGGCGGGGGGCAATGCCAAGGATGGGGGCCAGCGTCTCTTTCATCTGTGCCACAAAGAGCAGGATTTTCGGGGCTTCGGCAATCAAGGCGCAGTCTACATTCACCACGCAACCGCCTTGGGCATGCAGCAATTCCACCGCCTTTTCCACAATACGGAGAGAGCAGATGCCCTCGCAGTTCGGGTCGGTGGGCGGAAACCAGTAACCGATGTCCGGCTCGCCGATGGCGCCGAGAATGGCATCTGCCAGCGCGTGGCACAGCACATCGGCATCGCTGTGACCGTCCAGCCCCTTGGTGTCATGCACCTTCACCCCGCCCAGCCACAGCGGGCGGGGCGTTTCCGAAAAGCGGTGAATATCGTAACCCAATCCTACAATCGTGTCCATACTGCCCCCTCATTTTAGCAAGCAGGGCGCAGCTTGGCAAGCAATTTGCCGTCTCCTTTCCCCTGCAACCCGTTGAAAACGATATAACATCTAACAAAAATTGACTTTGCGGGCGAGTGTATTACAATGAGAAGAAAAAACCTAACGGATAGAACGAACGCCATGGAAAAAATCGATCAATTCTCCAAAGACTGGGTCTATACCCACGTCATTACCCCCGTGTTGGAAAGCGGGGCGGCGGGTTTTTGGACGTACGAACTCCATAAGCACTACGACAAGACAGGGCTGGACAACATCTACGCCCACATCTACACCTACGCCCAAGAAAACGGCACAAAGGCCGCCCAAGAGACCCTGCGGGAAAAAGACCGCAGCTACCTCTCCCTGTAATCGGCGGCTTCTCCCGCCGCTCTATCACCCCGCCCCCGCTGTTCTGCGGAGGGGGGATTTTTTTATCCCTGCCGCCGCGTGGGCATAAAAAAGGCCTCCTGATTGCTCAGGAAGCCCTTTTTTATTGTTAAATGCTTGGTAGCACCCGCTCTTTAGTTGTAGGTGCAGGGCAGCACACGGAAGACCATATCGGTGCTGCGGTAGATTTCCTCATGGAAGGGTTCCTCAGCTTCCTGATCTTCCACAATCATGGTGCTTTCCACGTTCACCATGTGGGTAGCCATGTTGAAGGTGAAGTTAATCGTCATACCGGAAAGGCTGTCGATGTTGGAGGCGATGAACTGACCTTCGTCATCACCCGTCAGCGTGGTACCGAAACCAAGGGCTTCCACGAACTCGGGAGACTTCACGTTTTCAACGCTGCTGTTGGTGATGGTCAGGGTGTAAGTCGTTTCGTTCACCTTGGTGTAGGTGTAGTACACGTTGAACATCTTACCGCCGGCACGCATACGCCCCGCGCAAACGGCCTGATTCTCATTCACCTCGTTGGTGGAGTTGCTCACGCAGTACAGCTCGGATTCCACACCGTTGTTGGGCAGAAGCTGGAACATCTTGGCGCCGCGACCGAAGTCACGGGTGTTCATGGTGGCACGGGTACCGGCGTTAGCACCGCCGCCGCCGCCACCGCCGCAAGCGGTCATGGTGAAACCGGTGGTAAGGGCAAGGGCCACAGCCCCGAGCATGAGAAGGAACTTTTTCATAATAGGTGATTTTCTGTAGAGACTTTATGGGGAGAAACAGCCGACAGACGGCTGTTCGCAATCCATGCCGCCACTATATCGTATTTGAACTACCATGTGCAAGCTTTTTTTTCGTTATCCCCGCAAAATTCAACGCACGACATTCCTTTTTCCGCATTTTCGGCAACAAGGCACGCCGCCGTCTGCCCCGCAGGGCGATTTTTCCCCAACAAAATCAGCTTGTTTTCCGCCGAATTTGCGCTATCCTTGCGCGCCCGCCGCCACTGCACAGGCGGGGCGGAGCGGCGGCACGACCTACCCTTTTCACCATGAACATTACCTACGACACCAAAAACTGTAGCTGGCGCTTGCTGTACCGCGACCCCGCCAAGCTGACCACCCACCGCTGGCCCTACACCCGCACCAGTATTCGGGATGCGGTTTACCCCACGCTAACCCGCACGGAACGCCGTCTGCGGCGGCTCCAAATCCAACGCCGCGCCGCCGCATTGGAGACAGGCGAAACCACCGCCCGCGCCGACCTGCCGATACCCGCGGCAGACTTTTTCCAACAAGCGGAAGAGAAGCCCTGCCGCTCTGCCCACGCGGGCACGCAGCTCAACAGCCGCGTGGCGGTGCGGCGGTTTCGGGCGTGGGTACAGCAACACCACCCGCAGCTCTGCATGCACGAGCTGACGATGGAGAAAGCCGAGGCGTTTTTCCGCACGCTGCGGCATTTGTCGGTCGGCACGCTCAACAAGTACCGCCTTACCCTCAGCTACCTGTGCCGCCGTCTGATTCAGGAGCAGCGCGACAAGGGCAGCAGCCGCCTTTATAACAATCCCTTTGCCGCGCTGGATATGGCGGAAATCAAGTGCGAGCCGCGCGTTCCTGTAAAGCGTTGTTTCACGCTGCCGCAGATTCGGGCGTTGGTAAAACCCTGTGCCGCCTACCCGCAACAGGCGGCGGTGTGGTACCTGCTGTACCTGACCGGTTGGCGATTGTACGATGTGCTGAATCTGCAATGGAGCCAAATCGCCCCCGATGCCCGCACCCTGCGGACGCTGCACCGCAAGACGGCGCGCCACGGCATCGGCACCGTGCTGTGGCTGTCGGATTCGTTGGCGGCTCTTTTCCGCACCCTGCGCACGCCCGATGCCCACCCGACGCACGTTTTCCCGCAATGGGCGGATTCTCTGCAAGGGCGCGAGGGCTGCAATTTTTACGAGCAACGTTTCATCCGCGCCGCCCACCGCCGTTTGGATGCTCTGGGCATGGGCGGCGGAAAACGGCACCACACGCGTTTCTGCCGCTATTATTCCGCCCATTGTATGCGAGCCACGGTGATTACGCTGTTGAAGGAGCACGATTTCAACACCGAGCGCATCATGTACCTCTGCGGTCACCGAGGCGGCAGTCTGGAGGCCCGCGCCTACAATCGTTTCTACGAACGCCCCTACGAAGCCACGGCAGATATGCTGCGGTATTTGGAGGGGTTGGTGAAAGAGTAATACGAACCTTTGCGCGGGATTTGCGTTCCGTTCCGCCATGATACGCCGCCGTACATTGACGATAAACACCTTACCGCCCGCCATGCATGGTAGTTCAAATACGATATAGTGGAGCCGTGGGTTGCAGGGGGTATGATACCCTCTGCATAGCCCCGCGCTCAATATCTATTATCGGCTTTACTATGAAAAAGACCCTTCTTCTTCTGTTGGCGGCGGCAACACTGGTCGTTCCCTGCACCCTTACCTCCTGCGGCGGTGGCGGCGGCGGTGCAAACGGCACGACCAGTTCCATTAAGCCGGAAACCAAATTCCTTGCTAATAAAACCATTGAAATCTATCGTCCCGGCACGGATAAGTTTACCATCATTTTGGGGCAGTATATCGGCACCAAGCATCTTGAGGGGCGTTTCATGTTTGGCACTTCGGAAATCAACCAAGGTATCCTGACTATTGATAACGCCACCTATGATGCGCTTGACACCGAGACGCCGAAAACGCTGAACGTCAGATTCAGTTTGGCCTCTTCTTCTGTAACTACCAACCATGATTTTGGCGTTTTCCTCGGCCTTATCGGGTTTGATGAAATAGTACCTCAAGAGGATTTTATCATTGAATTGACCATTGATACACAAGCTCTCGGTGGTATTTATGAAGGAACGGCCAATGGTAGCGGTCTGTTTCGATGTGTAACCCCTGGTATCATCTACGAGAATGTGGAAGGCAAAATCGAAAACGCCACGATGTTTATACGCAGCCACTGAATATCACATCACTCCTACCTTTATCCCCCACTCGGCAACAACCGAATGGGGGATAATTTACAACTGCATACCTATGTTACACCACGCAGCAGTAACTGTTACGCTGACTATTTTGGGTGTCTTTGCCGCCATGCCCGGAATGGCACTCTCCTCTTATCCGAGTTACCACTACACCACAACGGATGAAACCATTGAGAAAGTGGACACCATGTTGCAGGAGATTGAGAACGGCGCGCACGATAAGAAGCTGCACCGCATGGATAAGTCATACGAGCAGATGCGCAAGGCTTATGAGCAGTACAGCCGATACAAAAAGGCGCTCGACCGCCTGAACAGCAACTCTGTTAAGAAACAGCAGAAGCAAAAAGCTGAATCGGCAGGCACATATTATACCCATAGCACAAAAAACACGAAAAGCGAACAAGAAGTGCGCTGCGAAGAAAGCCGCAAAAAGTTCTGCGCCGCTGCCGCCGATTTTAAGAAAGAGCTTGCACCGTTGATGGAAACGATGCAGATTTCCGAGTACACTTGGCGGTACACCTGGGGCATTGACCGTTTCTGTGAAGACAGCAAAGTTGATGATGGGAAAGAGCCTTTATTCAACCCCGAACAAAAGACCTTCAAAGAGGCCTTTGTTGACTGTTTAGAGCGTTATTCGGAGCGCACCAAGGCTAAAAAGGCAAAAGCGGATTTCCTGTAATCCCCCCCCAAAAAAAACCATTAAAAGCGGGCTGCCCCCAAACAGGTCAGCCCGCTTGATTTTTCGGCTGTTCAGCGCGGCGGCTTTACAGCTTGTGCTTGAAATCATCCGTCACCTTGAGGGACTTGATGAACGCCACGAGCAGGTCGATGCAGGACTGCACGTCGCCCATGTCCGCCGTTTCCACGGGGCTGTGCATGTAGCGCAGCGGCATGGAAAGGTTGGTGGCGGGAACACCCATGCGGGAGCGGAAAATCTGGTCGGTGTTCGTACCCGTGGTGCGGCCGCTGGCCTCGCGCTGCATGGCAATGTTGCCTTGGTCGGCCACCAGCTCTAAGCGGGCGTTGATGTTGGGGTGGCAGGCGGGGCCGTAGCACAGGCAGCCGCCCTTGCCCAAGCGCACATCACCATAGCGCCCCTTGTCCAGCCCGGGGGAATCCGTGCCGTGGGTCACATCAAGGCAGATAGCGGCATCGGGCTGAATGCGGTAGGTCAGCATGCCCGCGCCGATGCAGCCGACTTCCTCCTGCACCGTGTTGGCGAACACGATGTTCCATTCGGGTTTGATGCCCTGCTCTTTCAGCGCGCGCGCCACCTCGGCGGTGATGAAGCCGCAGAGCTTGTCATCCAACGCGCGGCAGACAAGGCGCTTGCCGTTGTTGAGCATGAGGGGACCGTCGCAGTACACGCCGTAGTCACCCACGCGCAGACCGAGTGCCGCCACCTCCTCGCGGGAGTCGCAGCCGAGGTCCACATACAAATCCCACGTCTTGGGGGCTTTGTCGCCGTCATCGCGGATATGGATGGCGGTGTTACCCGTGATGCCGATAACCTCGCCGTCCGCCCCGAAGAAGCAGATGCGGCGACCGCGGGCAATGGCGACATCGGTACCGCCCAGACGCTCCACGCGCACAAAGCCGTTGCCGTCGATGTAGCGGATAACGAAGCCGATTTCATCGGCGTGGGCATCCAGCATCAGGGTGGGGGCGTTCTTCTTCTTGCTCTTCAGCACCGCCCATGCAGAGCCGTAGGCATCGCACTCCTGCGTATCGGTGTAGGGTGCAATGTACTTGGCCCACAGGCGTTGACCTTCCATCTCATGCCCCGTGGGAGAGGCGTTGTTCAGGTAATCCGTCAGGAATTCAGTTGCTTTGGTATCCATGTTATCTTTTTGGGTTAAGAAAATTTACAGTGCCATTTACAGTGCCATTAGTGCAATTTACAGTGCAATCTTTCATATCGGCAAGCAAGGCACAATGTTTCGTTTAATCAGCTTATAATGTTTCGTTAAGAAAAAATTTTACAGTGCAATTTACAGTGCAATTTACAGTGCAATCGCCCATTACGTCTCGCTCCAATTGACCACCCACAGCCCATTTTTATCTGCACCCTCTCGTTCCAGATAGCTTACAGACATCAGGTACTTCACATCTGTAGAAACCGTTCGGCGACTGACTCTGCAATACTCCGCCATATCCTCGTAAGACGCTTGGGGGCGCACGCGCAGATATTTCAGCAGATTGCGCTGGCGTTCCGTCAGGTCGGGATGCTGTGGACGGGGGGCAGGTCGGCGTTGAACATTGTCCTGTGCTTCCGCTTCAAAGCAAATCATCACCTCTCCGCTCGTCAGGTCGTAAGTCGGCGCGGGCGAGCCGACACGATTGCACTCGGCGCTCATTTTCTCAATGCCGCGCCCCCATGATTCCACATAGCCCGCGCGGAAAAACGCCGCTGCCAGCGAGGGATTGAAAGGATTGGAACCATGCTTACCCCAGAACTTCGTCTCTGTCCATTCGGGTGCCAGCTGTGCCTTGTTGAAAATGTAGAGCTTATCCTTGTAAACGCTGATTTGAATGGGAATACCCGCCGAATAATCCGCATGAATCAGCGCGTTGTACAACGCTTCTCGCACGGCATCCTTGGGGAAGGGGTATTTTTCCACACGAATCACCCCGTCGTAGGTAATGGGGGCGCGCATGTACTTGGTGTACAGCAAATCAATCACGCGCTCGGCCAACATCATCAGCGAGCCGTGCAGCTCATCCTGATACGCAATCTCGGCGTTGCTCTCAAAATAACCGATTTTCACCCAAGCCCCTGTGAACCAGCGTTCGGGGCGGCGGTGGAACAACAGCAGGGCGGCGCGCTTCAGCTGACCGTTCTCCAGCAGATTCAACTTATCCAGCAACTCCTCGCGGGAAAGCGCCAAATCCTCCGGCGTCATGCGGTGGGTATGCAGGGCGCGCTCCTGGAACAGGCGAAAACTCTCCTCGTCCAAATCCGCCGCAGTCACCCCTTCCACAGGCACGGCATCCCAGCGCACGCCTGTTTTCTTCAACAGGAAATGCGTGAGGTACGCCCCTGTCAGGCGTTGCTTAGTGCTGCCGCTGCGGTAATGATACTCGCCCTTGTAATTGACAGGGTAGGAGACAGGGGGCACCACAATCTCCACATAGTGTTTGCCGTTCTCTTCCAAGAGATTGACATCCACCACCACGCCCATGGTGTCCCGAACCTTGTTCGGCACATTCTCCGCAATTTTGCGGCACTCGGCCGGTGCCAAGCCTATGGTTTCCCCCTTATCGTTCTTGCCGATGTACAGGTAGCCGCCATAGGCGTTGGCAAAACCGCATATCCAGCGGAGGTAGTCGTCATTCCACGACTCCTTCCACTCGATATTCTGGTTTTCCGCCGAAAGCATTACATGTTCTTATAGGCGATGTCGCTGCGGCGCTGGGAGCCGTCGAAGTCCACCTTGGCGGCCTCGGCGTGGGCGCGGGTGCGGGCTTCATCCAGCGTGGCACCTTGGGCAACAATGGCCAACACGCGACCGCCGTTGGTCACCCAGCCCGCTTCCGTCTGCTTGGTACCGCAATGGAACACGCGGGCGCCGCAGGCATCCAGCCCGCTGATGAGGTCGCCGCTGTGGGAAGAAGCGGGGTAGCCCTTGGAGGCAAGGATGCAGCAGACGCTCCAACCCTCGTCAAAGGAAATCAGTTCGGGCGTAAACACACCCTTGGCGCCGTTCAGGCAGAACGTGGCGAGGTCGCCCTTCAAGAGGGGCATCACCGCCTCACATTCGGGGTCACCGAAACGGCAGTTGTATTCAATCACCTTGGGGCCGTCGGGCGTGAGCATCAGACCGAAGTACAGGAAGCCGCGGTAGGGCAGACCGTCCTTCTGCAAGCCCGCCACCGTGGGGGCAACAATCGTCTCCTCGATGGTCTTAATCAGCTCGGCGGAAGCCAGCTGACGGGAAGCCACGGCACCCATACCGCCCGTGTTGGGACCTTCGTCGCCGTCCATCAGGCGCTTGTAGTCGCGGGCGGGGCAAAGGATGAGGTACTTGTCATCGCAAATGGCACCGAAGATGGAGATTTCGGGACCTGTCAGGAACTCTTCCACCAACAGGCGACCCGCACCGAAACGCTTCTGAATGAACACCTCGTTCAGGAACTCCTCTGCCGCAGCGGCATCCATGCACACCGCCACACCCTTGCCCGCGGCCAAGCCGTCAAACTTGAGCACGGTGGGGTACTTACCGCCGATAGCGGCAATGGCTTCATCATAGCCCGCCACGGCAGTAGCCATGCCCGTGGGGATGTGGTGACGGAGCAGGAAATCCTTGGCGAACTCCTTAGATGCCTCCAACTGCGCGCTCTCCTTGCGGGGTCCCCAGCAGGGGATACCCAGCGCGGCGCAGCGGTTGGCAAGACCGTCTTCTTTCACCAGATAGCTTTCTTCGCCCGCCACGCAGAGGTCGATTTTGTTGTCGACCATCCACTGCATCAGGCCGTCAAAGCCATCGGCGTCAATGCGGGTGGCGGTGCGGCAAATCGCATCGCTGCCGGGGAAGGAGTAAATCTGCGGCTGACACGGGCTGGCGGCAAGGGTCTCCACAAGAGCCTGCTCGCGCCCACCTTTTCCGATAACGGCAATTTTCATGTTGCCGTTATTCTACCATGCACCCCCGCAACATGCAAGAACGATTAAAGGCAGATAAGCCGACAAATCAAACAAAAAAAGGCAGCAAATTCCGAGCTTCCCCTTCCGCATTGAATCATGAGCGGTCTGTCGCAAGGGTTCCGCTTCCATTCTCTTCTTGTCGTCCGCGCGTAATCTTTTGTTGTCTCCCCACATTTTGCTTGACTCGGCGTGGTGTTTCAACTACGATTGCCGCGCAGCGGGGTGACTTCCTTTTTTCTGACAGAAAACAGTTTTTGCCACCCTGCGGCTGTCGGTTTCTCACCGCCGGCATATCCACCTAACAATCAACAACATGAACGATCTTCCCTTTTGGTTTAAAGCTTGCTGGCTGGTCGCCTATTTCATCATTCTTATCTGCATGGCCGGTTACGGCTGTCACCGTTTGTTGATGGTGCTACTTTACCTCATTCACCGCAATCACAAGCCGCAGCCTGCGGGGCAGTGGGAAGAACTGCCCGTGGTGACGGTGCAGCTACCCATGTTCAACGAGAAGTTTGTGGTGGAAGGTCTGCTCAAAAAAGTGACGGCTATTGACTGGCCCAAGGATAAGCTGGAGATTCAGATTCTCGACGACTCTACGGACGACACCTACGACCTGTGTCAGCAACAGGTAGAGCTTTACCGCCAACAGGGTTTTGACATTGTGTGCCTGCACCGCACCGACCGCACGGGTTTCAAGGCGGGCGCTCTGGAGGCAGCCGATGCCGTGGCCAAGGGCGAATTTCTGCTGATTCTGGATGCCGACTTCCGCCCCGAACCCGACATTCTGCGTGTCACCATGCCCTACTTCACCGATGAAAAAATTGCCTTGGTGCAAACCCGCTGGGGGCACATCAACCGCCATAAGAACCTGCTCACCCGCTTGCAAAGCATTTTCCTGGACGGTCACTTTGCGTTGGAGCAGACCTGCCGTAACCGTTCGGGGCGTTTCTTCACCTTCAACGGCACGGCGGGCGTGTGGCGCAAGTGCGCTATTTTTGACGGCGGCGGTTGGGAGCACGACACCATCACCGAGGATATGGACCTCTCTTACCGCGTGCAGATGAAGGGCTGGAAGTTCGTTTACCTGAACGACTATGTGACCCCCGCCGAGCTGCCTGAGGATATGGACGGCTTCAAGGCCCAGCAACACCGCTGGACAAAGGGCTGCATTCAGGTATGTCAGAAAATGCTGTTCACCATCTGGCGTTCGAATGCCCCGCTGAAAGCCAAGATGGAGGCCACCACGCACCTCACCTGCAACTACTCGTATCTGGCGTTGATTTTGCTTTGCATACTGGTGATGCCCATTGCTCTGGGTGCTATCAAGCCGTGGGGTGAGTGGAAGTGGGATTCGATGCAGATGATGCTTCTCACATCGGTGCTGTTTTTCTTTGCCTCGGTGACGGTGATGATGTTCTATGTGGTGGCAGAGGCTATTGTGAAACCCCGCCGCTGGTGGATGGTCTTCCCGCTCATCATCCCGCTGTTGGCACTGGGTGTCGGCATGGCTGTGAACAACGCCAAGGCCGTGCTGGAGGCCGTATTCGGGCAGAAGAGCGAGTTTGTCCGCACGCCCAAGTTCGGTGAATCGAACCAGGGTGCTCTCTCCATCGAAAAGCGAGCCAAGGGCTACAAGGCCATCAAATCCATCGTGGTGCCTGCGCTGGAGCTGCTGCTCGGCTGCTTCTTTGCGGGCATCGAGGCGGCGAATCTCCTCCACGGCGATATTCCCGGTTTCTTCTTCATGCTGCCGTTCCTCGGCTTCTTCTACACGGGTCTATGTTCCCTGACCCGCATCATCGACGGGATGATGCAAAAGAAAAAAGCCGTTGTTTGAACGAAACAGGTATGCCAGGTGTCTAACGAATATACTCCCTTTTCTATGAGCAAAATTCCCTTTTCTTCATTCTGCAGTCTGGCGGCTGCGGCAGTGGCACTGGTGCTTGCCTCATGCCACCACAACCGGGGCTACGCCAAAGAAACGCCGCCCCGTGCCGTGGTGCGCGACGGTGTGGCCGTGACGGTCTGCGACCAGAAGCTGACCCTGTTCCGCAACGGCAAAAAAGTCAAGGATTACGATGTAAGCACCTCGAAGTTCGGGCTGGGCAGCACCCATGGCAGCCGCCGCACCCCGCTGGGCATTCACGCCGTTTCTCAAAAAACAGGCGAAGGTCAGCCTAAAGGCATGGTGTTTAAAGGCGCACGCCCCACGGGCGAGGTGGTGGAAGCCGACGCCCCCGGTCGCGACCCCGTTGTCACCCGCGTGATTCAGATTGCGGGTCTGGAAGACAGCAACAAGACCACGCACGCACGCCGTATTTACATCCACGGCACCCCTGAGGAACGCAAAATCGGGCGCCCCGCTTCCTACGGCTGCATCCGCATGAAGAGCGATGACGTGGTTGACCTTTTCGGTCGTGTACACCGCGGCATGCCCGTAGCTATTGAAAGCTGCACACAGAAAACCTATCTGGAGGCAGAGGAAAATGCCACCATGAGGAGCATCAGAATTCCCGATGCGATTGTCTCTAAACTGCCGGTCGATTCGCAGCGCAACGCCTTGCGTGCCACAGGCCGCCGCTATCTGGCCGCCGCCCACCGCCACGGGCGTGCCGCAGGCCGCAGGCGCCTGGCTGTTTCGAACAAGCAGAGCAGCAAAGGCAAGAGCAAGACAACAGCCAAGAAACACTTGGCCGTGCGCCGCAATAAACGCCGCTGAATCGACTCTTCAAAACTCTGTTACAACGGTTCCCCGCATCGGGGAACCGTTTTTTCTTGGCGTTCAGGCAGCCGACATACCCGCTTTATGCTTGCCTAGCTCGGCGGCGGCGTGTACAATAGGGGCATGAACCGTTGGGTGACATTCTCTCTTCTGCTGACTCTCGCCGCAGGTATGTTCGGTTTGAGCAGCTGCCAGCAAAACAGGCACGCGACCGCCAAAGCACGCACAGCTGCCGTTGTGCGTTTCCGCCCCGTGGGGTCGCCCATTGTGCCGCGCTCTATGTCGGCCATGGCAAAAGAGATTAACATCAAAGTGCGCACCATGCCCTCCAACTCTCCTCAACGCCGTGGTTCACGCCGTCTGTACCCCACCTTCATCACCATTCACAGCACGGCTAACCACAACTCCACCGCCACTGCCATGCAGCACTCCCGCGCCCTGTGCAACGGTGCCTTCACCAACCGCAGCTGGCACTTCACCTGTGACCAGTACATGGCGGTGCAAAACCTGCCGCTCTCCGAAACAGGTTGGCACGCGGGCAATGCTGCGGGCAATCACAACTCCATCGGCATCGAAATGTGCGAAAGCGAGAACCGCGGCGATAACCACTTCCGCACATGGGACCGCACGGCCAAGCTGACCGCCCTGCTCATGAAGCGCTATAATATCGGGCTTCGCAACGTCGTTCCTCACCAGCATTGGACAGGTAAAAACTGCCCCACCCCCCTGCTGACCAACGGCAAACCCGGTCCCAAGTGGGCTTGGTTCCATTCCCGCGTTGACTACTATTACCGCTGTCTGAACAAGGGTAAGAGCCACCGCTGACCCGACAGCCGCCCCCGTCGGTCATGAACCTGCAAAGCACCCTTGCCGACTTACCCAACCTGCAACCGCGCGAGTTGCAGGCACTGAAAGCAGCGGGGCTTACCACCGCGGGTGACTTGCTGCGCCGCTACCCCCGCCGCTACGAGGACAGGCGGCAGACAGGCAGCATTGCCGCCCTGCAACACGGTCAGAACGCCTGTCTGCGCGTGCATGTCTACGGCGCGGGTTGGCGTTTTTCGTACAAGCGCTATTTCGAGGTGTTGGTCGGGCTGCCGAACGACCCACACGGCGCGCGGCTTTATCTGCGCTGGTTCAACATGCCCTACGTAGCCAAACTGCTTGCCACGGGCATGGATATCTACATCTACGGTCAAGTGCGCGAGTACGGCGGCAAGCTCACCATGGCCAACCCCGATTTCGAGGTCGAGGAGGACGAGGACGCGGGCATGCGCCTCGTCACGCTCGCCATGGGCGGCAGCTGCGCCCCGCTGCCCGATACCGTCTCACCTGCGGCGGAACGCGTGCACACAGGGCGCGTGGTGCCGATTTACCGCAACCTTTCGGGCATGCCCGCCCGCAACTACCGCCGCTTGGTGTGGCAGGTGTTGCAGGCTCTGCCGCAGGATTTACCCCACCCCGCCTACGACATTGCGCCCACGTACCCCTTCCGACAGGCTCTCCGCGATATCCATTTCCCTGCGGAGGAGGAGAACGCCAAACTCGCCCGCATGCGCTTTGCGTTGGATGAATGTTTTTCCCGCCTGTTCCGCGTGGCATGGCGCCGCCGCCGCGCCCAAGGTCGCCCCGGGCAAATCACCGCCACCTGCGATGCCTATGTGCAGGAGCTGCTTTCCACCCTACCCTTCCGCCTGACAGGGGCACAGCAGCGTTGTTTGGCGGAAATCCGCACCGACATGGAGCAGCCGCTGCAAATGAACCGCCTGTTGCAGGGCGATGTGGGCAGCGGCAAAACGCTGGTGGCTCTGTGCGCCATGCTGTTGGCGGTGGGCAGCGGCAAGACCGCCGCGCTGATTGCCCCCACGCAGATTCTGGCAGAACAGCATTACAACAACTTCCGCCGCCTGTTGGCCCACACCGATGTACGTATCTCGCTGCGCACCTCCGACAAACAGGATGACACGGGACTTGTGTTGACCGACAACCCTGCGGAGGACACGACACCCCGCATCATCGTGGGTACCCATGCCCTGCTCTACAAAAAGAACCGCGCCCTCAACCTCGGCTTGGCGGTTATTGACGAGCAGCACAAGTTCGGCGTAGAGCAGCGCGAACAATTTATTGCGGGCGGCGATAACCCCGATGTGCTGGTGATGACCGCCACGCCCATCCCCCGCACCCTGACACTGACCCTGTACGGCGATTTGGCGGTGTCGGTGATTGACGAGCTGCCCGCCAACCGAGGCGAAATCATCACCGCGCTCCGCAACCCCGCCCACATCAAGCGCATTATCGCCTTCATGAAAGACGAACTGGCGGCGGGGCGGCAAATCTACATCGTCTCGCCGCTGGTGGAGGAAAGCGACACGCGCGAACAGGCTTCCGCCGTATCGGAACTGGCGAAATGGAAGGAGATTTTTCCGCAGGAGAGCATCGGGCTGCTGCACGGTCGCCTGAGTGCAGAGGAGAAGGAAAGCGTGATGCAAGCCTTCCACCGCAACGAGACGCACCTGTTGGTTGCCACCACGGTGGTGGAGGTGGGCGTGGATGTTCCCAACGCCACCATCATGCTGATTAACGATGCGGACACCTTCGGGCTTTCCCAGCTGCACCAGCTGCGCGGGCGCATCGGTCGCGGGCAGCACAAGAGTTATTGTATTCTGCTCTCCAAGGTCAAGGCGGGGGAGCCGGGGCGCGAAAAGCTGGATATTCTTTGCCGCACGCTCAACGGCTTTGAAATTGCGGAGGAGGATTTTCGCTTACGCGGTCCCGGTGATGTGCTGGGCACCGCGCAAAGCGGCACGGCTGCCCTGCAATTCCCCGAATGGCTGGCGGACATGCGGCTCATTCACCGCGCCACAAAAGAAGCAGATGCCATCCTCGATGCCGACCCCGACCTCACCGCCCCCGACCATGCCCCCCTGCGCCTACTGGTACAAGGGGAAGAAGAGCGGCGCGTAACAGGCTGAACGCCACAAGGTAAACGCCCGCATTTCGGCTTGCAAGGACGGGGGCATGCTGCTACAATACCCGCAACGCATGCAGACCGATTCTCCATACCTTCACCCCCTGTGGCCCCATGCCGTTTGGGATGTCTCCGGCGCGTTCGTGAACGACCGCGAGCTGATAGCCTTTTTCGACTTCTGCAAACTCTTGCTGGGCTTTGAGCCTTATCACATTGTGCACGGCGCCCCCCTGTGCGAGTGGAACAGCGGGCGCGTGCTGAAACACCTGATGCGCGATGCCGAGGAAATCCGCGCCGCAGGGCTGGAATACGAACAGCGCAAGATTGCCGTCTACCTCACCTTCACCAACCTGTTGCTGGGTGAACCCCAGCTCAAGGACGCGCTGGGCAACGCCATGTGCATCTTCTTCTCCCGCCACAACCCCACGGGCAAGAACGCCGTGATTCTGGCCAGCGACCTGCTGCGCGAGCACCTGCGTAAGGAATACCCCACGCTGAAACTCGTCTCTTCCATCCTGAAAATCACCAACGGCGGCGGCAAGGGCAAGCTCGACAAATACAAGCAGCTGGCCGACCAATACGATGAGGTGATGGTGCACCCCGATGACGTGCTGAACTACGACCTGTTGGAGAAGCTGGAGGACAAGGAACGCTACATTCTGCTGGTCAACGAATACTGCATCCGCAACTGCCCGCTGCGTCCCCTGCACTACACCACCCTCTCCAAGACCGCGCTCAATTTCATGAGCTACGATGCCTCGGACTTCGACAAGAAACAGGCGACCAACGGCTGCCGCAGTCTCTTCACCCTGCTCACCGATGAGCAGAAGAGCGTGCTGGCCCTCACCACCTCCGAAATCGCCAAGCTGCGCGACATGGGTTTCCGCCACTTCAAGATGCAGGGGCGCGGACACGCCAACGCCTCGTCCATCCTGTTCGACCTGCTGCGCCTTGTCATGCGCCCCGACGGTGCGGACGACAACACCATGCACCGCACCGCCCAAATGTTCTTTGAATCCATCTTACCCCCGCCCGCATTATGAGCGAAGAACCCACCATCTCCCAAGAAGAAGCCCTGCAACGTCTCTCCTTTCTGACGGCGGGGTACATGCCCCAAGCGCAATGGACGGTGGGCGGAGCCTTCCGCTTTGACCGCTCGCTGCAAGTGCTCGGCAATTTCCTTGCCACCCAGCTGGGCGTGCGCCAATTCACCAACGTGGCGGGTGCCCCGCCCTGCAAATGGACGCTCGACTACTTTGCCCAGCGCCGCCCCATCGCGTTGGATGCCTACTGCAACGCGCTGGAAACCTACGCCAAAATGGGCATCGGCGTCATTCTGGTGTTCGACAACCCCTACATTGCCGATGCGGACATCGAGGACAGCTACGGTCTGATGCTGGTGCAGGAGCTGTACAACCGCGACCGTCTGCGCCGCAACGCCGTGTGCGTGGCCAACGACAAGCTGGCCGCCGTCATCCGCAACGCCTTCCCGCACGTGCCCGTGCACTGCCACTACAACCGCTTGGTGGCGGAAATCACGCGCCGCACCCCCGCCCTGTACAACAAGCTGGCAGAGCAGTACACGCGCGTCTGCCTGCACGCGGCAGATGCCGCCAAGCCCTCCTTCACCAACGTGCTGGAGCAGAAAGAGAAGTTTGACATCGTGGTCAACGACCCCGCCCTGCGCACCTCTGCCGTGCGCCGCGACATGCTGAAACTGCTGGCCGACATGCGCCGCGACACCTTCGACACCTCTCTCATGGCCCGCCGCGCCACCCTCATCGACCGCGACGGCGAGCAGAAAGTCGCCAACGCGCTGCACCCCAAAGCCAGCTGCAACCTGACGCGCAACGAAACCCGCGCTCTGTACGAAGCGGGCTACCGCAGCTTTGTCATCCAAAGCCAGCAGTTCCGCAACGAAATGACGCTGCTGTGGGATATTCTGCACTGCATGCAGGACGACGACCCCGAACTCTTCAACAAGACCGCCCTCGTTGCCAGCTCTGCCATGGCCGAATTCGGCAAGCCCTCCACCGCCATGCCCAGCGGTCTGCGCCGGTTCAGCTTCAGCAATTACGAATAAAATCCCCCTTTTTCCCCCCCGAAAAACACAACAAATAGGAAAAAATACAGAATTTTCCTTGACTCCCGCCGCTTTCGGGTGTAAACTCACGTCGTCCTCACTGTAGGACCGGTAAAAATCGCGGGATGGAGCAGCCCGGTAGCTCGTCAGGCTCATAACCTGAAGGCCGCAGGTTCAAATCCTGCTCCCGCAACTAAAAACGAATAGCGCAAGGGCAAGCACGATAAGTGCTTGCCCTTTGATTTTCAACGATTTCAGCCCTTTTGAAGCAAATTGTGCCGCATCGTGCACTATGGCTAAACTAGCCTAAGTACTGGCCTATAGTACTGCCCCTGATACTGGCCTCTGAAACAGGCCAGTACTGACTGACACAAATTGTTGAAAAAGAGGTTTTTGCATCTTGCGTGATTTGTCGCACCTGCGGACAATTTAGTAGTAATCAAATCGCTAAATTGCTCATTATGGCTAGTGTTATTAAACGTAAAGGCAAGAATACATGGTATGCAAGCTGGAAGCAGAACGGGCGTTCTGTAATCAAATCCACCATGATTGACATTAAGCAGCCGGGGTTGACGGAGAAGAAAACGCGGCAGCCGGCCTCAACGGTTGCGGAGGCAATGGAACTTCCCCTTGCCCCGGAAAGAGAACGCGAACGTACATATTGGTGAGGCGGGATATCTGCATTTTTTGTTGACTCCGGCGTGTGCGGGTGATAGACTGATGGAGTATCCTCGGCACGAAAAAATCATACTATGAATACACACATCATTATTTCTGTAGTCAGCGCTATGGCCGTATGTCTCTGTGTTTCCTGCACAGCCGGCAAGGCCGTCTCTGCGGCGGCGCCGGCTGCTGTTGCTCAGGCCAACCTTGCTCCCTCTTCGGCTGCCAATAAGACATTCACCATTATGTATACTGCCGGCATCTGCCAAAAACGTTGTAAGGGTACCGGTGAAGCATGGCAGACGAAGATCTGCCCCATGGTAGACCCCATTGAAACATATCGCGCTGCAGATTTTGCCGCAGGGGATCCGGACAATTCCTTCTCCTATACCAAAACCGGCCCCAACACTGCTCGTATTATAATCGGCGACTGCGAAGGCGGAAGCTCCTACAGTCTCACTTTTACCACGGCGACATCGGGCACTCTTTCTTTCAGCGGGGATAATGGTGAAGAAGAGTGGCAGGGTCGCAATACCCCCTTTACCTTGAAATAATAAGCTGCCCTGAAATACATCTGCATCAGCGCTCGGAGTATTGCCGTTTTTTGACCTCATGCCGGAGCTCTTCCGAACCTGCGCCTGCTGCAGCACCCGCTGTAGCATCCACGGTTCAGGCTCCGTGTCCCTTGAATAACAAGGTGATTCTGCTGGTCTACACATCGTGTGTCTGCCGCAAGCGCAGGATGGCTGACCGCCGGAAGAATACTAAAAAGCCGTACGGAGCAACTTCCTGAAGCACATCTCTTGTCAGCATATATTGTGGCGTGGCAGAGCTGTCTGATTGCTCCGGTTGCTACACTTATACTAAAACCTCTGCTGACACGGCTAAATTATCCAAGGGTGAGCAACATGATTTTATAGAGTGATGATACGGAAGCCAATATCTTCATTTTTTTTGTCTCTTGCCTGTGCCTCTGCGGTTTGGGCGGCGCCGGCTGAGTCTTCTTTGGTGCAGATGGAAACCGGGCTGAATGGGGTGAGAATCCCCTTGCCGGCATGGTATGTCAGGCAGACGGAATCGCTGCATCAGCAACTGAAGCGGAAGCTGTCCGCTCAGGATTATACGGAAGTGCTGATGGGCGAATTGGGGCGTCTGTGCTATGAAGGGGAGTTCATGACACCCGCGGAGGCAAGGTCTGTTGTGCCGGATTTAACGAAGGCACTCAAGGCTATTGTTGAAAAGCAGAATGCGGATTTTGACCGTGCGTGTTTTCATCATTCTCATACCGAAGGGATTACGTCTCGTGAACTTTTGAATAACGCGATGGGTGATGCCTTCGGGGCGGATGAGCATTATATTGTCACTCGTTCACGAGGCGGGAGTATCGGCTATTCCGCCTTGTTGCAGTTTTGGGATTCCCGCAGCCTGCGTTTGGCCGCTGCGTGGAATGCCCCCAGCCTTATTTACAGCTATAGCCCCACACCTAAGGGCGGATGATATGTTTTTAAGGGGCACTATGGCGGAACCGCTACCGTTCCGTATGTCGCATATGACTGGGCCGGCAATGCCGGTACCGCCTATATTGTGCAACCCGGCACGCAACGTCAGCAGTCTATCCCATATGCCGATGCCGGGATCCTTAATGTCCCGGATTCGGTCATGAAGTCTGGACTGTTATGGAAGGCAAGCGGTCTATACTCGTTGCCAGAGTACGATGCACACCCGGATATATCTCTGTCCCGGGCGGTGCTGAAGGGGCTCAACGTCCAAAATGACATTACGGAAGAATTGTACTTTGACGATAACTGTGTTCCTTCTGAAACGCGGTGGTCTGTGGTCTGTGAAGGCTCGGCTCTCCGATTCTGTGTGAATGATCTGAAGTATACCGTCAATGTAAATTTTCATACGTTGGACTCACACGGTGTCGCACTGCCTACAGCTGTTTCTGCGCAGGAACAGGACTCCGCTTTGGAGCATCTTTGCGTTTTCGTATGGTTCGGTCCGAACGTGACGGATGTGCCCGTGCTGTGCACGGAAAACGCGCTTACAACACCTAGGACGGAGGGGTGGTTTGCTTTTTGCACTCAATCCGGCATGGCTTCGCATAGCAGAGGGTACATGGGCGTAGTTGACGCTAAAGGAACAGCCTACTTGTTGCCCCCGATGTGTGATATCAAACAGCATACTAAGGGTCGATTGGTATCCTTGACCGGTGAGAAAAAAAGAATGCACTACTGTGAGGATGAAGATGTACGCGGAACAGTGCTGATTCATCAGGAAAAAAGAGCTAATGGTGCCTTCACCCCAAGATATATCAATATGGCGAAGGGAGAAAAGGCCGGCCATCTTCTTGTGTCGGTAAGCGGTTTGGATGTTGCCGGCAAAGAACCCTGCGTGGTGCTGGATATCGATACTGCAAGCAAAAGCTATGAGGTTGTCCGCGTCTGGGAGTGCACCCATACGGTGCTTCCTCCGATTTATGTTCCTGAACTCTCCCTCTTCCTGAAACCCTTGGATGAAACAACATACAGCATCATTCCCTGCGGTGATAGCGAGGAAAAGTCTCCGTTAGGGCGTTTGTTGGTCACGCGCAGCGGGGGATATGCCATCGTGCTGTCCAATGGACATTACGCGGGCACTCCCGGGTGTGAATCTTTCCTACAGTTCAGTGAGTCCGGCAAACATATCGGCATGGAAGCTCTTGCCCCTTGGCGCAATCGTCCCGCCGAGGTGCTCGCCGCGCTCAACGGCAACGCCGACGATATCGCCGCCCTGCGAGAAACGACTAAGCGTTGGTTGCGCAAAAAGGGGTATGATGCGGAGAATATGCCGCCCGAGCCGTCTCTGTCAGCCCTGCCTGTGGCTAAGGTGGACATACCTCCGCTGTACGCGTCGTCCGCTCAATTAGAATTCCGGGTGGAGTTGCAAGCTTCCGCACGTCCTATTCAGGCGGTGAAAGTTCTGGCTGACGGTGTCAATGTTTCTCGGTATGTGCCGGTTTCCGTTCCCGCAGGGGAAAAGAGAAGTGTCACGGTTCAAGTGCCGTTGGTAGAGGGTCAAAACTGGTTGGAGGTTTCGCCGGAGGATGCTGATGGCACGCAGGGTGAAACGACTCGCTTCCGTGTCATCAGTCCGCAAAAAACGAAACCCCAATTATATGTGCTGGCTCTGGGCGTTTCGCAGTATCAGGATGAGAACCTGCGCCTGCAATATGCCGCCAAGGATGCACAGGATGTGGCGGATGCTTTCCGCAACATGAACAATGGTAATAACCATGTCCTTTGCCTGACAGATGACAAGGTGCGTAAGGAAGATGCCCTCAACAAGATGGAAGGATTCTTGACGGCCGCCAATATAGATGATATCGTGGTGGTCTACATTGCCGGTCACGGCTTCTTGGATGAGCAGCTCAATTACTACTACGCCCCTGCGGATACGGATGTAGACCGCTTGGCGGAATCAGCCATCTCGATGGATGATTTGAGCTCTGGCGTACAAGCTTGCGGTTTTGGCCGCCGCCTGTTGTTGATGGATACCTGCCATGCGGGCATGGTGGGCGAAGAAGGTGCGGAACAACTGACCGCTCTGGGTATGAATCTGCCCCAAGGGGTGCGTGCAGTACAGACGCGCGGCATGAAGGTAAAAGGCACCCCCGCTCTGCGGACGGATGCCGCACGCAAACGCTATATTGAGGAAATGTACAGCGCGGACAGTACGCAGCGCGGCATCAACATCATTGCGGGTTCTGCGGGTGCAGAATTTGCCCGTGAATCCGACCGCTGGAATAACGGCGTGTTTACCGCTGTCTTGCTGGAGGCTTTGGAGGGAACTGCCGATGCCGATGGCGACGGCAAGCTGACCGTGGCTGAGCTGGCAAGGCACCTGCGCCGCGAGGTCGCAGAACAGACAAACAACGCGCAGAAGCCTGATTTGGTTGCCAAGGAAAATGACGGCGACATGGAGCTTTGCTCCGTTTCTCACCCTGAAACGATGCCCTCCCGAAGCGGTAAAGATGAGGTGTCTTCATCATCTGCTTTTCAGCTTACGGAAGCGACCGCAGGAGAAATTGTGCGGCAATATCTCCATGCGGGGGATACGTTGGAGTCGGCGGCTATGGCAGCCGTCTACGCGGACCTCATAACCAACCTGACGGACGGCACGGTGCAGACGCGGGAGGAAAACCTGAAGGAGAGTTTGGATTATGCCTCCCGCTGGCCTGTCCGTCGTTACGATGTGGCTGCTGTGGCATACAGCGGCAACACCATAGAGGTACAGATGCGTTATACCTGTACCAATGTTAAGGGTAAGACTGTGCGTGGTTTCAGCAAAGCAACGCTGCGTGTGGATGCAGCAGGTAAGATTGACGGCGTAGCGGATGAATCCTCCCTCAAGGCCATGCCTGCCTTTTCCGCAGGCATGACGCAGGGGACGGGTCGCGTTTCGTCCGCCCCTGCGGCCTCCTCTGCCGCAATGTTGACGGATGCCTCCGTGAGGGCGTTTGTTCAGCGTTACCTGAGCGCAGGTGAAACGCTTTCCCCCTCGGAGATGGAGGCATTGTATGAGAGGGAGATTGCCAATTTCTCGGATGGCAGCACGATGACCTTTGAGCAAAATATGCAGGAAAGCAGGGATTACGCTGGCCGCTGGCCTGTCCGGCGCTACGATGTACAGGCCGTGGCGTACAGCGAGCGTACCATAGAGATACAGATGCGCTACACCTGTACCAACACAAAGGGAAAGACGGTGCGCGGTTTCAGCAAAGCGACCCTGCACCTCAGCCCGGCCGGCAGGATTGACGGGGTGGGAGATGAATCCTCTACCAAGGTTATGCCTGCTTTTTCTTCCGGTATGCGCAGCATCGCCTGGTAAAAGGGGCTTCCTGTTCCCGTTGCAACGGGAAGCCTTGCATATTCATCGTGCAAAGCATGCGGGGGGCTATGGGGAGATGCAACGCAAGCTCGGCATCAGATTCTTGCATCCATCCGCTAAAATGGTGCGCTTTTGAACAGACTCTTGTCGCTGCGGCATCGACAAATGAGGATTTATAGGGAATGACAAATTACAATTTACGCGTTGGAAGAATTAATTTCACGCTACTAAAGTGTACCGAACATGACTTAAAGGCGTTTCAACATTTTTGTTTAGGTATTGCAGTAAGGTGAAAAGGAAAATCTTGTAAAAACCGCGACTAAAGAGTCCTTTTTGTCTTTTTGCAAGTATGCGACGTATCTGGAATTGGGCGACCAATTGGGAAAACACCACCTCAACGCGTTTTCTTATAGACCCAAAGCCTTTCGGTAACTTAGGTGCATCTTTCATATTGCGTCTGTAAGGCACGAGAAGCTCTATTTTGGCATACTCGAACAAGTCCATAGCATAATCCCTGTTCAGATAGCTGGTATCTCCAAGAAGGAGGCAATCAGCGTAGGTTTCTCGGACTTCCGGTAACAGGTCAATGTCAGCATGGTTTGCCGGAGTCATCTCGCAATAGTCGATGACGCCATCCGGTGAGCAGACTACGTGGAGTTTATAGCCGAAATAGTGCTGATTATGAGCTGCGCAAAAGCCATAACAGGGAGCAGACTTTCGTTTTCTCGTAAAGACCTGCTATTCTTAGCTCTGGCAAAACGACAGACTTCGATGGGCATGGAGTCAATGACAAATATATTCTCAGGATTAGAGCTTTCCTGCATATTTTAGCCATCCTCTTGCGAAGCTTTTCGGCATGGAGATAGGTGGATTTTCGCCTCTCGTTGTAGTTGCGGCGGGTACCGACTCTCCGCGCCAGCTAAGGCATCTCACGCTCTAAACGATGAAAAAAACGGCTTTCGCTTTCAATATCAAGAGAAACTTGGTAGAGAGCCAGAGCGATTATCTCCAAATCATGGCTCTGGTTTTCGGCCCTCGACGAGGGATATTGCCCTCCGAATTGAAGAGGTTACGCGAAAAGGATTGGCAGGAGGCAAGGATTGTGCTATATTCTTTGTGCATTACCATCCCATAGAGTCGACGATGAGTCGGCTCTATCTGTGTAAACAGGGGCTTGTGAGGTAGTATTTTGAAAAATAGGGTTTAGAACTTTTCTGCGAAAACAGACTCAGATGGCCATGTGCTGTCCCATATCATTCTATCAAAGACCAGTCAATTCCCTTCAAAAAAGGGATGCTCGGACACAAATCCACATATCTTCGCCCCCCCTGCTGTCCCATAGTCGGATATGAGACGCACCACGTCACGTTGGCACCATAGCACTCCTTTGATAAAGGTGAAGAAGTGGCTGAAATCGCTCTTCCATTTTCCCTGCCATGCCAGAATGCGCAGCAACAGGTAAACAAGCATGGCAGACCACAGCTGCCATTCAATAGCGTTTCGGCTGAATCCTACAAAGGTGCGCAGCTGTAAGGTCTGCTTGATTTCTTTGAAAAAGGTTTCAATCGCCCATCGTGCTCGGTACAAATCGCAAACAGAGCTTGCAGCCCACTCAAAATTATTCGTCAGGAAGGTGATGGTTTTCTCCTCCCCCTTTGAGTCCTTTACTCGGGCGCGAATAAGACGCAACGTTTGCGGATAGCGGTTATGGCTTACTTTGCCGCTTAATTCCACCTCCTCATCGCTGATGATGCTTTTCGGCTTGCCGGACTTCCGTTCACGGATGACTTTGAAACGTGCATTTTCTTTCGCTCTGGTAACCCAGAAAACTCCGCGTTGAGTGAGCACATTGAGGTGCTCATAAGCGACGTAGGCTTTATCAAAGACAGCAATATCACCGGATTTCATATCGGCACATAACTCCACCATGTAGTTGGAATCATGCCCCCTTGCAGGCTCTGAGATGATGCGAATGGGCAGGAAAGA
>JAZLFB010000321.1:0-2962 GCA_045615585.1 Akkermansia sp.
TCATCGGCAGACACAGAGGTGTGCCGGGGTGTTGAGTTATTGGGTGTGGGCATAAAAATAAATTTTGGGGTAATTGCTATGGCGTTCGGTAACACCGTTGGGCTGCTACCGAGCCGCCGACTGACAGGGTAGCACACGCTCCCCGATTATGCCACAGTGATTTTGGGCGGTACAGCCTGATTCACCCCCGAAAAGAGCTTGCGCCGTCGGTGCGGATTTTCCTACCCTTGTTGGGCAGAGGTGCGTTGGCTGCTTACCTAGCGGGGCGTTATTCTCAAAAAACAACCCCTTGAAGAAGCAGCAGCTTCTTCAAGGGGTGTGAAAACCCTATTGAAAACAACTTACTGTGCCAGGGCGGCCAGCAGCTTGTTGTGGATGCCGCCGAAACCGCCGTTGCTCATCACCAGCAGCACATCGCCGGGGTGAACGCGGGTGACGACGTGCGCCACAATATCATCCGCATTCTGCCCCATGTAGCAATCGGTGCCTGCGGCCTTGATGTCGTTGCACAGCTTTTCTTCGTCCAGCTGTTGCTCCTGCGTGAGCTTCTTGTGGTTTTCCACCTTGCTCACCACGGCAAAATCCGCGTGGGAGAGGGCGGCGGCCAGCTCGTTCTGGAACAGGTTGCGGATGGTGGTGTTGCTGCGCGGCTCAAAGAGCACCCACAGGCGGCTCTTGGGGTAACGCTGGCGCAGACCTGCCACAGCCTGTTCAATGGCGGTGGGGTGGTGGGCGAAATCATCCACCACGGTCACGCCGTTCACGCAGCCGCGCACCTCTTGGCGGCGCGCCACGCCCTCGAAACTTTGCAGCGCATCGCGCACCTGCTCGGCGGACAGACCCGCGAACAGAGCGGCACAGGCGGCCATGGCGGCGTTGCGGATGTTGAAATCACCCACCATCGGCACATGCAGCTGCATGTTGTCTACCACGGTGTCGCCCCACTGACCGTTCAGGGTGAATGAGGAGCCGTCCGTGCGGTGTTCGATGCCGCCGATGCGGATGTCGGCATCCTCGCCCATGCCCACGCTCACCACGCGCACCATACGCAGCTCGGCGGCGGCGTGTTCGCACACGTCGCGGCAGTTGGGGCAGTCGGCGTTGATAAACACCACACCATTGCGCGGTACGGCACGCAGCAGACGCTTGAACGAGAGCTTGATTTCCTCCACATTGGCGTAGATGTCGGCATGGTCCATCTCAATGTTGTTGATGATGACCGCCTCGGGCAGGTAGTGCAGGAACTTGGAACGTTTGTCGAAGAACGAGGTGTCGTACTCATCGCCCTCCAGCACGCAGAAGTCGGAATCGGTGAAGCGACCGCCGCGGCCCAGATTGCGGGCAATGCCGCCGATCATGAAGCTGGGGTTCAGACCGTTGGCTTCCATCATCCACGTCAGCATGGAGGTGGTGGTCGTCTTGCCGTGGGTGCCTGTCACCACAAAGTTGCGGTGACCCCACAGGAAAAATTCTTTCATCGTCTCGGGCAGACTCATGTAGCGCAGACGGCGATCCAGCACGGCCTCCACCTCGGCATTGCCGCGGCTCATGGCGTTGCCGATGACGATGAGGTCGGCCTCCGCAGGGATATTCTCGGGCTTGTAGCCTTGGAAGATGCTGATGCCCTCACTCTCCAGGAAGGTGGACATGGGCGGGTACACGTTGGCATCGGTGCCGGTCACGGTGTAGCCCTTGCGCGCCATAGCAGAGGCAACGGCCCCCATGGCGGTACCACAAATCCCTAAGAAGTGAACGTGTTTCATATCGTGCGCTGTCGGAGAAGCGCAAAGGTTATACCATCTGCCCCTGTTTGGCAAGTGTTTTTTCACCCCGCAGAGGCGGCAGAAAACGCAGAAGAGGCAATTTTCCGCTTGAATACGGCGTTTCCCCCTGTTAGGATAGGAAAATAACCGCTTCACCTTTTTTCTGCCATGCGCCGTTTTTGCTGTTTTCCGCTGCTCTGCACCGCCGGTCTGCTGCTGAATTCCTGTCAGTTTTTTTCTGTAGGCAAGACAGCAGGTGTTCCGGAAGGCGCACTACCCGTGTTGAACGACCGCGGCAAGCCCACAGGCAAGTACCGCGTTGCCATGAACAAAAAGGACATGGACAAGCTGATGAACGACCTGCTCGCCCGCGCGCGCTATGTGCAGACAGATACCACCTATGTGCTGAAGGATATCCGCACCAAGCGCATGATTCCGCTGGATGACCGTTTCCGCACCATGGTGACGCAACGTTGGCAGCCCGCCGCCGACTGGTGGGATGTGGGTACCTACGATGAAAGCCGCTTAGATGCCGTGCGCACCATCACCTTCTTGGATGAGAAGAAAAAAGTGATTGCCGATTTTCCCGGTACTGCGGATGGTTTGCTGTACCGCCCCAAGCGCACCAAACAGCCCAAGAACGGCGGTTTCCGCAATGCCTTGCGTGAGTTGGAACAGCTTTACCCCAAGCTGACAAAGCCCTGACGGCACGCATTGAGACGCCCCTCTGCTGCAGCGAAAATCGTTTTTTTTGTCAATTTGCTTGACATTGGGTGGCATTAGCGTATAATCTCGCCACCAAAACGACAAACCAAATCACCTTTTTACACCATTATGGCTCACACTCAGTCCGCTAAGAAGCGTATCCGTCAGACGATTGCCCGCACCGCCGTCAACCGTTCCGTCATGTCCCGCGTGCGCACCCTCCGCAAGAAGGTTGCCGTGGCCGTAGAGAGCAAGGACAAGGAAGCTGCCGCCAAGGCTTACAACGATTTCGCTTCCGCTATTGACAAGGCTGCCAAGAAGGGCACCGTGCCGGCCAACCGCGCCGCCAACTACAAGAGCAAGGCTGCCAAGGCCCTGGCCACCATCGCCTAAGTCACCTTTCAGGTTTACCGTTTTGGGTGCGCGGGGTATCGGCAACGATACCCCGCCGCTTTTTATCCCGACCGCCCGTTTTATCAGGAACGCCACCCCAC
>JAZLFB010000322.1:0-7559 GCA_045615585.1 Akkermansia sp.
TTATCGAAGTTACATGCCCCTCTCCTGTTCTTCAAACAGGTATTGTCATAATCGATACACCAGGGCTGGGAGGCCTCTTTAGGGAGCATAAGAAGATTACATACCAATACGTGCCCAAGGCAGATGCCGTGTTCTTTGTGACAGACAGCGTTGAGTCTCCCATAGGTGAATTGGAGACGGAATACCTCAAAGATATCACAGCTATTACCAAACACGTATATTTTGTGCAGACAAAATGCTGCTCAGTGGATGAGGCTGCGGCTGCTACCCGCAAACGGAGCAACTTGAGTATTCTTTCTTCCTCTTTGGGAATGGATGAAGACAAGATACGTTACTTCATGGTCGATTCTGAAATCCGCCATGCCGCAGAAGAGGCAAAAAGTCAGGAATACCTGATGCTCAGTGGATATCCAGAACTGCTCTCCTTCATCCATAGGGAGCTGCAGCCAGCGCAGCGCCGCATCTTGGCAGAGAAAGCCGTGCTAACCTTTTCACCTGTGCTTCAGCGTCTGGCCGGCAGGATTGCTGATGCTGAGGAGTTGATTGCCGCAGACACCGCGGAAAAACGCACCAAGCTTGAGCAGGATATCCTGGCCGGGCAAAAAGCCCTTTCCGATTGGGAAACGCGAGAGAAAGGCAAGCTGCTCCGTTCTTTGAATGCGGCGTTGGATGCCAATTCCCGAGAGGTGATGGATATGCTCGGAGCATGCCGCCCGAACGGTGAGGTTCATTCCAGGCTGGAAGAGATGATTGCGAAAGCGTCCGACAAGAAGGAATTGCAGGAGACCCTGGATAAAATCAACACTCTGTTGCCGGAATACGCTTTAAAGTGTATCCAGGGTGCGGTCCAGACTCTGCAGGAAAAGACGGAACAGGTGCTCATGGAGCAATTGCAGGTTTCCTTCGAGCAAGCCGGAGAGTTGGACAAGATACGTGATGCGCCGAAGGAACTGTCGCCCAGCACCTCGCGTTTTTCAATGTTGCTGGATGATTTGCAGGCTTCCGGCGGGATGTTCAACGCGATTAGGACTTTGTCGTTGGGGGGAAGTACCGGAGAAGGTGTGGGCGCTTTTGTAGGCCTTGCTATCGGTTGCGTTATCCCGGGTATTGGTCAAGCGATAGGTATCATTATCGGGGGGCTTGTCGGAAGAGCCTGGGGAGCTCGACAGTCATACAAACAGCAAGTAAATATGGAACTGAAAGGCTACCGCAATCAAGCCTTAGCCGCCCTTGCTTCTGCTGTGTCCGATATGTACAATCGGATAATGTCGAGCTTCAATCAAATGAATGCCCGTATCAAGAATATGGTGCAGGAAGCTATAGCGGATGCCATGATTTGTAAATCTGAGGAGCTGCGCAAAAATCTGGAAGAGCTTCAGGGCCGCTCCAAGATGGATGCGGAAGCTATCAAGGTGCGCAAGCAGGAACTGGAGCTCCTTAAGCAAAGGGTGGTTCTCATCAGGCGCGGCATTGCAGAGTATCTGCCGGCTTCCAAATAAAATCCGTACCGGGAAATGCAGAATTCAGCGTCCAGCAGGCTGGAATCCTCTAATATTCAGGCGGGCTACCGCGGCAGCATTGAGAATATAGCAGAAAAGCTCAATGGGTTTGCCGTGGGCATGCATCCCGTGGCGGCGGATTTCATGGCAACGGCCTCCAGCATGCGGGAGCATGTGGCGGATGTGGTGCACCCATTCAACGTGGCCGTCTTCGGCCGAATGAAAACGGGCAAGAGCTCGCTTATCAACGCCTTGATAGGCAGGCGTCTTGCCATCACTGGAGTGGATGAGGCCACGGCCACCATCAATCGCCTCACGTTTGCCTCGGGAGCAGAGCAATTGGGGTGTTTCAAAGCGCATTGGCTGGATTCTTCTCCAGAAACATTCCCGGTATCCCGATTGAAGACAGATTGGAACGGCAAGGCACCGGAGGTGCTGGAGCGTATCAAGCGTGTCAAATACCTGGAACTGTTTGCTGATGCCGAGTGGTTGCGGGATGTGCAGGTGACGGATACACCTGGCACCGGCAGCACTGCCTCTGAACACGAGGATGTGGCCCAGCAATTTATCAATGGGAAATCCTCCGATGCGCTCATCTATGTGTTCCCCCCGGTGGGCCGGGAAACGGACGGGAAGGACCTTGAAAGCTACCGCAAGGGCTGCCTTCCCGGTTCTACGCCATACAACAGTGTGGCTGTCCTGCACAAGTGGGACGACATTTTCTGGGGGAACGGCGGAGATTGGGATGATATTTGTGCCAAGGCAGCGCGCCTGCATGAGCAAATGGCATCTCTGGTGGCGGAAGTGGTGCCTGTAAGCGGCCCCCTGGCATTAGTGGCCCAGGCGGCCCCCCAGGATTTCTGGGATGCCGCTTGCAATCTGCTCGCCGCGTTTCCGGATGAGAAAGCCCTGAAGCAGGCTCTGATGGCGGACCGCTTGTGGAAAAGCAAGCCCGCGCAGGGTGCCTTGTACGAAAAAGCCCACGAGGAATACGACATGCCTTGGGCAAGCTTCCGTATCATGCTCCGTGAACTCTACCGCAAGCAATGCAGGACTGCCGAGGAGTCGAGCCGCTGCATCACCGCGCTGAGCGGCATTGACAATTTGAGGGAGATGCTGGACAAGCGCTTTTTCAAGCAAGCCGCCATCATTCATTTGCGCAGGACTCGCTCTCTGGTGCGCGATGATGTGGAGAAAATCCGCACGACAATGCAAACGGCAGCCGAGGCATTGGAGGCAGACGCAGGCATGCTGGATGAAGTGGCAAACGCATTGAATGACGAACGTTTACGCCGTTGGGTGGAAAATCGGGCGCTCAAACTACATAGCCAGCGGCAAGATTTGCGTGCTGCTTCTGTGAAAATCGATCGCTTGATTTGTCAAACTCAGCATGACATTCAATTGGCAGACGATGCCGTGGAACTTGTACCGTGGCTGACAGAAAATGTCTCGCTGTTCGGCGAGCCAAGTCATGTGACGGTACTGGTTTCCCTGCTAAGAGATGGAGTTCCTATTCCCGCAGAGCACTTTGAATCCTTGTATCGTCATGTGAGCGGCCTTGCGCAGCACCAGGATATGGGGATTCGGGCCATGGCAGGGAAATTGCAGACAATCATCATGAATTCAATACAGGTTTAAGCTTTTATGGATAAACTCGTTTTAGGCATAGATTTCGGTACCACGAAAACCATGGCGGCATGGGTGAACCCCAAGACCGGCCACCATGAAGTCATCAATTTGGGAGAGGAGCACAATTATATTCCCACCACCGTTTACGTTGAGAACGATGGTAGTTTTTTGTTCGGTGAGGCAGCGGATGATTCTGCGGCCATGCACCCGGAGCACTACTGCCGCGGTTTCAAGATGAGATTGGGTACAAGCGCTCCGGCTTTGTTGATGTTCTGCAACGGCAAGCCGCGGACATACACGGCAAAACAGCTTGCCGCCGTCTTTCTCAAACACGTCAAAGACCTTTGCGAAAGCAAGGCCGTATTTGAAAAGGTGGATTCTGTAGTAATTACTCGCCCGGTAAATTTCAGTCCAGCTCAGGAGGACGAACTTCGCCAGGCTGCGGAAGAGGCCGGGTTCAAGGAAATTTGTTTCATCACAGAACCAGAAGCTGCCGGGTATGCTTTTTGCTCGCTTAGTCCAGAGTCTGCATTCAGCGACAAAGCTCTCATTGTGGACTGGGGCGGCGGAACATTGGATATGGCCGTGGTGGAGAGGAACGGGGAAAAGGTAAAACTTTCCGGAGAGTATATCGCCGGTGACAACGATATGGGTGGCGAGGCGTACGATTCTTTTTTGTGGGATTATACCTGTGCTGCGCTGCCCCCTCTCCGAGAGGAAACGCAGATGGTTCAATACGCTGCCCAGATTCAAATGCGCAAGACTAAGGAGGTCCTTTCCAAGAGAGAGAACAGGCGGGTGCAATTATCACTTTCCTCCGGCGCGAAGGAATTGAATATTGAGCGAGGCGATTTTGAGAACCTGATTCGCGGCACGGTGTGCAAGGCCGCGCAAATGGCAAAGACTCTGGTTGGGGATTCTTCCCGCACCACATCGTTACCGGAGATGCTGCTGCTGGTTGGAGGCACAAGCCTCATCCCCCTGGTGCGTACCCAGCTGGAGAGTCATACCGGGTTGCCCGCCCGCCAGTGGCAGTATACACGCGAAGCCGTGGCTATTGGGGCAGCCTTATGGCAAAAACAGGAAATATCTTCTTCCGGCGACAACAGCAATGTTCAAGGAGAGCCTGCCCAGAAGGACTCCTGCGCAGTTGATGGAAGCGAACCCTGCCTGGAATATGGGGACGCGTACTGCTATGGGCTAAATGGCTGCCCTCAAGATTTTAGGCTAGCCGTACAATGGTATGCCAGAGGCAACCAGGCCGGTGATTTGAACTGCGCATTTGCCTTATATGATGCCTATGCCAATGGCTTCGGCGTTCCAAAGGACGAAAGCATTTGTCTTGCTTTGGCAAGAAATACGCTGGAAAGGGGATGCCCCGTTGGTCATTACATGCTTGCAGAATTGCTTTATAGGGGTGGCGGCGTGCCGTTGGACGTGCCGCAGGCTCGCAACTGTTATCGCAAGGCGGTGGAGGAATGTCAGGCTCCCGTATCGGGAATCAGTGAGGAACTCCGCCTTTTGGTGCTCATCAATTCTTCTGTCGCCTTGGGAGCAGGAGAAGAAGCCGTGCGTTGGATGCGCCTGTATGGCCAGCTGGAAAAGGCAAAGTTTAGGAACTCCATGCTTGCTATGGCAATATTATACTCTGGCGGCGAGGCTTCTCCGCAGGAAAAGTCGCAATTGCGTTCATATTTAGACTCGGGTTGCAGCAATAGGGAGCCCATCTCTATGTGGCTCAAGGGGAAACTGCTCGCGCAGGGAGATGGTTCTGTTTATCCAACGAACGTGCCTGCGGCGGTTAGCTTGTTGACCGAGTTGACGCAGAGCTTCCCGCTCCCGCATTTTATGCTTACCAAGGCTCTGGCAACTGGGGCCGCAGCAGATTTCGAGCATGTCTGGAGGGTGACCCAGTATGGCGCAAGTTGCTTGCTTTCTGATTCCAGCTTGCCATGTGATATCCGCTTATGTCCCAACGAAATCGGAGCTGTGTACCATGTCTATGAAAGAAGCGTTGCAAATGCTCTCTTACAACAAAACCTTAGTGATGAGATTATAGATCCTGTGCTTTCTCCCCGAATTGTTATTCGCAACAACTCTCAGGAACAGATAACCTCTTTCCGAGTGCGCATTTGCATTCCAGAAACCAGCTTGGACAAGACGGTGTGCTTTTCCACTCCCATTAAGCCGCAGCAGGAGTATTCCGTGTATGTTGATCAATTCAACATTCCGCTCGGTGAAAAAATGAGAATAGAGGTGGAAGCGGCAGAAAAGAAGACGGCACTGGATTTTGCTGATATCCCGGATTTGGGTATATTTGATTTCCTTGAAATGAGCATCCTTCTACCACCTCTCGTGATGACATGGGAACGAGGGTTTTTCGGTGGTATGAAATTGTTTATTCAAAGCCCCTCTGCGCAGCTTTCTAATATTGTTGTGCGCAAGGAAAGCGGCGCTTGCTCTAATGTGCCCGCATCGCTTCAGGCAGGGGCGGGAATTTCGTTTGGTTGGAGTGATTTCTCCGATGGACAGGGGCTGAAGGAAGAGGAAAGGTTTTATGTGACATGCGAAGGCTATCCTCCCCTTCGTGCTTGGATCAACACAACCTTGTGGGATGGAAATGGACTTCGTATGTCGGCTCCCGCGCATGGCGCGGCGAACGCCTTTAACGTTGAAGCTTTTGCTGTTACGCAAGGACATCTTGGAGATATGTGATAAAGCGCTTCAGGCGACGCCTCGGTTCATAGGAAGATAACAAAATGATTAATGTGCGCTATGAAGCAATTTAATCCCTTGATGTAAGTAACAATCAAACTTTGACAAAAAACATGGAAGAAATATACCAAGAACAGACAAAAACGTCACCAGTTTTTTCAGATGAGAAACAGGGACTGAATCAAGTTGAGAAGCAGACTGCCGCTGTGGAAAGATTGATTAAACAGCGTGTCGTTTCGCGTGAGATCGATATCCACACCAAGGCCAACGGTGATTCCACGCCCTTGATTTCTGCATGCCAGCAGGGTGATCTGAACCTCGCTTCTCTCTTGGTGGAAGCTGGTGCTGATATTCATGCCAGGGATAAGCATGACAACACCCCTCTGCATGTGGCGGTTTTCAAGAAGCATGAAGCTGTCGTCAAGATGCTGCTGGCTGCCGGGGCTAGCGTCAAAGCGAGGAATGCCAACTTGGCGACACCTCTTCGCATGGCCTGTAAAGCGGGAGATGTAGGAATCACCCAAATGCTCATAAGTGGGGGCTCAGACGTAAACGCCATGGACAACGATGGTCTTTGCCCGCTGATGGCAGTTTACAAATCAGGAAACGCGGAGATTGCCAAAATGCTCATTGCTGCCGGTGCAAACGTCAATGTGAGGGACAACGATGGAAGGACTGTTCTTCACAACTGCGCTCGAGCGGGACAGGTGGAAATATTGCGGATGCTTATTGCAGCTGGTGCAGATGTCAACGCTAAGGGGTATGATGCGATGGCTCCTTTGCATGAAGTGGCAGACTCGCACAGTGCAGAAGCGGTGCGTGTTCTTGTGGAGGCAGGTGCGGATGTCAACGCGCGAAACTCGAATGGAGCTCCTCCTCTGAGCGATGCCTGTTTCAGGGGGTATGCCGAAAAGGCTCAGGCACTCATAGCGGCCGGGGCAGATGTCAATGCAAAGGACAATGATAGCTGGACCCCTCTCCATGCGGCCTGTCAACAAGGACATATGCAGTTAGTCAAAATAATGCTGGCTGCCGGGGCTTCTATCTTTGCTAAAGATATTACTGATAGTACCCCCTTGCATACCGCTGTTAAAATGGGGCGTGCTGAAATCGTTTCTGTATTGTTGGCTGTTAAAGCGGCAATGCAGGAGAAATACGGAACCTCAGCCCGCTGGTCATCGTACCAAGGCATACTCATAAAGGCGGTATCACGCAAATAGGGCGCTAACGTTGTCTCTTGTGATGGTAGACGTGCCGTTTTTGCTCTCGGGATGCACCATGATTTCGCGTCGCTCCGAGGGTTCTTTCCCCGATTTTTCCGATAGGAAATTGATGCCCACGGCCTAATCTCCGTGGTATATCGGGAGGTTGTCCATCACCATTCCTCACCTGGGTTTCTGCCCGCAACTCAATCCCCAGCAGCGAGCAAATTGACAAAATAGGTGTGGGGGCTTACTTTTTCTTGATGAGGTTCTGCCAGTTGCCGATGATATCCTGGCCGCGGCCGATGGTGATGATGTTGCCGGCGGCGTCCACCAGGATGGCCTGGGGAATGGCGTTGGTGTTACGGTAGCGGGGCAGCTTCTGGGTTTCCGTGGTGGGGTTGCCCATGATGCAGGGGAAATCACCGCGGTTGCGCTTCATGAAGTGGGTGGCGGCCTCCGGCTGCTGGTCTGCGCTGATCATGATGAGCTGCACGTCCTTCTTGAGCATTTC
>JAZLFB010000323.1:0-2792 GCA_045615585.1 Akkermansia sp.
CAGCCCCACGGGTCGCACCCTGCTGATGAGCCCGCTGATGGCCGCAGCCGCCGCCGTGACAGGCACCGTCTCCGACCCAAGAGAAGTATTTGGGAATTTATAATTTAGAATTTATAATTTATAAAGTAAAAGTTCGCCGCGCCTACGGCGCGGAAGATTTATCTCTTTCCCCGCGAGCGAAGCGAGCCTAAATTTACACTTCCAACTTTCAACTTCAAACTTCCAACTTTTTCCTCATGCCTCTTACACAGTTTAAGACCATTTGCGGCAAGGCCGTACCCGTGGCGGGTGCGGATATGGACACCGACCGCATCATCCCCGCCCGCTTCCTGACCTGTCTCACCTTCGATGAGCTGGCGGGCACCATGTTCTACGACGAGCGTTTCAACGCCGACGGCTCCTCCACGGGCCACCCCATTGATGCCCCGCAGCACGCGGGTGCATCCATCATTCTGGGCGGCGAGAACTTCGGCTGCGGCTCCTCGCGCGAGCACGCGCCGCAGGCCATCAAGCGTTCGGGTATCAAGGCCATTGTGGCGGAAACCTTTGCGGAAATCTTTTTCGGCAACAGCACGGGCATCGGTCTGCCCTGCGTGGGTGCCAAGCGAGAGGATATCGCCGCCGCCATGGAGCTGACGACCGCCGAGCCCGAAACCGAATGGACGCTCAATCTGGAGACGATGACCCTCTCCTGCCCCAAGCTTTCCATTCCCGTCACCATGCCCGCCGAACCCCGCGAAGCCCTGATGCATGGCCGCTGGGATGCCGTGGTAGAGCTGATGAACGCCCCCGAAGCCGTTGAAAAACTGGCGGCGACGCTGCCGAAAATCACATTGTCAATTTAAAATTTAGAATTTATAATTTATAAAGTTTTAAATTTGCGTGCCTACGGCACGGAGAAACAGAATAAAGAGCTGCTGCAACCCGTTTTCTTATCCTCCCGCGCGAAGCGCGCGAACTTCCTACTTTATCAATTATAAATTAAAAATTATAAATTCCCTTTCATGCTCGCCTCTTTGTCACCCCTGATTGTCCGCGGTGTTATCGACAACACCGTGCGGGGGCATGTCACCCTGCAACTGTGGGGGATTGACGGCGGCGAGCCGCTGGAATACGCGTTGGAGGGCAACTGTCTGCAAGACATTGCGGGCTGCCGCGTGGCGTTCACCAACAACGCCCATGTGGCGGAACAGCAGCAGGAACACCCCGTGCTGCGCCGCATGCGCGCCGACCGCCGCCCCGTGCTGTTGGGCGACTTTACGCTCTCCCGCCGCGTGCCGGAGCGCGACAACCGCCGCGCCCTCTGCAACATGCTGTCGCTGGAGCTGTTCCCCGGCACGGAGATGCGCATCCTCATCGAGAGCAGCGATTTCACCTACGACCTCTCCCTGCCCCAATGGCAAATGACGTGGGAGGAAGCCAACCTGCAAGCGTTGGAGAACATGGAGCACCTGCGCGCCCATGTCGCCGTGAACCGCAGCCAATTCTGCGGACCCGCCATGGCGGACATCCGCGAGAGCGGCTTCCCCGCCTGTGTGTGGGATACGCGGCTCAACTATGCCGAAGCGGGCATGGCTATCTTCCCCACCGTGCAGGAGAAATACCGCTACAGCCGCACCCGCCGCAGCGATGAAGCCTTTGTGATGGGGCGCACCGACATTCTGGAGCAACAGGCGATGGAGGACGAAGCCCACCTGCCGCCCGACAGCGCGGAACAGGCACACGAATGGGAAGTGACGGATTTTCTGGAACCCGAATACGCCCGCGCCGTGAAGCGCGCCATGCACCACCCCCTGTTCACCGCCACCTCGCGCATGACCGGCATTGTGCAGAAGCAGCTCATGCAGCAGGGCAACGGTCGCCCCGTCTCGCAAGAGGCAGAGCGCTTTATCAACGGCTACGCCGCCATTGTTTCGCACATTCTCGCCACCATTCTGCTGACCAAGCAAAAGCAGTTTTCTACGGAGCTGGCGATGCGCCGACTCCACATTCTGAGCAGCCGCATCAGCGCCCTGCCCACCCTGTTCGACAACCCTGCGGGGCAGGAAACCGCCCTCATCCGCGAAGCGGCGGGGGCGCTCATCTCGCAGCTGGATGATTTTTCCGGCACCCTGCAAGCCTGATTTTCCCCATGTACGTTGCCCACGAACGCCGCGCCTATCTCCTGCGTCTGTTGCAGCGGCAGGGCAGCTTACACTCCGCCACGGTGGCGCGTGAACTGGGCGTGACGGATGAAACCATCCGCACCGATTTGGTAGCCATGCAGCAGCAGGGCTTGCTCAAACGCGTGCACGGCGGGGCGCGCTACATTCTGCCCCAACACGGCAGCGAGGACGCCGCGCGGCTGGACTGCCAGCTCGCCGCCCTTGCGGCAGAAGCGGTTGAAGCGGGCATGACCCTCTTTCTGGAAAACGACCCCCTTTCGGTCGCCTTGGCCGCCCGACTCATGCAGGAGGACAAGCCCTGCACCCTCATCACCAACAGCCCGCGCCTGCTCACCCGCCTGTCCGCCGCCGCGCTGCCGCACCAGCTGCTCTGCCCCGGCGGGCTGCTGGATAAGGAGAGCGGACTTCTGGACAGTCAGTCTGCCCGCATCGCCCTGCACCAACTTGCGCCCGACATGGCGATTCTCTGCCCCCCTGCGGCGGAACCCGGTGCCGCGCTGTACCACAATACCCTACGCGCCGAATGGGCGCAGCTGGCCGCCGACACCGCCGAAAAGAGCATCATCATGGCCCCCGCCGCCGTGTTCGGCAGCCCCCGCCCCCCCCCCCCCCCACCCCCCCCCCCCC
>JAZLFB010000324.1:0-23807 GCA_045615585.1 Akkermansia sp.
TGATATGGGACAGCACATGGCCATTTGAGTCTGTTTTCGCAAAAAAGTTCTAAACCCTATTTTTCAAAATAGTACCTCACAAACCCCTGTATATACAGATAGAGCCGACTCATCGTCGGCTCTATGGGATGGTAATGATTATAAATTAAAAATTATAAATCCCCTCTGTTACACACTTGTAACACTCCTGCGGGTTTTTCTGCTCGCCTTGGCGGGGGTGTTGTGGTAAAAGATAAGCATCAACCACTTTAATCACGACTTATGGCATTACACATTCAAATGAGTGAAGAGGCAGAGGCCGAGCTGCGCCGCACCGCGTTGCGCAACAAGCTCTCCTCCATCGCGGCGTGTCTTGCGTTCATCCTGTTCGGCGGCGGTATCATGTTCTTTACCGTCATCCTGATTGCGATTGAACCTGAGGCAGAGTTCATTTCCTACGTGCAGCCCGCGGACGATGCTCCGCCCCGCCCCACGCCCACCACGCCCCAACTTTCCGCCAAGCAGTCCAGCCCCTCCAACACGGTGGCTCCCTCGGTGATTGTGGCGAATGCCGCTGCCCCCGTGGCGATGGCGCAGGTGGATATCCCCATGGATGACAGCACCGATGACGGCATGAGCCTTGACATCGGCATGGGCCTTGACGGCGGTCTGGGCGACGGTCTGGGTGACGGCGGCAGCGGCTTCGGTTCCTCCCAAGGCGGCGGTTCCGCGCTGGAAGGCACGTTCTACGACTTGAAACAGACCAAGAACGGTGCCCCCAACGGCAACGCCAATGCACAGAATGTGGTGAACAAGGATGCCGTGCTGTCCATCATCAACGACTTTGTTACCAAGGGCTGGAATGCCAGCTCTCTCAACAAGTACTACCAGTCCCCCACCAAGCTGTACGCCTCTAACTTCTGCATCCCCGCCTGTAACGCTTCCTACGCTCCTGTGGCTTACCAGTGCCAGGACAAGGTGAAGCCCGCCGGCTGGATGGCCGTATACCGCGGCAAGGTGAAAGCCCCCAAGACCGGTAAGTTCCGCTTCGTCGGCACGGGTGACGAATGCGTCATCGTGCGCTTCAACCGCGACATCGTGCTGGAAGCCGGTTACATGATTCCCTCCCTCGGTAAGACCAACGGCGAATGCCACGTGGCCGGTAAGAATATCAACAGCGCCGACTTCAAGCGTTGGGAGGAGCTGATTAAGACCGGTGACAAGTACCACAAGGGTTACGAGTTCTTCCCCCATCCCGACTGTCCCCACTGGAACAAGGAATTGGGCGGTCTGATGGCCGGTAAGGAAATCTCCGTGAAGGAGGGTCAGACGTATCCCATCGAGATTCTGGTGACGGAAATCCCCGGCGGTGCTTTCGGTGCCGTGCTCATGATTCAGGAAACCACCAACGGCAAGACCAAGGATGTCAAGAGCCTGCAGCTCTTCCGCACCAACTTCTCTCAGCCTGATGAAGCTGAGTTGAAGAAGCTCATCGGCAGCCATGCCCGCTCCGATTTGCCGATTAAGGTGCCTGCCTACGACCCCGAATCCCTTATCTGGGTGGCTGTTCCCTAAATTCGGGACCCAAGAATTGACCCGAAAGCGGTGCATCGGAAAGATGCACCGCTTTTTTTAGGTTGATGAGGTTTATCAGGTTAGAATTTTCCGCGCAGCTAAGCTGCGCAAGTAAGGAGGGGGTCTCTTGTACGTTGTTACGCGCCCATTGCCTTTCCTTTACGTTCCCCGCTGCATGTGATACACTCCCCGCGCTGCACGTTTCCGCATGCGCGGTGTTATCTTCTCGTCAGCAAGGCAAGGCAAAGGACTACCACCCTGCGCGATGCCCTCATGTTAACCTCATTACTGAATCACATCATGACTCTTGAAAATGTAATGAAGATTGTATACTACTTCCTCGGTAGTATCATGCTGCTCCGTCAGCTCTTCGCCAAGAAAGACAAGTAAACAATCACAACCCGCCCCGCCTGTTTTCTAACAGGCGGGGCATTTTTTCAACAGCACTCTTGACAAATCTCGGTTATCGTGTAGAATGTCCCTGTGATTGGAACTTCGGTTCCATTCGAGAGTCAATCGCGGTGCGCTGTGTGGTAGCAGTAAGCCGCAATACTGAAAACAACCAAAGAGTTTTCGCCCGCCCCTCACAAGGGGGCGGGTTCTTTTTTGGGGGGCGACAGGGTGATGTTCTGCATTTGGGGTGGATTTCGGAATATGCGCGGGTGGCGTACTACAACCCCGATTCCCTGATTTGGACGGCGGTTCCCTGATTTCAAAACACAAGAATTGACCCGAAAGCGGTGCATCGTTGCGGTGCACCGCTTTTTTTAGGTTGATGAGGTTTATCGGGTTTAAGGTTTATCAGGTTGGAATTTTCCGCGCAGCTTTGCTGCGCAAGTAAGGAGGGTGTAGCGACGTACAAGAGACATGCCACCTGCGCTTCGTAATCACCCTGCCATGCGGCAGGGTGGTTCCGAAGCGCTCCTCTTCAGAAAACACGAAACCAAAAAGGGCAGACGGTCTGAACCGTCTGCCCCGAAACAGGGTGATAAGCGGGCTTATCAGAACTTGAGGCTCACGCCGGCGCGCACACCGTTGTGAATCTGGCGGTGGTTCTTCATGTCGCCGTCAATGGTGTTGCGGGCGGTGTTGCCGGAGAGCTGGTAGGCGGCAAAGACGGAGGAGCAGGGGCAGAGCTGATAGCTCACACCGACTTCACCCGTGGCACCGAAGCCCCATGCAGAGTCGGCGTCAGAGAAGGTATCGGCACCGGTCACCTTCCCGCGAATGCGCTGGTTCACCGCGCCGACATTCACACCGGCAAAGACGGAGGTCTTTTCACCCACGGGCGCCGTGTAGCGGTAGCCGGGCATGATGGAGATGGTGCGCAGGTACCACTTGTAGCGGTTGGCGAGACGCGTCGTTTCGTCACCCTCTGCACCGGCGAGACGGAAAGTGAGGGCGTGGCGGGGGGTGAGGGCGTGAACGGCGGTCAGGTCGATGCTCACGGTGTCAACGGACTTGTAGGAGCCGACATCGTGCTTGATGATGTCCTTGGAGGCCCAATTGTGACCGGCACCGATTTCCAGCGTGCAGCAGGGGGCTGCTGGAGCGGCGGGAGCTGCGGGCGCAGGCGTCACAACGGGGGTGGCATCACCGGCAAAGGCGGGAGCGATGCAAGCAATAAGAGCAAGTTTTTTCATAGTGATGAATGTGTGGTTAGAATCCGAGTATCAGGAGGTTTTTTCTCTATCCCGACAGAACTTAGGTATCATAAATAATCAGGAAAATCAAGATATTTTAACAGAATAGGCGCATTTGGACGAAAAAATCTCACCATCTACTTCATACTTGATGATGTACTGAAAAATCTGCAACCCGCAGAGTAACAGATGATAATAGGTTTAATTATGCCCTTGTGAAAACCCGCCAAAAGGGTGAAGATTTTTGTGTGGCAACGGCAAGGGGGGCGCGGAGCATCACAAAACAGGTCTGACGCGAGCGTCAGACCTGTTTCCGAAAGTTCCGCGCGGGCACGCCCGCGCCATTATTAAAACACTTCAAACATCAAACTTCAAACATACAAATCTCTCCCTGTAACACACTTGTTACAGGGATTTTCGCTTTTTCTGCTCGCCAAGGGCAGTGCTATATGGTAAAAGAGAACGTCAACAACTTTATACTGACTTATGGCATTACACATTCAAATGAGTGAAGAGGCTGAGGCTGCGCTGCGCCGCACCGCGCTGCGCAACAAGCTCTCCTCCATCGCAGCGTGTCTTGCGTTCATCCTGTTCGGCGGCGGTATCATGTTCTTTACCGTCATCCTGATTGCGATTGAGCCTGAGGCAGAGTTCATCTCCTACGTGCAGCCCGCGGACGATGCTCCGCCCCGCCCCACGCCCACCACGCCCCAACTTTCCGCCAAGCAGTCCAGCCCCTCCACCACGGTGGCTCCCTCGGTGATTGTGGCGAACGCCGCCGCCCCCGTGGCGATGGCTCAGGTGGATATCCCCATGGATGACAGCACCGATGACGGCATGAGCCTTGACATCGGCATGGGCCTTGACGGCGGTCTGGGCGACGGTCTGGGTGACGGCGGCAGCGGCATGGGTTCCTCCACCGGCGGCGGTTCCGCCTTGGAAGGTACGTTCTATGACTTGAAGCAGACCAAGAACGGCGCGCCCAACGGCACGGCCGATGCTAAGGGAACGGTCAACAAGGACATCGTTATCGGCATTATCAACGAGTTCATCAAGAACTGGAATGCCGCTTCTCTGTCCAAGTATTACCAGTCCCCCACCAAGCTGTATGCCACCAATTTCTACATTCCGCAGGCCTCTGCCGCATACGCTCCCGTGGCTTACCAGTGCAAGGACAAGGTGAAGCCCGCCGGCTGGATGGCCGTCTACCGCGGCAAGGTGAAGGCACCCAAGACCGGTAAGTTCCGCTTTGTCGGTACGGGTGACGATACGCTTGTCGTGCGTTTTAACCGCGAAGTTGTGCTGGATGCCGGTTACATTCTGCCCGGTCTCGGCAAGACCTACAAAGAAACCCACGTTGCCGGTAAAAACAAAGGCATGGAGGATTTCAAGAGATGGGAAGCCATTGTCAAGGGCGGCACAGACAGAATGCACAAGGGGTATGAATTCTTCCCCCACCCCGATACGAAGGCTTGGAATGATGAGCTGGGCGGTTTGATGGCCGGTAAGGAATTCTCTGTCAAGGAGGGCAGCACCTACCCGATTGAGATTCTAATCTCCGAAATCCCCGGCGGTGCTTTCGGTATGGTCCTCTTCATTCAGGATACCACCAACGGCAAGAACACGGATCCGAAAACGCTGCAGCTTTTCCGCACCAACTTCTCCGAGCCGAATGCCGAAGAGCTGAAGTCGCTCATGAAGGGCTACATTTGGGGTAAGGCAGAGGATTTCAAGACGCCTGCCTACAACCATGACTCCCTCATCTGGACAGCTGTTCCCTAATAACAACCATATGTCACAAGGCGGTGTACTCCACAGAGTACACCGCTTTTTTGTTTGAGTCAGCTTACATAAAACACACTTTTTTCTAAAAAAAATGAAAAAAAGGCTTGCAATGAGCGCGCAAATCGGTTAAAGTCTCGCCGCACGCTGTTCAACGCGGCTTGCAACATGAATGGGTAGGTTCCCGAGCGGTCAAAGGGGGCAGACTGTAAATCTGCTAGCGTTTGCTTTCGATGGTTCGAATCCATCCCTGCCCATCCCCTTCATGCGGAGGTAGCTCAGTTGGTAGAGCAACACCTTGACATGGTGGAGGTCGTAGGTTCAAGTCCTATCCCCCGTACTTACATCAAGCCGTTTATCCTCAACAATGAGGGTGAACGGTTCTTTGTTTTTCTAAGGTTTACGCCAACGAGCCACAATAAGGCACAATGGGGGTGTTGCAGTTGTGTTGCATTAGGTGTTGCAGTTTTGCCTACAGGGGGTGTTGCAGTTTTGCGCCCCTTTTCTAACATTTTTCTAACATTGACGAAAGAGGCAACAGCGACAGGACTCCGCTTTTGCAGGCATGTTTTTCCAACCAAGCGCAGGCTGCTGCATTTCTCATCAACAAGGGTGCCGATGTAAACGCTCACGATAATGAGTACTGGTCTGCTTTACATTTAATCGCCCGTTACATGAACGAACCGGGTGCTCTGCAGACTGCACAGCTATTGAAAGCCAAAGGAGCCAACATTGAAGCCCGTACCAATAAAGGAGCAACGCCCCTCATGCTGGCTGCTTATATCAACGACTATCAGTTAACGGAATGGCTGATTGCTAATGGTGCTCAACTGAATGCCGTGACCCCCGCCGGCATGAATGCTATGGATTATGCCTACGACAACTGCGCCAAAAAGACGACCGATTTACTTGCAGCAAAGGGGCTAAAAGCCAAGAAAATGGCCAACTCTTGGGCACCTGCCTCGCCGGGCAACATGGACAATAAGAAGATTATCTTCCGCGATAATTCATATAAGTATAGCGATCAATTCGCCTATCGCGCATCTGACGGCTATTACTACCGCTCCGAGCAGACGTACGCGAACGGCAGAACAATCAATATTTGGAACAGCTACGGCAGCAGGGCTGATTCCTGCAAATACACTAAAACAGGTCCTCTGACAGCTACATTGCAGCAGGAGTTCGGCAGCAGAAGCGGCGTTATCTACTATCTCCGCTTTACTTCGGCAACCGAAGGTTATGTCTATAAAACAGAAAGCATGAGTCGCGGTATCGAAAGGACTGAAACGAAGCGCATACCCTTTAGCATCGAATAATTTCTCTCCCCAAAATCTACTTTTATCACAAGCCACCCTGCACACAAGCAGGGTGGCTTTTTCTGCTTTTGTTACCCACATGAGTGATAAAATAAAAAAATTCTCACTTTTTTTGAACGTTTTGCCCGGGGGTGGTGTCTATCCTTATGAAAGCCCACGAGTGTGGGGGCTCCACGCGAAAGCGATGAGCAAAAAGTTTTTTTCATGTAGTTTCAGAGTTGATTGAGTGGAAACGGACACCGGAAACGGTGTCCGTTTTCTCTTTATCAGCAGGTCCCTTGACCCGTCGCAGACAAAAAAATGAAAAAAATTTGAACGTTTTTACCATGGGCGGTGTCTACCCTAATGAAAGCCCACGAGTGTGGGGGCTCCACGCGAAAGCGGTGAGCAAAAAGTTTTTTTCATGTAGTTTCAGAGTTGATTGAGTGGAAACGGACACCGGAGACGGTGTCCGTTTTCTCTTTGTTGGTTCAATGGGCTTGAAACGACACCGCAAGGGCAGTATAATGGAGTCATGAAGCAATTCCTTCGTTCCCTTATCCTGCTGTTCATTGCCGCTTGGGCTGTGCTGCCGCTGTATGCCGCCCACCAAGACACGCGCGCCCTGATTTCGGGGCTGTTGGGCGCGGGGGCGGAAATGATTGACGCCTCTGCCGATAAAAACGGCGGCGAGTTCCTGCGCGAACTCAAAGAAGCCTACAAGGCAGAGGGCAAGGAATACGCCAAAGAACTGGGCGATACCGTGGTAAAGCGCATTGTACAGGACAAGAAAATCAATGACACCCTCTCCTCGGTACAGCACCTGTGCTACGCCGTGATTGCCTATCTGACAGGCGTTACGGTGCTCATCATCTTCCTCTTCTGCCGCATCCGCAGCATGCTGCTGCAAATGCAGAAAGAGCAACGGTAAGCAGTCGACACCCCCCCGCGGCGGGTTCACCCCTCAAACTCGCCGCTGATCAAGCGGTCTACGGCGCGGCGTAAAGCTTTGCAGCCGTAGTAATCGGCATCATGCAGGCGCAGCAGCTGAGCATCCAAGCGGGTGGCCAGTTCAAAGCTTTCTTTGCCGCTGTATTTTTCCAATCGACGCAGAGCGGCGGGGGAACAGCCGTCCAAATCGGGCAGGTTGGCCTTTTCTTTCTCCAAGCGCGCCATGTCCGTCAGAAGAGCCTCCATCTTCGGGGCTGCCGTTTCCGCCGTTTCGGCGGATTGCACCCCCGCCAACAGGCTTTCCAGCGAGCGGAGCTGCGCGAAGGACTGCGACAGGTGTTGTTCATACTGCGCCACGGCATCGGGCTGCGCCGCCGAAACCGTCAGAGGGCAGCAGAGAAGTGCGAGGGAAAGCAAGGCGTATTTCATGGCGACAGAGTGCGTTTATTGGTTTTCTGCGGGCGTTTCACCCTTTTCGCGGCGGAGACGCAGCTGACCGCAGGCGGCGTTAATGTCATGCCCCTTTTCGTAGCGCATGGTGACGGGGATATGCTCGCGGATGAGCGCACGACAAAAAGCTTTGCAATCCTCCTCGCTCGGGCGTACCCACGGCAGCCCCTCCACCGTGTTGTAGGGGATGAGATTGACCTTGGCGTTGAGCGTGCGGGCGATGGCGGCCAGTTTCTTGGCTTCGGGCAGCATGGCGTTGACATCCTGAATGAGGATATACTCCAGCGTTATCATGTGCTTACCCGTGCGGTTCCATTCCTGGAGGGCAGGCACCAGCTCGCCCAGCGGCCACTTGCGGTTCACCGGCATCACGCGGGCGCGCACGTCGTCCGACGCGCCGTGCAGCGACACCGCCAAGCGCAGGGGCTTGCCGAACGCAGCCAAGCGTTTCAGCCCCGGCACGTTGCCGCTGGTGGAAATGGTGATGTGGCGCGCGCCGATGTTGAGGGCGTGCGGCTCCATGATTTGCGTGAGCGACAAGAGCAGATTGTCGATATTGGCAAGGGGTTCGCCCATGCCCATGAACACCAAATTGTCCACGCGCTCGCCGCTGATGTCCTCTGCCGCGAGAATCTGCCCCAGAATCTCGGAGGCGGTCAGGTTGCGGGTCAACCCCAGCAGCCCGCTGGCACAAAACTTGCAGCCGAACGCGCACCCCACCTGCGAGGAAACACAAAGCGTGATGCGACCGCTGTGCGCACCGCCCTGCCCCACCGCAGCGGGGATGATGACGGATTCCACACAGTGACCGTCCTGCATGCGGGAGAGGAATTTCTTGGTGGCCGTGCCGTTTTGGCTTTCATGCACCTCCACCACCTGCAAGGGGCGTAGGGTAAAACGCTCTGCCAACTGCGCGCGCAGGGCGGGCGGCAGATTGGTCATTTCGGCGAAATCCGTCGCGCGGCGTTTCCAAATCCACTCTCCCAACTGGGTGGCGCGGTAGGCCTTCTGCCCCATGTCCGCCATCAGCTGCGCCAAGGCGGCGGGCGTGTATTCCAACAGGCAATCCATGGTTACAGCAGGGTGTCAACGTATTCGTCCGTGCGGAAGGGGCGCAAATCGTCCTTGCCCTCACCCACGCCGAGGAAGATGGGGGAAATCGCCAGCTCATCCTGAATGGCGACCGCCACGCCGCCCTTGCCGCTGCCGTCCATCTTGGTGATGACCACGGCATCCAGCGGGGTGGCTTTGTGGAACTCGCGCGCCTGCATCAAGGCGTTGCCGCCCGTGGTGGCATCCACCACCAGATAACAGGCGTGGGGGGCGCTTTCATCCTGCTTGGCGATGGAGCGGCGGATTTTCGCCAGCTCTTCCATCAGGTTGTGGCGGGTGTGCAAACGCCCCGCCGTGTCGCAAATCAGGTAATCCGCCCCTTCGTTCAGAGCGCGGGTGTGCGCTTCGTAGCACACGGAAGCGGGGTCTTGGTTGGGGCGCCCCTTGTACAGCGGCACCGCCAGCTTGGTTGCCCAGCTTTCCAGCTGCTCCACAGCGGCGGCACGGAAGGTATCCGCCGCAGCCAACAACACGCGCTTACCCTGCTTTTGCAGACGGTAAGCCAGCTTGGCGGAAGTCGTGGTCTTGCCCGCGCCGTTCACGCCCACCATCAGAATCACCACGGGGCGTTTGGTGCCGTTCTCCGCCGTCTGCGGCTGCGGCAGCTGCGGCAAATCGGCGGGGAAGGCGCTGCGGAGCTGTGCCTTGATGTGGTCTACAATGTCGCAGGCATCCTGATCATCCTTGTCCTGCAACTCCTCCACCAACGGCAGCACACGCTTGGCGCCGATGTCGGCGGAAACGAGGTCAGCCTCCAGCTCATCCCAATCAATTTCGGGTTCACCGAGGAATTTGTCCATCAGGCGGTTGAAGAAGTTGGCCATGGCGGTCGGTCAGGGTAAGGGGTAACTATCAGGCTTTGGCGGCGGCGGCAATGATGCCGTGGATGAACGGCGCGCTCTTGCTGCCGGAGTAGGCGTGGGCAAGGGCGGTGGCTTCGGACACCACGATGGCGACCTCAAGCTTGTTCACCTGCAACTCGTGCAGGGCGATGTAGAGGATGGCCTTGTCCACCAAATCCAGACGCTCGGTCGTGTAGTGGGCGAGCAGCGTTTCCAGCTGCGCGTCCATTTCGGGCATGTGGCTCATCACCGCCTTGGCCAGAGCTTCGGCGGCGGGGCGCATCTCTTTCAGCTCTCGCGCTTGGCGGTGCAGGCTGGCAAAATCTTTCTCATCGCCCAGCGTCAGCGGGTCGGCAAGGGCAGCCACAGCAGCAGCCAAACGCCCGCGGCGGCGCACCACGGCAGAAAGGGGTTCGGTCACGTTGCGGTACACCACGGCATCCGCCAGATGGATGAGAAGCTCCTCACCCAAGCCCGCAACGGCTTTGGCAAGCGTGAGCGTGTCTTTCGTGCAGAGAGCGAGCTGGTCGGTCGTCTCGCGGCGCTTGTCGTTCAGCGTGTATTGCAGGGCGGCGAGCGAGGAATCCAACGCGGCGGACTGCTTGGCGTAGTGGGCGGCTTCCTCGCGCAGGGCGGCGGTGGTCAGGTCGCCGTGCAGGGTGTTCTCAAGGTTTTCGGCACGCTCGGCCAACAGGCGGGCGGAATCCGCCGAGAAGCGCGCCACATGCAGCACCGCCTTGGCATGCGCGGTGCGGAAGTGATCTGTCTCCTTCTCGCAGGAAATCTCCCAGAACAGGTCGTAATCGAACTCGGCGGGGGTGTTGCCGTTGGCCAGCACGGCGTAAACCAGATTCAGCGCACGGCGGCGCACATGACCGGGGGTAAGAACGTTGGATTTCATGGCAGAATCAGAGAAGGGAACCGGTGGGATTGATACGATTGGCGCGGGCGGCAACGCGGCCCAGGTCGTCCTGCTCTTCCATCACATCCATCATGCGGATGGCGGCGCGGGCGGCTTCACGACCGCGGTTCAGGGCGGCGGCCACGCAACGGGCAAAGGCTTGCTGTTCATCGTTAAGCAGCAGCACCTCATGCACCACGGGCACCAGCGTTTCACAGGAAATATCGAGCAGTTTATCGGTAATCGCGCTGCCGATGAGGTCGGCATGTGCCGTGCTGCCGCGCAGAATGACACCCAAGGCAATGACGGCGGCGGGGGCTTCGCCCTTGGTGGGCTTAACAATGGAGCGGCGCACCATCATGGGTACCTCAAACGCGCCGGGCACACGCACCACCTCGATATCCACCATGGGGGCTGCCTCCTGCAGCTCGGCCACGCAGTTGTCCACCAAGGCATCGGTGTATTTTTCGTTGTACGTTGCGGCCACAACCGTGACATAGCTGCCACGGCGGGTACTGAAAGCTCGTTGCGGAAGTTCGGTGGACATGGAGGAAAAATACGTTACGCGGCGTCTGTGTCCGCTGGGAGAAAGCTATCACAATCCCTTGAAAGAGTCAAGGAAAATCAGGTGCCGCACCGACAAAGCGCGACCTTTATGTTATCACTTACCCAGGCAGAAGGTGGAGAACACGCGGGAGAGCACATCCTCCGTATCAATGCGACCGGTCACGCTGCCGAGGGCATCGAGCGCGGCGCGCAGATAGACGGCGGTGAACTCCGGGCTTTCCCCCGCTTGCAGAGAGGCGCGGGCTTCACCCAACGCTTCCGCAGCCTGTTGCAGGGCGTGGCGGTGGCGGGTGTTGATGGCGGTGATGGTGTCGTGCGCGCCGTGCTGCTGCACAAAGCGGGCGCAGACGACCTGTTCCAAGTCTGTGCGTCCCTGCCCTGTGCGGCAGGAAAGGCGGATGGCGGCGGTATCCCCCACCCAATCGGGGTGCAGGGGTAAATCACATTTGTTGAGCACGGTCAGGTGTACCGCGCCTGTTTCGGGCAGCTCCAAGGGGCGGCGGGGTTGGGTGGCATCCGCCACCTCCAACAGCAAATCAGCGGCGGCACCCGCGCGGCGGCTGCGTTCCATGCCCGCCTGTTCCACAGCATCGGCGCTTTCGTGCAGCCCCGCCGTATCGATCAGGCGCAGGCACAGCCCGCCCAGATTCACCTTCTCTTCAATGGTATCGCGCGTGGTGCCCGCCACGCCGCTCACAATGGCGCGGTCGTAGCCCAGCAGCATGTTCATGAGGCTGGATTTGCCTACGTTGGGCGCGCCGACAATGGCGGTGCGTACGCCCTCGCGCAGCACGCGGCCCTCATCCGCCGTGGCGAGCAGGTCGCGGAGTTCCGCCGCCACGGCATCGGTCTGCGCCGTCAGCGTGTCCACGGTGTCGGGGGCAATGTCCTCTTCAGGAAAATCAATGTAGGCTTCCACATGCGCCGTCACGCTGATGAGACGGTCGGCGGCGGCTTCTACACGGCGGCTCACGGCACCGTGCAGCTGGTCCTGCGCGGCTCGCAGAGCCAAGTCGCTGCCCGCCGAGATGACATCCATCACGGCCTCGGCCTGGGTTAAATCCATACGGCCGTTTTCAAAGGCGCGGCGGGAGAACTCGCCCGGCTCAGCGGGGCGGGCGCCACAGGCCAGCAGACGCTCCAGCACGCGCTGTGTCACCAGCATACCGCCGTGGCAGGATAGCTCTACGGTGTCCTCGCCCGTGAAACTGGCAGGGGCGGCAAAGTAGGTAGCCACGGCTTCATCCAACACATGACCGTCTGCCGCAAGCACGCGCACCAGCGTGGCGCGGCGCGGCTGCAACACGCGCCCGCCTGTACAGGCTTGTACAACCTCATGTGCTTTCTCACCGCTCACGCGCAACACGGCCAGCGCGCCCGTGCCCACGGGCGTGGCCAAGGCTGCAATCGTTTCGTTGCCCTGCTCTGTCATGCCCCCATTCTCTCACAAAAGCCCCCGCGCGGCAAGCCAAGCCCGCCCCGATGCGGCGATTTTTGCATCTTTTTGCAAAAAATGTCAAAAATTTTTACTTTTAGTCTTGCAAAAGAGCGGGCTTCCCTGTATTATCGGCGCACGCGCTGCTTGCAGCACGTCACAGATGGCAGGGTAGCTCAGTGGTAGAGCAGAGGACTCATAAGCCTTTGGTCGGGTGTTCAAATCACCTCCCTGCTATTATGGGAGCGGTCGTAACCAAGACAAAATGGTAACGACCGCTCCTTTTTTGTGCCTTGATTTCAGCGGGTTATAAAATCGCAACTCATAACGCAAACCGGACTTTCCGGGCTGATTTTGTTCATATTTATACCCCGTTTTGCAGCCAAAAGGACTCGCTTTGACTCGTGCGGTTCCAGTCACATTACATGCAATTAGCTGAATATCCGTAGCTTAAATAGCAAAAATCGGCGTCTATCAGTCAAATCACATTGCTTGCCTTGCAAGTATTGAAAATGAGTCTTTTGTGACGATTTTCTCATAACGGAAAAAGTCATCCAATTTTGATTCACAGTCACAAAAGAAAAAGCAATAAAAACCTTACATATTTATAATAAACGGCTTATACTATACAAAGGAACTTTTTACCCCCTGTTTTTATGAATAAGAAGACAAGCAAAGCAAAGTCGGTAAGCGCAGACATCGAAGTCCGCGTGAAGAGCGCCAGCGGGACCACCTACCGCGCCCTCGTGGAAAAGCGAAACAAGAAAGTCACCTACCTGTGCCAGCATATTCGCGGGGCGTTCACCAAAGACCGCAAGATTGCCAAGCCGCTCACAGAGCTGGTCATATCCGGCGAATATACGCTGCCCCATACCAAACACCGGGAAATGGTGGAAAAGCTGTTCAAGGTCACGCTGAGCGCCCCTGAGCGCAAACCTCGCCGCAGGTCAACCAACGAGGCGATTCAACGCGTAGAGGTTATTCCCCCGTGGCTGATGGACGAAGAAGAGCAGCAGTCTCAGACAGAAACTCCCAACGATGCTGAAATCGAAGCCGCCCTGTGGCAAGAAGTCGAAGAAGCCCGCGAAGCCGAGCTTGCAGAAGAATTAAACGAGCCCGTGACGGACGTGGAGCCGACCGCCGAAGCCCCGGCACAGGAATCCATCGTTGAGCCTACTAAACCGGAAGCTGCCAAAGTGGTAGAAATCAAGCTGACCACCTATAATCTGAAAAAGGCTGGCCAAGCTCCGGTGAGCATCACTCCTGAGAGTAAAGACCTCAAATTGGAACCCGGCGACCAGCTGATACGCATCTACAAAGGCACGCTCATCGAGGTAGACGTACTCGACAGCGGCTACAAGTGGAATGGAGAGGAATACCCAACCCTCACCCACATCAGTTGGAAAGCCACCGGCTACCAAATCGGAGGTAACAACTTCTTCGGGCTTCCTACCAAGCGCCGGGGTGAATAAACCTCCCCTTTCAGCCGGTTCAACTCCGGCTTTTTCTCGGTGCTATATAAGCTCTTTTTTTACTCACCTTTAGTTCGGTTGATAATGGATTTTAGAAATTTAAGAAAGGACTTGTTGCCAATGTATAACATAAGGCGTTAACGTTAGCTGGTCATACAGCTTGCGGTCAACACATCTGGTAAAAATCATAATACCACCCCTCACGAACCTCAGATGGAGAGCCATAGGTAATTTCAGGAAGCTTATGACTTGATATCGTTGCCAGAAAACCGCCCTAATATTTATCGCTTGCTCTTAGCAAGAGCATCGAAAGCTTTGTCATCGTTTGGCTTATGTTATGGGATGTTGGAGCAATTATTTTTGATGAATCTTTGGTTTTATCATTAGTAACTTTTTGTAGCTATACAACGTGAGAATGCTCACTAGTACTCCGATGCAAGATGCAACAAACAAATTATTCATAATAGATACAGCTCCAGTTTTACCCACGGCCATGAGTCTAGCCCCTCCTATGCAGAATAAAGTGTTAAGAATAAATAATAAGTAAAAACAAAATCTTGTCATGACTCTTATATATAAGCAGAATTACATTGTAGACGAAAGTTGTTATTGCGTCATATTCTGTATTTATGCGTAGTTTGAGGAATACACACAATCCATAAAAAGAGGCGACATAGTCCGCATCAAACGCGAATGGCTGAATCCGGGGGAGACCGGAGACGAACTATACCTTGTATTAGAAGAATGCGGTATCAACCGCATTCTGATACAAGCCCTTAACACCAGGCTTCCACTGGCACCGACAAGCGTAGTCAATACCGACTGGGTAATTTTCCATACCAACATCAACAACCATTAACCCCACAAACAACCATGAACGTATACATCGAAGCAAGCTTCACCATCAAATGCACAGGTGAGCATAAAACCATTGAAGTCAAGATTAACGAAGACCTCATCCCATTCGGCGTGGCCAAGTTCCTGACCCGCCGCTACGGTGAAATCTCTGGGCTGTGCTTCCACTTCACCCGAGAAGCGGAGGATTAAGCATAGAGTAAAAGTCTTTTTAGTATCTCTGTTTAGTCCCTGTTTATGTAAATTTGATGCAAATGAATTGAAGAAATTGGGTATTTAACAAAATAAAAGACGAGTACATTACGAATTATTATTCTGACCGATTTAAGCAATTTCTGCAAAACTGTATCTGTATTTTTTAGTAATACTATATCTACCGGCACAGGCCAATTTCTCAAGCATGAGAGTACAGCCTTTCTTCCATATATCATTCTCCAATTCCTTATCAAAGAAATAGAAACTACACAAATTATTAAAAAAATAATCGGAAGAAGCCATAGCGAATAAAGTGGGCCTACATACTTCAATTTATCAAGAGCAAATAGTACAATCGTCACAATTGTAAGTAAAAACACCAGGACTTCGTATATTTTCCAAGTAAGAGAAATTTCATTAGTAACGAAGTCTTGTGAATACGTATCGCTAGGAGATTTGGCAATATCTTGAATTGTTATTTGGGTTTTTGTACCCATTATTTCCTTGGCTAGTAATTTCAAATCCTTTTCTATGAGGATATCGAGGGCTTGTCTGTAATCCAATGATGAAACTCCGTATAACTGTTTCCCTTCTCTAATGATAAAACCTTCGTATGTCCAACAGTAGTTAAATGTTAAGATTTTATTTCTAATAAGTGTAACATATTTGAAGATGCGAGAGCATAGAACAGCACTTCTAGATGAAAGCGACCCAACATTCGTTCTAAAAAAAGCTGAGCAGAGGGAAACAGATATAACAAAAATTATGAAACTTGTAATGTCGTTTTGAGAAAGAGAGAAAGCGGGGCTGGAATCGTTAATTTCGAAGTAAATTAGTGACAACACCAAAACGGAAAGTATTATAATTAACCATACTCTCAAGCTTACTAGCTTCATGTGTTTTCTACTTCTTCAAATCCTTTTTCTTTAACACGCTATCTTTCAAAGTGTTCGCTTCAGAGATGTAATCCGATAGCTCTCTACGACAACCAATGGTGCGTTTATTACCACTAAAGCATAAAGTACCTTTTCGTGCTACGGAATCAGACTCGATACGTAATATGTGACCATCAACATAACATATGTCACCACTCTTATCGTTTTTAAGTTTCTTCTTAACGTCCTTATGAATAGTTACTCCCCAGTAATTTAACGCGTCAACAAATAAGCTATCTTCATAGTGAGCATCGCGAACAAACACTTCCATCCTTTTTTTGCTAGCATCTTTGCTGAAAAATTTGTTAAGCGCGGCAATGGTGCCTTCATCTTCATATATATCTCTGCTAAGCCGGTGGCAAAGCAAGATGACCTCCGAATCGGCATTTGCAATAAGCTCCTGAATAGCTATCTTCGCATGTTTTCTATCGTAATTATTCATGTAAGAAGATACTCCGTCTTCTTTCGCTTTTCGTATAGCATGTATGATATCTCTACGATAAGAAGAAAAGAAAATTAGGATAGATTCTTTCAATAATTTCAGTATAGATTTACCGAAATTAAAAACGGTGTCCTTGTTCATAAAAATGTTTAAGTTTTAAATAAATAGAACTTGCTCCCTTTTCAAGACAAGGGAAAGAGAAGTTTCTCTGTATGCTGAGACGAAGCATTCATAAACGGCATGTATGACTTTGACATACTGTATGCAACATTTGTTCATTTTTTCAGTGAACTTAATTACGGTTGATTCTTCTAGGTAAGAGATGCTATCATAAATAATAGAGGAGGTCAAGCCTAAATTTTTAAGTGACGTCATTTTTTCGTTATTTCGTTATTTTTGCACCCTTGGAGGATTTCCTTTTACTTTGAGGCAATGCGTCTGAATCTGCACCGATTTTCGTGCGAAGCGAGTACGAAAAAACGCGAAAAACTGTAAAATTCTTCGTGTGGGCTCGTCAGAGTTCTTTAAATGCTCCCCACACTTTTAACAAAGGTACAACATTTTTATCCAAGACGCTTTAATAAGAACACGCACCCGTAATGTTAACGTGTTTTGTAAAACCCTGAAAACAAACAACTTCCGAAACTGTCTGCAACCCGTTATGAGATATGGCAAATTTCGGGGTAATTTTCAGAAAATGGCGTCAATTTTCGCAATGTGTTTATATACAATCTTTTAGAGTTGCTAAAATTCACAGTCACAAAAAGGCTACTAAGAAGCGGTTCAACCAAATGGTTGAACCGCTTTTGTTTTAACCGCATTCAGCGCAGACAACAACCTTTAAGGCGTCAGGCGTAAAAATCTTCTTCGGAAAAGACACGGTTTTTCGGCTGTTTGTTCCGAATCAGGTGTTTGCAGCGGATTTTCAAATCGTTATCAAAAGAAAACAGGAAGCAGCGCTTGTGGGTACACATGTACTCGATGAGCTGCGGGTCGGCATAATGTGCATCCGTGGGGGTGACCGCCTGACTGCTCAAATCCTGCATCTGCATCAACTCACCCAGCTCATCCGTCATCAGCTCTATACGGTTGCGGGCAAGGCGGGCATCCTTCGCCTTGTACTCATTGCCGTGTTTCAGGTGGTGCATGATTTCCTCGTACACCGCGCCGAGCACCACAATGTGCCAATCGCGCTGCTTGGCGTTGTGCAACAGGTAGCCGAACCAGCTGCGGATATTCTCATCGGGACACATCAGCACGTTGGTATCCAGCAGCAGGGTGGCATGTCCGGGGATGTTGCGCCATACAGGCTTGTCTGACTTGGGCGCGTGGGTGTTGTAGGGCGTGCGGTCAACAGGCGGCGCGGGCTTAGCCGTCTGCGTGGGCTTAGCGGGGGCTGTCTTTCTGACAAAAGCGCGGGCGCTCATCTGATGGGCATTTCTTTCGCGGTAGCGGGGGCGTGGGCGGCGTTGTCTGTGGGCGTAGTTACGGAAAAGGTAAACCCCGACCAACCCGGAGACAAAGCAAATCAAACAGGTTAAAAAGAGATTGGACGACGTTTCATGAAAGTGTGCACAGCAATAGATTCCCCCCATGAAAGAAAGTGCTGTAATGTAGGTAAAAACTCGATACAGGTCGTTTCTGAAATCACCGTTAGCCATACGTTTTTGCCAGTTTATCAGATACTCAGTCAGATAACAAGCACATCCGCATCATTCGCCGCTTCAGCACGTCAGTGCGTTTTTCGCCAAGCCGCTGAGGGAGGTTTCGCGGTAGCCTGCATCGAGGTGCCGCCCTGTTTCGTACATGGTGGCAATCACTTTATCGAGACTCACAAAGTGCGTGCCGTCACCGCGCAGGGCAAGGCGGGCGGCGTTCACCGCCTTCACGGCACCAATGGCGTTGCGCTCAATGCAAGGCACCTGCACCAAGCCGCAGACAGGGTCGCAGGTCAGACCGAGATTGTGCTCCATGGCGATTTCGGCGGCGTTTTCAATTTGGGCATTCGTGCCGCCCATCGCGGCGGTCAGCCCCGCCGCCGCCATCGAGCACGCCACGCCCACCTCACCCTGGCAGCCGACCTCTGCCCCCGAAATGGACGCATTGGCGCGGTACAGGCTGCAAATCGCTGAGGCGGTGAGCAGGAAATCGCGGATGCCGCGTTGGCAATCCTGTGAGCTGCCCTTGCTGCCGAAACGCACAAAGTAGCGCAACACGGCGGGGATGACGCCCGCCGAACCCATCGTGGGAGCCGTCACCACGCGACCGCCTGCGGCATTCTCCTCCGACACGGCGAACGCCCACAGGTTAATCCAGTCCACAATCACAAGGGGGTCCACATCATTGTGCAGAAAGCGCTCCTGCAAATTTTTGTAGATGGCGGGGGCGCGGCGCGTCAGCCCCAGCGGGCCGGGCAGTTTGCCCTCCGTCTGCATGCCGCGGTCGATAGCCTGTTGCATCACTTGGTGAATCAGGCGGATGCGGGCGTTCAGCTCCGCCCCCGCATGCAGGGTGCATTCGTTGGCCATCACCAACCCCGCCACCTTCACTTGGCGGGCGGCGCACTGCTGCATCAGCTCATCGCAGCTGCCGAAATCGTAGGGAACAGGACGCGGGGCGGCGGGTTTCTCGTTCATCTCATCCGCACGGCGCACCGAGCCGCCGCCTACGGAAAAATACGTCTCCTCCAGCAGCAGGGCATCCCCCTCGCCGTAGGCAAAGAAGCGCATGCCGTTGGGGTGTTCGGGCAGGGATTCCTGCATCATCAGCACCACATCGTGCGCTTGCGAGAAGGCAATGGGGTGCTCACCGCCCAGCAGCAAATGCAGGTCGGCGGCATCGCGCTTCACCTCGGCGGGGTCCATCTGTTCGGCATCCAACCCCATCAGTCCGTACACCACGGCACCGGGGGTGGCGTGCCCCTCCCCCGTCAGCGCGAGCGAGCCGTACAAATTCACCCGCACACGGCGCACGGACTTCAACAGCACGCGCTCGCGCAGCTGTGCCACAAAGCGGGCGGCAGCGCGCATGGGACCCATGGTGTGAGAACTGGACGGACCGATGCCGATGGAGAAGATGTCGAAGAACCCGGTGTACATAAGCCGCTGTCATCATACGCCCCCCCTGCCCCGCCGTCAAGCAGCGATAGCTGTTGCGCAAGGGAATAGGAGAAGCAGGAGGATACGACGGCAAACGAACAGCCTTGAGCGCCGCAACGCCCAAGGCCGGTGAAAAAGTTCTGCCGATTTTATCAGAAGCGGTAACCGCCCTCTAAGCCCACGGTGATTTGGAAGTGGTCGACGGGGTTGCGGTGAGACAGGCGGTCAATCTTCTTGGCGTTGTTGCCGCTCCACGAGGTCTGAATCCACGGCTTGATGTAGGCGTGTGCATCGCGACCGTAGCGACCTTCGCGCGAGAACGGAGCCACCGCGAGTCTGATACGGTAGGCATCCACACCGTCTGCGCTGTGTCCCCAGTAGCCGATGGAGGGGGCCATGCCCGCAGACAGCTCCACATCCGTACCCACGGCGGCGTTGGGCAGCACATCGGCAAAGCGGTAACCCAGCTCCACATCGAAGAAGCTGCCGTTCAGCCCTTGGAAGCCGAGACCGTACAGGGCGTGACCGAAGAAGCCGCGCTGGTGATCATCGTAGGACAGGCAGAAATTGACATCCTGCGTCACGCGGTGGGGGGCGCCGTCGTAACGGCGGGCCATGTAGCCCTCCAACCCGCCGCGGTGCAGCGAGTAGCCAAGCTCTGCCACCAAGTTGGGGAAGATTTCCTTGCCCACGGCGTAGTTGAACTGCACCACGGGGGTGTCGCCCAACACATCGGCGGCATCCCAAATAACACCCGCCGTACCGCTGATACGCTGGTGAATGCCGCGACCGAAGAGGTTGCGGTTGGGGAAGGTGTAGCTGCCGTCTACCGAAGAGAAACCGTGCCGGCTCAGGCGGTCGGTCACACCCATGCCGCGCACTTGGTAGTTAGAGGTGTAGAGATTGAAGTTGATGCTGCCGTTGGTCTCGGAAGAGGAGGGGGCGGTCATCGGCGCGAGAGGCGCAGCAGGCACCTCGACAGGGGCGGTCTCAACAAACGGCGCGGGCGCAGGTTCCTCGTAGGAGACGGAATCGTAAGTGACAGGTCCGGCGGGGATGGCGGGGGGCAGTTCGGCCACGGCGGGAGCTGCCGCAGCGGCAAGGGCAAGAATGGTGTGTACCTTCATACGCCCCTAATGTACCTTTTTCAAGCGTAGGCGGCAAGCAAAATATGTGACCGCGCCTTCTGAATTACGGTTGACAGAGCGCGGCGGCGTGCTATAGTGGGTGGCACCGCCATGTTGAAACTGTTCTCCTCTGTCGCCCTGCTCTGTATCAGCAATACCTTTATGACCTTCGCTTGGTACGGCTTTCTGCGCAAACCCGGTGAAGCAGCCGCCCATGCGTGGTGGAAACTGGTGCTGATGAGCTGGGGTCTCGCCTTTTTTGAATACTGTTTCATGGTGCCTGCCAACCACATCGGTCGCGCGGCAGGGCTGTCGCTGGCGCGGCTCAAAATCATGCAGGAGGGCATTTCTCTCGCCGTTTTCGTGCCTTTCATGATTTTCTACATGGGCGAGCAGTGGAAATGGGATTACCTGTGGGCGTTTCTCTGCATTCTCGGCGCGGTGTATTTTGTGAACCGAGAGGCATTGATGGTGCCGTAACCGTACGCTGACTCAACGGCAGTTCAGACAAACAACAGGCACTCACTCTGCCGCCTGTTCCGCGGCATCCAACAGGGCGGGCAAATCGGGATTGCCGTAACAACGCGCGGCATGCAGGCGGTCTTTTTCCGCATGAATCGCGGCTCGTTGTTTCTCAATATGGCTCAAAATAGGGGTCAGTTCACGCTGCTCGGGTTCTGACAGGGGAACGCCGCAAAACGGTTGCACGGCAAAATGTGCCGCTTGGAGACAGCGCAGGGATTCCTGCAGCGGGTGCAAGGAACTTGCCGCCGCGGCGGGCGACTGCACCTTGCGCAAGTGGTACAACACATCGGATAGGGCGTCCTCCCAATCTGTGTAAGCGACCAGCACAGGAGAATCGGGCGCGGGGGCAGCCACAGATGTACCCGCCGCCTGTTTGTAGAGGTGCAACACGGTCAGCAGCTCCTCCGAACCATAGGCGTTCACCTCATCCAAGCGTTTGATGATGGGGATGTACGACTGCGTCATGTAGGTGAGGCGGCGCATGGTGCGCGACAGCTCCTGCATATCGGCAGGGTTTTCCGCCCCCTGTGCCGCCAATTTTTCCAGCCCCGCTTTCATCGCCTCGAACTCGCTTCGCAAGCCCTTTGCGGCACGGTCGGCGCTCTCTTTATCCGACACCGAGCGCAGCAGGCGCTCCACCGCCGCGGTGTGCAGCACCAGTTCATGTGCCGCCGCATGGCGACACGGTGCGGCAGGAGCAGCCGCAGCAGGGTCTGCAAACCACCCCACCGCCGCCAACACCGCCAGAGCTGTGCAGCATTGTCTCATCGGGCAACATCGTACCACGCAGGGGCTTATGTGTCAAGAAGAGGGAAAAGCTCAGGAGGTTGAAACTTCCTCATCATGCCTTTCTTTTGGCTTGCTTACAGTCGGGGGGCGTTCTACAATAGCGGGCATGAAGTCCACGCTTCCCTTGTTCTCTTTCCCTGCCTGTGCCGCGCTGCTGTTGCAGGCAGCAGCTGCCGATGCCGATTTTACCGCTGCCGTCAGCAAGTTCCTGCCCCCTGCCAAAGCCGCTGCTGCACCGACCGCCGCTACGGAAACAACGGCAGAAGCCCCCGCACCCGTCCCTGTCAAGTCGGGGGAATACACATACTCGCCCGATGAACCCGCCGCGGCAGACACCACGCCCGCCGCCCACCCGCAGGAGTACGCCACCTTCACCCAAAAGCTCAAGGAACAGGCCGAGAAGAACGCCTACGACTTCTGCCCCGCCATGGAGGTGATTCTGCGCACGACCAACGATGAATTTGCCGTGGAATCATGGATGAAAAAAGCCGCCGATGAGGGCTACGCCGCCGCCCGGCAGTACATGGCGGATGTAACGCTCAGCAACATACCTGCCGATAAGCTGGTCTCCCCCGAAACGAAAGCAGCCTACGCCTTGGTGCGCAAGGCGGCGGATGCGGGTTATGACCCCGCTAAAATCAACGTGTATATCTGCCTGAAAAACGGTATCGGTGTCACCAAGGATGAAAAGGGAGCCGAACGCTACCTGATGGAAGCCTGCAAGAGCGGCACCCCCCTGCCCCGCTTCAAGTGGCTGCAATATTCGGGTCGCTTAGAGAAGTTTGAGGACAAAGGCCGCCCCGAAGTGAAGGCGGAGATTGACCGCGGCAACGACCACGTGGTGTACTACATCGGCACGCTGGCGGAAAAGGGTACGGATGCCTTTGCGTGGTTCAAGAAGGCGGCAGAGCTGGGCAACCCCGAGGGCATGTACACGCTTTCCGCCCTTGTCTCCAAGCAGAACGGCACGCGCCAAAGCTATGAGCTGCTGGCCACGGCCATCAAGCTACACCATGCGGAGGCCATGCTGACACTGGGTTCGGTGCTGGTGGAAAGCCCCGAAGATGCCGCCGTGATGACGGAGAACAACCTGAAGCACGATGAGAAGGCGGGTCGCCACCTGATTAAGCTGGCAGGCATGAACGGCAGCTACGCCGCTCATTTCTGGCTGGGGCGCGCCTACTACGAGGGGCGTTTCGGTCTGCCGCAGGATGCTGCCCGCGCCTACAGGCATTTCAGTCACGGTGCCAAGCTGGGCAATGCAGCCTGTGGGTTGGCCAAGGGGCTGATGCTGCTGCGAGGTCTGGGCGTGGCGAAGAATGAGCAGGAGGGTCTGTACCACCTGAATGCCGCTGCCAATGCAGGTCGCCCCGATGCGGTGATTCTGCTGGCCTACGCGCTGTACAACGGCTGCGGCGTACCCGCAGATGCGGCCAAAGCCGCCGAAATTTTGCAGGAAGCCGCCGCCATGGGCGCTACCGAAGCCTATGTGTATTTAGCCTACATCACAGCCAAGGGCGGCACCAATCTGCCCGCCGATGCCCGACAGGCCGAAAAATACCTGCGCATGGCGCAGTTGGATTTGGATGCCGACGGCAAGGCCAAGGTGCAGAGCATGTACGATGAGCTTCAGCACAACGGTTGGGACCCGAAGCCGTAAGAAATCCGGGATTTCATCGCAGATTTCGACGCATCCGCGAAATATCATTATACGGATGATGATATTTCACCCTGCTAAAAGGGCAGCCAAGTCACCGAAGTACGCTTGATATTGACGCTGCACGGGGTGGTACACAGGCGGGCAAGAGAGTGCGCCCAGCGGTCGATGGTGGCGCG
>JAZLFB010000325.1:0-9144 GCA_045615585.1 Akkermansia sp.
TTTCCTTCCCTCTCTTTTTCCTCTCCAAGCACCCCACGCGGTAAGGTTGATAACCGCCGGTTCGTTTCTCAACGAACCTTGGTGCTTCGGAAAGTCTCAGACTTAGAAAATCGCCTTGCCCGGTTTAGCGCGGCGTTCGCCGCTCTCGTTCGGGCTCCCCGTTGCGGGGTGCTGCCAAGTATACTCTTTCATGCAGGAAACGTCAAGCTAAATTTGAAGAAAATTTGATTTTTTTACGAAAAATCAGTAAAAAATGCTAAAATTGCGGGCAAAAACAGTAGATTTTGCCGATTTTCGGGCATTTTTAGAATTTTGGTGCCACATTGAGTGCTCTGCTGCTCCATGCGGGGGCGGGGTACAGCGGGCGCGGCAAGCCCATTCCAACCGATAGATGCCGTTCGTCTAACTTGTGTTGACGGGTTCAATCTAACGGCGTACGATGCGGGCATGGTTCGGGTACGGAGTCGGTTTTAAGCGGCTTCGGCACCGAATCGGATGATTAAACCCCAAACCCTACAACAATGAAAAACAATACCCCGATGGCGCTGCGCCGTGCGCTGCCGCTTACTGTGTTGACCGCTGCCGCTCTGGCTTCCACCGCCTATGCCGACCGCGCGAACGTGATTCCCGAAACCTCCGCGAATGCCGTAACGGCGGTGCAGCAAAGCCTGCTGGATTCCACCGGACACCACATGGATATTCTGCGCAGCCATATCCGCCCTGCCCACTGCAACTACGGCAAGATGGGCGCCGAGATGCCGCAGCAACGCAACGGCCTGTGGATGGTCTATGAGGGCGGCTACGACCGCATTAAGGGTGACAGCACCTACAAGCGCTATGCCAACGGTCTGCTGATGGGCCTTGACCGCCAGCTGAACTGCAATGCCACGCTGGGTGTGGCGTTCGGTTACGAACATTCCAACGCCCGCCAAACGCCGTTCAAGGCCACGGATGATACCTATTTCATTGACCTGTACAGCGCGGTGCGAACGGGTTGCTACAACCACAAGTTCACCGTGGGTGTGGGGCTGCACGATATCGACACCACGAGCGGCGGCAACATGCTGACCATGGGCAACAGCGGCAGCATGGATACGCACACGATTAATGCGGGCTATGAGTTGAGCCGTGATTTCCGCATTTGCGACCGCTCGTTCTACACGCCGTTCCTGACGGTGAATTACGCCTACGTGGACGGCGGCGATATCCGCGAGAACGGTGCCTACGCCCGCCAAATCAATTACGACAACATGAACCTGTTGCAAGCGGGGCTGGGTGTGGCCTATCATCGCACCTTCCGCGCCCTGCCCTCGCAGCATGACGGCACGTTCGGCCTGTCGCTGGCGGGTGTGGTAGAGTTCAGTGAACGCCACCCCGATGCCACCATCAACGACATGGCATGGGGCGGCAAGGCCAAGGGCAACGAAAGAAAAGCCTTCTTCGGCCAGCTGGGCATGACGCTCAATATCCCCATGAGCGACCGCACCGACATGGTGGCGGGTGCCTACGGACGTTTGGGCCAAGACCGCAGCAGCGTGACCGGCAATGTGGGTCTGCGCTATGCGTTCTGATAAATGATTCGTCGCACGCGTGTGCGCGAGAAAACAAGCGCCTTCTGACTTGCGGTCGGAAGGCGCTTTGATATTTACTTGCGACGGCGTCTTGCCGCCATGCCGGCCAGGGCGAACAGGGAGAGCAACGCCGTGGCGGGTTCGGGGATTTCGATGTAGAGCAGCGTATTAGAGACGGCGCTATGCGGCACGCCCAGTACATCAGCCACATGATCAGAGGAAACCACCTTCACCACAAAGTTGGGGTCAAGGTCGGGGTTGACATCAGTACCCTTGAATGTTGTCTTACCATCATACCCCGTGATGGTGACGGCATTCAAGACACCTGCGGATTCATAAAGGAACTGACCGCTGCCCGTCACCTGAACGGCAATAAACTTGCAGCCGCTGTTATAAGCGTTTTGCAGCGTTTCCAAAGTCATGCCAAGGGTCAGCCCCGTACCGCCGACATCGGTCTGTGCCATCTGGTCAATCGTTGCCTGATAAATGCTGCCCTTACCCAGATTCTTGACTTCGCCGTGGGAGAGCGTGCTTTGCACCACGGTCTTCTCATCCGTCACGGTCTTTGAAAGCGGCACAGCCGTTGCCCCCTCACCGATATCGCACAGACCTTCCGTTGCTGCACCTACACCCAGAATCTTGGAATCAACGTTCACCAGCACGTCCTCCATCGTAACCGTGCATTTTTCCTGCAACGACACCAGCGTATCAACGACATCTGCCTTCTGCACGCGGGTGTTGTTGACATCGCTCTCTTTCTTCACCGTCATTTCGGCGTGCTGAATCTGCGCGCGGGCAGAGTCATTGCCGCTGATGGTGGTTTCGTAGGTCACGCCGTTCTCCGTGACATTCTTGGTGGTATGTGCCACGTTCGTCACGGTGGCGGTCTGCCCTGCCTTACGTTGGGAAATCACCACATCGGCATCAGCGGTAATATCTTTATTCAGGGATTGGGTGTTGCCCTTGGTGTTGGTGGTGCTGTTGGCGGCCGAGGCACCGCCGAAGATGATGCGACCGCCGTCGGCAAGCGTAGCGTTCTTCACATAGGAATCAGAGCCGGAGGTTGACAGCATGCTCGAATTCGCATCCAGGAATTGCAGCGCGGCATCCGTGCCTGTGATGGTGTAGCTGATGCCGTTGTCCGCCTTGGCATCCCCCGAAAGCTGCACGATGGTCTTGTCCGTGATATCGATGCTGCTCTTGCCCTCCAAGCCGTACTGCACGGTACGCCCGCCCGAAGTGAAGGTGTACTTGTTGAAATCGCGGGCAATGACATAACCGTTCCATTGAGCCGTGCCGAGTTCTTCCTCCGTAGCACCCGCGCTCATCTGCTCGTTGTTGAACTTCAGCGTCACATTGTCACCCACCAAGCCCTCTTTCAGCCAGATGATATGGCTGTCATTGAACGCCGCTTTCAAATCCTCTGCCACCTTGCCGTAAGTCTCCATGGTCGAGGAGATGGTGGGATCCATGCGGTATTCGTGGGTGTTGAAAGTCACTTCCGCCCCGCCCTGAATAGCGAAGGCCTTAGTTGCTTTCCAGTTGCCCGAAGCCGTGACAGTCGCGCCATTCTCCAGCAGCATGTAAGAAGATTCCATACCATACTTGGACGCTGTTTCCATGGGTTGCAGATCCTTCAGCGGGTCGGCGCTCAGCGTGGTTTCAAAGGCGAGAATACCGTTGTTGCCCACCACAAGGGTGTGAGAGAAGGTGCCTTCATCCACATCACCCACCAGAATGCGGTCCGCCGCGCCCACCGTGGTGCTGATGCTGCGGGCAGAGAGCGCCTTGGCAATGTGCAGCATGCCGCCGCTGTATTTTTCGCCGTTCACCACCTCACCGATGGTGAGGTCGAGCAGCTTGGCCTTGCCGATGCGCTGGATGGCGGTGCCGGTCTTGGTGAGCGAGATGTAACCGCGCGAGGGCATGGCCGCACCCTCGGCATTCTGACCGATACCGAAGCCCACGTTGCCGGAGAAAGTCGTGTCCGTGGAGGGAGAGAGAATCAGCTCCGCCAGATAATTGTACTTGCTACCCACGCCGATACGCTCGGAGGAAGCATCGTTAATCACACAGGCATTGTCACCGCTCATGCCGTCATCTTTCAGCGTGCCGAGGGTGAGGCGTATGGTGTGTGAACCATCGTTTTCCGTCACCGTGCCGTCCTCATTGTGCAGGAAGCGCGTTTCAATCGCCAGCACGTTCTTGTTGCCGCCGTTCAGGGAGAGGTCGATGGTCGTGTGGTTCCAGAGAATCTTGGGGTTCTTCTCCGCCGCATCGTGGCCGGAGATGGTGAGCTGAACATTACCGCCGCCGTACTTGTAGGCACTGCCGTCAGCATTGAGCACACGGCCGTCGTTCCCCTGCAAATAGCCCGCCATGCGGATGGTGCCGTAGGCGTTCACGGGGTTGGTAATCACATAGTCGGCGTAGGAGAAGAAGTCGTGTATCTGTCCCTTGCTGTCCGCCTTGCGGTTGGTGCCTTCCTTCAACGACGCGCCGCGCAGGGTGAGGATGGCATCATCATACGAGCTGAGGGTGTTGACGATGAAAGCGGCATCAAAGCGGTTCATCAGCTGGGCATCACCCGTGGCCTTGGTGTTATCAAAGTCTGCCATGTGGGTGATGGTCAGGTCGTTGGTGAGCTGTGCCTGTTGAATCACGTCGGCCTGATTGAAATAGGAGTCGATGTAATCCACCATCACCCCCGCGCCGTAGGCCATTTCAATCCTGCCGCCCTTGGCATCGGCATCCGTGAACTTCTTGGTGGGGTTCTCCATACCCAACGCCCACTTGTTGCGCATCACGGTCAGACCGCCGCGCAGCAGAGAGCCGCCGCTGTAGGTGTTTTCCGTATCCATCACCAGCGTACCCGTGCCGCCCTTGGCAAGCCCCGTGTGCCAGTTGGCAAGGTCATGTTTCACGCCCTCATCCAAATCCGCACCGAGGAGGTTTTTGTAGATACCCTCCATGTCCGCCGCCGTAGCATCGGCAATGCAGCCCTTGCGGACAACCTTGCCGTCGGCATCCAGCACATCGGTGAAAACGTAGTTGGTATCATCCGTCATGTTGACATAGCCGTCCGCCGTCTCCAACAGGTAGTCAGAGTTCACCGTCACATAACCGGGGCGCACCGTGCCGTCAATCATCACGTGCTCGTAGTGCGCGCTCAAACCATCCGGCGTCAGGAACTTGCTGCCGTCTTCGTTGAAGTAGGCACTGCCGTCCTTGCCATAGAGAATATCGCCCGTCTCATTGCGCATGGCAATGCCGTTGCCGTGGCCGTTCGGGGAGAAAATTCGCTTCGAGTCATCCACCTTGGTCACCCTTTCAGAGTCGAGCTGATCCTTAAAATCCTCAATGGTGGCACCGGGGTTCTTCTTCAGGAACTCCGCCCACGCCTCAGGCATGTAGAGGTTACCGAACTTCACGGACACGCCGTCCGTGTACACTTGGTTTTCCTTCCACTGCGGGTCGGTCAAATCCTTGTAGGCGGAAGCCTTGTAGTCCGTGTAGGTCGGCACCTTATCCTTGGGCAGCGCCTTCCACGTGTTGACCGTGCCGAGCCACGGGTCAATTTCCGCACCCTGCTTGTCGCTGCCCTGTTGACCGCGGGCAATGGTGGAGCCCGTCCACGAGCGCGTGGGGTCTGCCGCCACTTTCAGCACCAAGAAATCTTGGTCGAGATAGCTGCTACCCGTGTACTCTTTGTAAACGCCGTCATCGTAGTAGCCGTGGCCGTCGATAGAGGAAATGATGCCGTAGAAGCCGTAACCCAGCGTCACGATGCGGGAGGCAAAGTCCGACGCATGCCCGTCTGCCACGGTTTCGCCGTCCACGATGATTTTATCCGCTGCGGCAAGGAAGTAAGTGCGGTCGCTGTATTTCTCGCGCAGGAAGTTCACGCCGTCCAGAGAAATGGCGACCCCCTGATTGAGGATGAGCACACCTTGGGTGTTTGCGGCATTACCCGCAGCATCAATCACACCCGTGGTGCCCGCCACCTGCAACAGCGAATGTTCTTTCAGGTAGTTAATGCCCGTGGTGCCGACCGTGGAAAGGTCGGTGGTGTTGGTGATGCTGACAGGGATAATCACCTTGCGGTCACCCGTGTCCTGCCCCAGATTCTCCACCATGAATTCCAGCTGCGTGCCGGCGTGCATCGTCAGCTGACCTTCCACGCGGGCTGCCAGCGGCACAGGCTTGGTTTCCCTTGTGATGGGGCTGGTCATGTCCACGGCATCCTTGGTCACCACGGTGAAACGGTGGCTGTGAGAGCCGTCTTTTTCGCCTATTTCCAGCGTGGTTTGGGCGGCGGTTTTCCACACGCCGTCATTCACGCCCACGCGCAGGGTGGCGTCACTGTTCATGAACAGGTTGCCCCCCACCTTCACATTATTGAAGCCCAGCGTACCCGACTGCACCGTCAGGTTGTGCAGGTCGGCGGTGTGGATATTCTGAATGTTGTTGCCCTCTTTGGTGAGACTCAGACCATCCGAAGAGGTAGCCGTACCCGCCTTAGAAGTGTTGACATTAAGCACATCGTTCTTATCCGTCGTCAGGTAGTCCACGCCGTCCTTGGCGCCGTACATCAGCCCCGCCAGCCCCATGGTGCCGGAGTACCACGACACATTGCCCGCCGCGCCCTGCGTACCCGCCGCATAGTCGCGACCGAGTGTCAGGTGGGCATCGCGCTCCGTGGCAACCACGCGCACGTGCTTCACCTCAAAGGCTTCGGAGTATTCCACCGCATCCACATAGGTATCCTGCGTCACGCCCAACAAGTCGGCACGCAGCTCACCGATGGACGTTTCGGCATTCACAATGGCAGTGTTGGTGTAGGTCTGGCGCAGGGCGTAGGAACCGTAATTGCTCGCCGTGCCGCCCGCTTTGGTGTAGGCATCCTTCACAGCCTGCAAGGCGGTCGGCGTAATAGAACCGCCGCTGTAGGCACCCGTCAGCAGCAGCTTGTTGTAGTCGGCCGTCATCCCCACCGAGCTGTCCTTCATCCACGAATATTCACGCGTCATGTCCAGCACGGCGTGATCCAACAGATCATCGTTAAGCGTCACCTTCACGGCACCTGTCCAGCGATCTTTGAACGAATCATTAATGGTACCGGAAACCGCCGTTTTCGTTGTACCGAAGAGCGAGGTGCTGGTCTGGTTCTGCAAATGCACCGTGCCGTAGAACTGCTTGGCAGGGTCCTCCGTCTTCATGCGGTCGAGCACAAAGCCGGAATACCAGATTTCTTCAGGCACCGTGATACTGCCGCCCAGATGCACACGGGTGAATGAGGGCGCTGCGCTGCTGCTATTGACACGGCGCGAGGTATACCCCTTCAGGTAGAGGTTCGTATCGGCGGCACCTGTCAGGTTGCCCGTCAGGTACATGTTGCGCCAGATACGGCTGGTATCATTGTCGAGCACCGTGCGGTACACATACTCACCGTAGGAAATAGTGGCGGACGCGCCGTCCGTGAGGCGGATATCGTTGCTGATTTCCGGGTTACGGAAGGAGGAGGTGTAGTCGCGGTTCCATGTGAAGTTCACCCACATGGCGGTGTTGTCATGCAGCTTAATTTCACCCGTACCCACCGAGCCTTGGTCTGCCACGTACAGCACACCGCCCTGCACATCCGTGCCGCCGCTGTAATCATTCAGACCATTGGCCAACACCAGAATACCGTCACCCTTCTTGGTGATGGTGGTGGGGTGGACGGTGCCGTCACCGTTGATGTAGTCGCTAATATAGCCGCTGCCCGCGATAGCGTAGCCGATTTCACCGACACCTTTAAATTTGGGATTTGTTTCGCCGATGGCCGGGCGAATTGTCATCTTGATATCTGTGTCATCCACGGTAATGTCATAGGGGCGCCACACCTTCTGCAAATCGACATCGAGCTTCGGGGATACGGAGTAGGCATTAAAGGTTGTCGAGGCGCCGTCTTTCAGAACAGACGTACTACCCTTCCACACCACATTGCCGCCGGGGGCTTCGTCCACGTCCACGGGAGCCGGTGTTTCAGGCGTTGCAGTTGCCAACAGGCGGAAAATCGCGCTGTAGTCCACAGGCTTGGCGGCAGAACCGCCGACGGAACCGCCGCCCGCGCCGCCACCGCCGCCCGCTGCGCCGCCGTGGGAGGGCGGAGCCACAGGCGAGGGAGCAGCAGAAGCCCCCGCCGCGCCGTGACGGCTCTGTTGATAAGCCGAGGCAACCGCCTTGGTGGCAGCCACAATCTTCTTGGCCTCTTCCACCATCTTCTTCACATACTCAGGGTCAAGGTCAGACAGGTCGGCGGGCGTACCGGGACCGGACCACACCACAGGACCCACCACACGGTTGAACGAAGAAATGCCCGACGAAGCGTGCGTGCCGAACCACGCCGTCTTGAACGCCGTGGAGCCGCTCACACCCGAGCTCATCAGGAAAGCAGCCTGTTTCAGCGTCTCTTTCTGTTGGGCGGTCTTGTATTGCTCGTCGTCCATGCCCTGCGTCCAGCCCTCTTTGGCCAGCGCTTTGCCCAACAGTTCGGCGCGGCGGGCATCGCGGCCGTCATCGCGGAAATCGAAGCAGTCATACTGCTCCTCCAACGCGTAAATCAGACCGCGCACCAGTTCGGGGGTCATGGTATCCAGCCACGCGTTTTCGTCCAAATCATCGGCGGCATCCAGCATCTGCAGCACCGCTTCGGATTCCAGTGCGCGCTTGGCGTCACGGCGGGCGGCGGCATACACGTCATTCCATGCCCTTTCGTAGGCGGCAAGGGGGGAGATTTTTTCGTCCTTCCCGTTGTGCTCCAGCATGAAGGCAGTCAGTTTCTCCACCTGTCGGTGCTGCTGCTCCATCAGCGCCATGCGGGCGGCGCGGGCGGTCGGCAGGTTCCACAGGGCGCGCACCTGTTGTTGCTGCGCCTTCGATTCCTTTTCAAAGGCATCAACATTGAACCACACGTTGTTGGAAAATTCCTCTGCTTTCAAATCAAACAGGCCGCTGCACCCCATGGCGGCGGCAATCAACAAGGCAATACTGTTTTTCTTTTTCCGAAGCATCGTTTTAACACTCAGGTTTTCCCGCGCCTCACGCGCATGGGAGCGCGTATTATGTCCCTAACACTCTCAAAGTCAAGCAAAAACCCAACAAATAAGCCCTCAAAAAAAAAAAAAAAAAAAACAGAACAAAAAAAATAACAAATTGCAACAATCTTCAACACCGATTTAATATGATAAAAATGCCCCTTTCCCGGCTCTTTCAACGCACATAAAACACGGTCAAAACGGCGAAAAATTGTTTACTAAAGGCATTGTCGTCCCATAGAACGATTCGGCAAATGGGGATTTGTAGGGATGTTTGAAGTTTGATGTGCAAATTTAGGCACGCCTGCGGCGTGCGGGAATTTCAGACCGCGGAGCGGAATTCGCCCACCGTTATGGGACATTGTGATGTTTCACCCGAAATGCGGATAACGCAAAGCGCGTAGCCTGGCTTCGATATAAAGCTTGGTTTAATACGGGGTAAATCCGCCGCTTTTCAGCGGCGGGGCAGTAAGCGTGGAGCAAGGAATCTACCGCGC
>JAZLFB010000326.1:0-11067 GCA_045615585.1 Akkermansia sp.
GCAGACGCTCGCTTGGGGGCTGTTGGAGGACGGTCACGCCGTTCAGGTTCCCACGCCCGTGTTCCCCCGCATCCTCTCCGAAGAGGAGAAGGCCAAGATGGCCGAAAAGGCCGCCAAGGCCGCTGCCAAGGCTGCCCGCAAGGCCGCCCGCGAGCAGGAGAACGCCTGATTCAACTTCATCTTACAGAAAAGCGCACGGTGCCGAATCGGTACCGTGCGCTTTTTTGCGTTCTCCGACAAATGGAAGGATGAAAAAAGTTGGAAGTTGGAGGTTGGAAGTTGGAAGTGTAAAGTTAGGCTCGCTTCGCTCGCGTGATATAAACGTAACGCAAAGCGAATACCACAGCTTCTATTTTAATTCATTGCATGCGCTTTGCGTTGCGTGTTGTTCTGCGGCGTAGCCGCACGAATTTAAAACTTCCAACCTCCAACTTCAAACTTCCAACTTCCCTACAAATCCCCATCCATAGATTTACACTACGAACCGTCAATGCTTGAACCCGATATTAATTCGCGCTCTTTTCTACTGTGGCAAAGCCGTCGGTCAAGGCGGTGACGGTTACGGCATCGCCCTCCTGCAAGCCGTGGCGGGCAGCGGGGGAGATGGGGAACAGCTGGTCGCCCACGCGAACGCTCAGGCTGTCACGCTGCCGCGGATGACGCCCGCAGCCCCCGCCAGCTTGTCCTCAAACTCTGCGGGAGCCTTACGCAGCAGCACGTTCATCACCAGCGGACGCACGGCACGCGCCCACAACAGGTAGTAGAACGCAAAGCCGAGCGCGAGAAAGCCGATGAAGCTCAACGCGCTCCATTGCAGCGGCAAATCCAGCAGCCAAGTACCCCAAGCGGCGAAAATCACCAGGGAACACCATGACAGGAACTCCGTGCAGAAAAAGACATCCAGCACCAGCAGCGTGATACCCGCCGCCAGCAGCCAGTGCAAAAACGTTTCCGTAGAGAAAAGGGGTGCCATAGCTCTTACTTCTTCACGTCCATGACGGAGGGAACGCTGTTGGGCAGATAGACCGTAGAGGCAGGGTTGGTGGTGATGGTGGCGTAGCCCTCCAACGCCTGACGATTCATGAGCACCTTGGCAGCGGCTTCCGGTCCGATAATTTCGGCAAGACGGCGCAGGTAGTCAGCCTCGGCTTCGGCGGCCATGCGCAGGGCTTCGCTGGTGCCTTGGGCGCGCAGAATGGCGGCTTCCTTTTCCGATTCCGCCAAGCGCACCTTGGCCTTGCTTTCACCCTCGGCCTTCAGCGCAATGGAGCGGCTCACACGCTCGGCCTCCATCTGGCGCAGCATGGCTTCCTTGGTATCACTGTCGGTGGTCAGCTCCTTAATTTCAATGGAGGTGATGTTCACACCCCAGCGGGCGGCGGTGGCGGCAACGGAAAGGGAGACCTTTTCCGAAATCTCCGAGCGGGAGGAAAGAATTTCATCCAAATTGCGGCTGCCGATGAGCGAACGCAGCTCGTTGAGCACCAGCTCCACCAGCGACTTGTGCAGAAACTGCACCTCGTACACGGCCTTGATGGCATCGGTAATGCGCCAGCGGATGATGCAGTTGACCTGCATGGTGGCGTTGTCCTTGGTGATACAGGAGCGGGGCTGCGTGTCCAACAGCTGTTCCGTCAACTGAATGAAGCGACCGCGGCGGTTGGTCATCTCACCCCACGCGGTGGAGACGTCCTTGAGGCTCTGGATAATGGGAAGTCTGAAATTCAAGCCGCTGCGTTTGACGGAGCAGGGCTTGCCGAACATTTCAACAATAGCACAATGACCTTGGGGAACGGTAAAAATAAACATAATAGCAGGGTGTGTGTACACCCCGATTATAGGCAATACAGCGCAGAACTCAAGCAAAAGGAGAGACTGTGCCCCGATTATTCCTCTGTCATCATGGCTGTCAGTTCAGCCTCTCCGATAATCGGAATGCCGAGCTTGGCGGCTTTGTCGCGCTTGGAACCGCCGCCCTCACCCGCCACGAGATAGTCGGTGTTCTTGGTGACACTGCCTGTGGCTTTGCCGCCCGCCGCAGCAATCAACTTTTCAAACTCGGGGCGCGGGCGGCTGAGGGCGCCCGTCAGCACAAAGGTTTTGCCTTTCAAAGGGCCTGACTCGGCAGGAACGACTGCGGGCGTGCGCTTGCCTGAGCGGACGGAACGTTGCTCAGGTGTGACCTTGTTTTCATGCGGCAGCCGCCACGCCATGGCAAACAGGGTTCCCTTCCCTGCAGGATAATCCAAATCTCTGCGAATGACTGTTTCCAATTCATCCTCAGTGCAGCGGGGGGTGTGGAGAATCTCCGCCTCCATGAGTTTGCGAGGTCCCGGCTCATCACCGCACACCAGCAAATCCACATGAGAGGAAACTTTTGTCACCCATCGTCCGCCGCATTCCACAATCAACGCCCACAGCATGTGCCTATCCAGCTTTGTTTTGCCGGTAATGCACACGCATTTATCTGTCAGCGTAGAGGGAATTTCCATGGGTTATAACAGTGTTCCCTGTTGGGTGGCTTGGGTGAGCGGTGCCGCCTTTTCTTCCTCGGTATTCATCATCGCCAGCAGCTCTTCCTCAGAAATGATGGGAATGCCCAGCTTGGCGGCTTTATCGCGCTTGGAGCCGCCGCCTTCACCCGCCACGAGATAGTCTGTATTTTTGGTGACGCTGCCTGTGGCCTTGCCGCCCGCAGCGGTAATCATTTTTTCAAACTCGGGGCGGGGGCGGCTGAGGGCGCCCGTCAGTACAAACGTTTTGCCGCTTAAAGGACCTTCTGCTTTCTGTTCTCCGTCTCTGTAAGTGGCAGAGACGGGGTTAATGCCCAATGCCTGCATTTGTGCCAGTGTTTCCACCCCTGCTTTCGAGTTGAAATAGCGATAGATGTTAGATGCTTCCACCATGCCGACAGGTCCGCGATATTCGTAGCTATAGAGACTTTGTGTCGCAATGAGACAAAATTGCCTGGTTGATTTTCCCTGCATCTCGGCTCGTTTGATAACGGGGAATCCGCCTTGCTCGGCGACTTGCAGAAGCTCGGAACGAAGGCCCGTTTGCAGATCTTCCAGTTCCTTTTTGTTGGCATCCGTTGCCTTTTTGTTCTCTGCTAAAAATGTTGGTTCTTCTGCCGTTAAAAGTTTTTTAGCACTGTCTTTTACCGCCGAAAGTTGTTCGCGAATTCGGTTTCTCTCCTCCATGTTGACGGAGGGAATATCGGACAGTTCCCTGTACTGACGGTACAAGTCGGCATTGTGTTTTTCAACGGCGGTCCAGTAGTCGTGCAACAGCTGCCATTTGCGAGCAAGCGGCTGTTGAATGCTTGCGGGTAACTTAGCCTCTTTTGAGATATCGCGCTTCGTTGCCAGGGGACTGCAATAGTTGTAAATGTCCAGCATCGGTTGCAGCTTGTAGACTGCCATCAGGGCGTCTGAGTGCGCAACTGCCTGTAAGTCGGGAAATATTTTTTCGATGTCGGCAGCCGTCGTTTTGCCGATGCTGCGAATGCCTAACGCCACGAGCCACCGTTCCAACGGCATTGCTTTGGCTTTTTGTAGGGCAGCAACAGCTTTTTCCGCGTTCTTTTCACCGAAGCGGCGGGGCTCTTCATCGGTACCGAGGTTGAGGGCAGCCAACTGCTCTTGTGTGAGGGTGAAGAGGTCGAGCGGCGAGGCGATAAGCCCGCGGTTCACCAGCGCTTCTGCCACGGTGCCGCCAAGGCTTTCAATGTCCAGCGCCTCGCGCTTGCAGAAATAGGTGGTGCGCATGGCGGCTTGGGCGGTACAGGTCAGGTTGGTGCAACGCCATGCGACCTGTCCCTCCTCCTGTGCAATGGGGGCACCGCAGCAGGGGCAGACGCCGCCCACGGCTTCGTACAGGTTGTAGGGCTTGGCATCGGCGGGGCGCTTTTCCTTGACGACATGCACCACGGCGGGGATGATTTCGCCGCTCTTTTCCATGAGCAGCGTATCGCCGATGCGGATGTCCTTGCGCTCAATTTCATCCGCATTGTGCAGGGTGGCGCGGGAAACGGTGGTGCCCGACAGCTGCACAGGCTCCAGCTCGGCAACGGGGGTCAGCACGCCTGTGCGCCCCACTTGGATGGTGATGGCTTTGAGAATCGTCTCCTTTTGTTCGGGCAGATACTTGAATGCCGCTGCCCAGCGGGGGGCGCGGGCGGTGGAACCCAGCGCGGTGCGGGCGGCAAAATCATCCAGCTTAATGACCGCGCCGTCGGTGCCGAAGCCCAGCGTCTTACGGATGCGGTCGATATCCGCCACCGCGGCACGCACGGCTTCAAGCCCTTCCGCACGCAGAATAGGCTGATTATAAGGGATGCCCATGCGGGTGAGCAGGGCTTCGTAATCCTCCATGCTGTGCAGGGCATCGCCCTCGTACACGCCGATGCCGTGGGCAAGGAAGCGTAGGGGGCGGCGGGCGACCTCGGCGGGGTCCAGCAGCTTGATGGTGCCCGCCGTGGCATTGCGCGGGTTGGCAAAGGCGGGCAGACCGTCCGCATCACGCTCTTCATTCATGCGGTCAAAATCCGCACTCGGCATAAAGATTTCGCCGCGCACCTCCAGCAGCGCGGGGGCATCGTCGGGCAGGGTGAAGGGTACGCTCTTAATGGTGCGCACGTTGGCGGTAATGTCATCGCCCGTGCGGCCGTCACCGCGGGTGGCGGCGTATTCCAAACGCCCGTTGCGGTACAACAGGGTTACGGCACAGCCGTCAATTTTAGGCTCCACCACCACCTTGGGTGCTGCTGAGGAAAGGCTTTTCTCCAAGCGTTGGTAGAAGTCGATAAGCTCGGCATCCGTCTCGCCCAATTCGGGCTTGTGTTCGAAAATATCGTCGATACTCTGCATGGGGGCAGGGTGGGTCACCTTGCGAAAACCTTCGCTCAAATCGTTGCCCACCTTCTGCGTGGGAGAATCGGGGGTGATGAATTCAGGGTGTTCGCGCTCCAGCTCCTCAATTTCGCGGTACAGGCGGTCATACTCCGCATCGCTGATTTCAGGGGTGGCCTTGGCGTAGTACAGCTCGTTGTTGCGGCGCACAACGGCGCACAGCTCCTCATAGCGTTCGCGCGGGGACTGCTGGGCGGCGGCAAATTCAAACAAATCCATCACGCCCGCCATTGTAGCACACGCGCCCCCGCGCGGTCAACACAGAGCTTATATACCTCTGCCGTTTTTTTGCGGCTGCTGCGGTGAACCATCCGCCTACGCACGCAGTGCGTGCTTGACATGCGCGCGCGGAACAGGTAGTCTGTACCAATCCATTAAAGCATGAACACGTTTGCCTGTAAAGCGATAGAACAGGGCGGTCTGAACCGCGAGGATGCACGCGCCCTTTTGGCGCTGGAGGAATCGGAGCTGCTGGCCTCGGCCACGGCTGTCCGTGAACACTTTTTTGCCAATCGGGTGGAAGCCTGCTTCATCATCAACGCCAAGAGCGGCAACTGCAACATGAACTGCCGTTTCTGCTCTCAGAGCGGCTTCAACCACACGGAAATCGAGCACTATCCCTTCAAGAGCGGGGAAGAGCTGGAGGAGATTGTGAAGGGCTGGGAGCCGTACCCCGTTGGGCGTTGCGGCATTGTGACCAGCGGCGGTGCCCTGACCGATGCCGATGTGGAAAAACTGGCGCAGTTCATTGAACAGCGCATGGCGGCGGGCAAGAAGAAACCGCAGATTTGCGGCTCGCTGGGCCGTTTGAAGCACGCCGCCATCGAGCGTCTGAAACAGGCGGGCATGACGCGCCTGCACCACAACCTCGAAACCAGCGAATCCTTTTACCCCAACGTCTGCACCACGCAGAAGTGGCGCGACCGCTTGGACACCGTGCATCAGGCCAAGGAGCACGGCCTTTCCGTCTGCGTGGGCGGTCTGTTCGGCTTGGGGGAAACATGGGAAGACCGCATCGACTTCGCCTTCCAACTGAAAGAGGAGGGCATCCGCAACATCCCCATGAACTTCCTGTACCCGCACCCCGGTACGCCCATGGCGAATCAGCCTGTCATGGCGCCGTCGGAAGCCCTGCGCATCATTGCCCTGTTCCGCCACCTCATCCCCGATGCCACGCTGCGTATCTGCGGCGGTCGCGTCAGCGTGCTCAAGGAACGCCAGTACGAGATGTTTGCCGCCGGTGCCAACGCCTTTATGACGGGCAATTACCTCACCATCGCCGGGGCGGGCATCGAAACCGACCTGGCCCATCTCCGCGAGCTGGGGCTGGAAATCGACGAATAATGTTTGATGTTTGAAGTTTGAGGTTTGAAGTGCGGAAGTTCGGCGCGCTCCGCGCGCGGAAAACGAAATGCTCCGCGAGCGAAGCGAGCCTAACTTAATACCTCAAACATCAAACATCAAACTTCAAACTTTCTCTCACCTCTGCTTTCACCAATCACCACCATTTTATGACCAAACACATCACACTCGCCCTGTTGGCATTGGGCTTTACCGCCCCTGTGTTCAGCCAGCAGACGGCCCCCGCCCCTGCGGAACCCGCCGAAGCCGCTGCTGCGGCGGAAGCCCAAGCCGCCCTCCTTGCCCCGCTGAAAGAGGACCCGGCTTTGCTGAAAGGCACGCTGCCCAACGGTTTTTCCTACATCATCCGCCACACGAGTGAACCCGCGGGCCGCGGCAGCGTGCGCCTGTTTGTGGACACCGGCTCGCTGAACGAGGATGAAACCAACCAAGGTATCTCGCACTTCCTGGAGCACATGGTGTTCAACGGCAGCACGCATTTCAAGCGCGGCGAGCTGATTCCCGCCATGCAGAAGCTGGGGTTGGGCTTCGGCGGCGATGCCAACGCCTACACCTCTCTGTTGCAGACCGTGTACATGCTCGACCTGCCCAATTTGCAGGATGAAACCGTGAACTTCGCCATGACCATTCTGCGCGACTTTGCCGACGGCGCCGCCCTGACGGATGATGCCATTGACCACGAGCGCGGCATCGTCATCAGCGAGCTGCATGCCCGCGACTCCGTGAGCTACCGCGCGGGTCTTGCCGCCCTGCGCCAGATGACCGAGGGTACCCGCGTGCCCGATTACCTGCCCATCGGTCTGGAGGAAACCATCAAAACCGCCCCCTACGAGGTTATCCGCAAGTATTACCGCGACAACTATCTGCCCCGCCGCATGACCCTCATTGTGACGGGCGATTTCGACCCCAAGGAGATGGAAAAGAAGGTGGTCGAGATGTACTCCTCCATCGAAGACCGCGGCAATCCCCCGCGCCCCGCCATTGGCACGCCCTCCAACCTCGGACCCGATGAACTCATCATCGACAACCCCGAACAGGCCAACACGCAGCTGACCCTCTCCGTCGTCAATCCGTGGACGGAAGAGCCTGACACCATTGAAAAGCGTATCGAAAAAGCCCCGCTGGAGTTGGCGATGGCCATGCTCAACCAGCGTTTCCGCCGCCTGTCCAAGGCGGAAGACTGCCCCTTCATCATGGCCAAGGCGGGTGAGGGTGATTACTTCCACGGTGCCAAGAGCTTCTCGCTGGATGTCGTGACCGAGCCCGCCAAATGGCAGGACGGCCTGTCCGTTGCCGAGCAGGAACTGCGCCGCGCCATCGACTACGGCTTCTCCCCCGCCGAGCTGAAAGAGGTGATTGTCACGCTGCTGACCGCCGTCAACCGCAACGCCGAACAATGGGAGACCATCACCTCCGATGCCATGGCCAAAGCCTTGGTGGATGCCCTTGCGGAAGGTGCCGTGATGACCGACCCGCAGGAGGATATCCGCGCCTTCGTGGCTGCCGTTGACCGCATTGCGCAGAATCCCGACCTGTGCCGCGAAGCGCTGAAAACGGCCTACGAAAGCGACCGCACCAAGCTGACCATGAGCGGCAAACTGCCCGCAGGTATCACCAACGAGAGCTACCGCGCCGCCTACAACGCCGCCCATGCGGTGAAGGTAGAAGCCCCCGCCGCCGAAAAGGAGCTGACGTTTGCCTACGACCACATCGGTGAACCCGGCAAGGTGGTGCAACAGGCGGTGATTGAGGACATCGGTGTCACCACGCTCACCCTCTCCAACGGCGTGAAGGTGAACCTGAAGCCCGTGGATTTCAGCATGGGCAGCGTGAACGTGGCCGCCCGCGTGGACGGCGGTTTCATGCGCCTGACGCACAAGCCCGGTCTGTCCATCTTTGCGGAAAGCGTCATGAACCAAGGCGGCATGGAAGCCCACTCCGCCGATGAAATTCAACGCCTGTTCTCCGGGCATACCGTGACCATCGGTTTCAGCTCCCCCGCCGACCGCTTCTGCTTCAACGGCGACACGACCGCGCAGGACTTGGAGTTGCAGTGCAAGCTGCTGGCCGCCAATATCATGCACCCCGGTTTCCGCACGGAGGCCGAGACGCAGCTGCGCCGCCGTCTGCCCGCCCTGTACACCAAGCTGGCCACCACGCCCAACGGTGCGCTGTCCTATCTGGGCAACCGCGCCATGTACGGCGAGGACTGCCGCTTCACCATGCCCTCTCCCGAACAGACCGCTGCCGTGACGACCGCCGATGTGAAGGATGCCCTCATGCCCTACCTGACCGACGGAGCCATGGAAGTGACGATTGTGGGTGATTTCAAGGTGGAGGACGCCATTGCCATCGTGGAAAAGACCTTCGGTGCCATGCCCGCCCGCAAGGCAGAGTTCTCCCCCGTGACGGATGCCGACCGCACCGTCAACTTCAAACCTTGGGGTGACACGGTGTTCCTGAACTACAAGACGGATTTGGACAAGACGATTGTGGCACAGGCCCGCCCCGCCGGCAACGGCATGGACCGCCACCGCAACCGCCGCATGAATGTGCTGTCCTCCATTGTGAAAGAGAAGCTGTTTGACGGCATTCGCGCCGAGCTGGGTGAAACGTACTCCCCCGTGGTGCGCTTTGAATCCAACAGCGATTTTCGTGATGCCGCCCTCATCACCTGCATGAGCGCGGGCGTGCGCGGCAATCGCCGCAAGGTGAGCGCCGCCATGAACGTGATTCTCGGCAACATCGGTCGCGGTGAAATCTCGCAGGATGACTTCGACTGCGCCATTCGCCCCTACATTGCCCAGACGGAGAAAGCTTACCGCACCACAGGCTTCTGGGTCAACAACCTCGCCAACCTGCAGAGTGACCCCGATGCCCTCGGCTGCATCCGTGATGTCCGTGCCGATGTCAAGAACATCAGCTTTGAGGATATCGTCGACCTTGCCAAGGAGGTGTTCGGCAAGGACAACGCCAAGCAGCTCTTTGTGGTGCCCGAAGGTTTTGACCCCGAACAAGAATAATTGACGATGAAAAAGACGCTTTTCCTGACCCTTGCCGCGTTGTTCGGCAGCCTCTTGGCGGGGGCTGCGGAACAACCCGCCGAGAACGCCTACGTGATTGTGGTGTCCGCCGAGACAGCCACGCAGAAAGACTGGGGCAACGTGGTGAAAGCCCTCCTTAAGGATCGCGACAACGCCAAGGCGGTGGTGGTGAAATCCCTGTCAGAGGACAGCATCGCCAAGGTGCTGCGTAAGCACCAAGCCCGCTACGCCGCCGTGGTGGTGCGCCCGCAGGAAGCCACGCGCGAGCTGGTCAACAACATTCACCGCGCCGCCCGCCGTGTGGATGACGACCCTTGGGGGGACTGCATGTGGGGCATTGTGACAGGTGCGGAAGCCAAGGATGCCCTGCGCGTGGCGCGTGACCGCCGCCCGCTGGTGATTAAACGCGCCCTCGGCACCACCAATATCGACGCCTCCCGCTTTGAACACAGCTGCTGCATCACCGACTGGACGGGTTTCCCCGTGTTGGAGCAGCGCGGCTACACCGAGCCTGTCACCACTACCTACACCGAGGAGACAGAGGAGGGGCGCAACATCGTCCGCAACGGTATTCAGGGCGTGTTCGCCAAGCAGCTGGAAGAAGAACGACCGCAGCTCATCGTCACCTCCAGCCATGCCACGCAGTTCAACTTGGAAATGCCTTTCTCCAAGGGTCTTATCTTCCCCGCGCGGAAGCGTTTTTACCCGCTGCCCGCGCCTGTGATGAACAAATTTGTGTCCAATCACCTCATGCCCATCATGGGCGGTCGCCCCAATGCGCTCGCCTCGCTGGCGACGGAGGAAAAACTGCAACCCATTGCCCCCGACGGCGAACGCCGCGTGTGGCTGGCGGCGGGTAACTGCCTGTTCGGTGATGCCCACGGCAGCCCCGACAGCATGGCCGTGACCGCTATTTCGGGTTACACCTGCAACCAGCTGGCGGGCTACACCGTGCCCTCTTGGTACGGCAAGGCGGGCTGGGGCACCCTCGGCACCTTCTTTGGCAACGCCAAGGGCACAACCTTGGCTCAGGCAGCGTTCCTGAACAACCAGTTCCTGCTGCATGAAACCATGGAGCTGGAGCCGAAACTGCTCTCCGTCAGCTTCAATGATGCAGAGTTCGTGCCCGCCAAGCTCATCCGTGCCGTCATGATGCAGGGTATCACCGTGAATCAGGAAAAGGCGCAGGATTATCTGGGCTTGGTGCATGACCGCGATGCGCTCGCCTTCTACGGCGACCCGCAGTGGAGTGCCTGTCTGGATGACGAACACGGCAACACCCCCGGCTTCTCCGTCACATGGCAGAGCGATACGGAATTCACCGTCACTGCCGACCACGATGCCAAGGGGCGCTGCGGCATCTGGTTTCCCAAGCGACTCAACGCCAAAAGCTGCACAGCCCCCAACGCCGTCCTCACCAACGACTTCATCCTCTTCCCCGAACTGGACATGAAACAGGGGGAAACGATGAAAGTGAAAGTTGAAAGTTGAAGGTTGAAAGTTGAAATTATATAGTTAGGCGCGGGCAAGCCCGCGCGGAATTTCCGCAAACAGGTCTGACGCAAGCGTCAGACCTGTTTTATCATTCCTTGCGGCAACGCCGCACGAGTTGAGCACCATACCAATGGTGCAAGATGGATGGCCCCACATGTCAAAGCCGCCGACGGCTGTAAGGCGGATTAGCCAAACGCGGCAGCGTTTGCCCGCAGGGCGAGGGCGCGAGGGGCGCGCCCGAGGCAATGTGGGGGTTG
>JAZLFB010000327.1:0-5321 GCA_045615585.1 Akkermansia sp.
TAGCGGCCCCTCTTGCTTATCTTCTTGGTCATGTCGAGTATTCTTTGTTGATTATACACCCGCTCGCTGACCGCTTCAACAGCTTCTCGCATGCCTAACAGGCTTTTTCATTTTTCTGTCCTAAAATTGGGGGGCAGCATATTGGCTTTTTTTTAACAGCTCCTTGTCTTCCTGAGGGAAAATCCAAAGAGGAACCCTGCTGCTTTTTAGTATCATAGGCTCTGGCTGTTTAACCGAGCGAACGCCGTAATAGGCGGCACACTGCGAATTTGTAAAAGAGTTTGCGTGAGGCTTGATATCGTTCGCAGCAATCATACCTAGAGTTGGGTACCATAATGTTATGGATGGGCGGCTAAGTGTTATATCCATAATTCCTTTGCTTTTAGATAGTTCAATTTCTGTTAGCCTTCTGGTGTCCAAATGCTTGTATTGCGCAGCTTGTATGCCTGCAGGCAAAAAGATTGTAAGACCAATCAAAGTAACAAGAATACCGCACAAGTATATTGCAGAATGCTTGAAACGCACAAAAATAAACATGCATGCCACGACAATTGCAAATCCAGAAGGTAAATAGCTCATCGTGGTCGGAATGCATTGAATGGTGTAGCTAAGAGTAAACAAAACGGAAATTGTGACAGCTATTAGTGGATAGGCTAAAGAATGCAAGCGAACTCCCTTCCTTGCAGTGAAAAAGTGAATAGCGGCGAACAAAATGCAGACGCTCAAAACCAAGCCGCAACACAAGAGGAAACGTTCTCCCGCAAAAGGCCAAAAAAAGATGCGGTCAAAAAGTGGTATGTCTTTTAGGGTTACCACACCGCTGGAGCCAGTGAGCATATCTAATTTTTCCCCATCTAGATTGTGAATAAAATCATTGTATTCATTAGACGTAAGTGAACTTATGTCTATACGCTTGGCATTGTTATCGATAATGGAACGAATGAATAATGCAGGAGAGCAAAATAATGCTATTGTTCCTATTAAAAATCCGCAATAGCCACAATACGCGTGGAAGGATAGCCATGGCTTCCTGCATGCTAAATTATATATGATGATGCATGTCAAGAAGGGCAAGATTATGGCTGAGGTGCACTCTGTTCCCCAGCCAGATATGACACCGATTAAAAACACGCCGGCGCAGCTTGATATGTTGGCGCGAGATTTGATATCATTCCTGAAAAAATGCAAGAAATATATAAGGCAAATCGAAGGATACAAATAATTCCATGCCGCTGCGTGGCACCAGTAATTTCGCCAGTTCGGTAGGTAGACAGCCAACAGAAATAAGATAAACGCCGTTACGTAAAACCATCTGCCCTTTTCCGAAAATAAGGAGTCGCCATTTCTTCGAACTAGTGAAAAGGCAGCCATTGGGGCAAGAGCAGAAAACAGGGGAGTCAGTATCCATTCCTGCCAACGCGAAGGGGCTAGACCGACAATGCCTGCGCCTATTTCGCCAATGCGCGACACCCAGCCGGCGTAATGTAAAAGGCAAGCTTTCAGGGCCGGTACAAAAGGCATGGTTGTACGTTTTATAAAATACCATTCATCGCCCTGAATCCAGCTTTGGCGCAACAGAAAAGCAAGAAGGGAATAGCATACAATTGCCAGAATAACAAAATATATAATCTCTTTCTTTTTATTTGTATAATCAACATTTGTGTTGGTGGCATCAGGCGCGATGAAGTTTTTCCTGTATCCTGCCAGGCATATTGCAAGGCAGATGGCAGCAAGCGGGCTAAAGATGATGGATAAGGCGACGAATATAATGAAGTACAACATTGGGGAAGAGATTGCAAATGGTTGCCTGAGTAAAGTGCCATTCTATGGCGATATGATATAAATTGTCAACGTTTATGATGTTTTCGATTCCCTTTTATCCCGCCTAAAGGTCTTGTTCCTTGATGATGTAATGGGGGCGGCGTTTGGTTTCCATGTACGTTTTAGCCAGGTACTGTCCTATAATGCCTGTGCAGAACAGCTGGATCCCGCAAAATAAGATGATGATGCACACCAGGGAGGTCCAGCCAGAGACGGAAGCATGCCAGAACAGCTGGCGAAGGCATAGAAAGAAGATGCTGGCAAGGGAGAATGCCATAAACATCATGCCGAGCAGGGAGGAAAGGCACAGCGGCAATGTGGAAAACGCCACAAGCCCCTCAATGGAGTACTGGAACAGTTTCCAGAATGACCAGTGGGTCTCTCCCGCCACGCGTTCCACGTTTTCAAATTCCAGCCATTTCGTCTTGAATCCCACCCATTCATACAGCCCCTTGGAAAAGCGGTGGTATTCCGGGAGTGAGATCAGCGCATCTACCACGGGTCGGCTCATGAGCTTGAAATCACGCGCACCGTCCACAAGCTTGGTGGAGGAAACCCAGTTGATGCTCCGGTAAAACATCCGGGCGAAAAACGAGCGGATGGGCGGCTCTCCCTTTCGGGTCACGCGGCGGGTCCCGGCGCAGTCATAGCCTTCTTCTTGCACAACCTTGAGCATGAGCGGCAACATGGACGGCGGATCCTGCAAATCGGCATCCATCACGGCCGTATAGTCGCCGCGGGACGCTCTCAGCCCGGCCAGCATTGCTCCTTCCTTTCCGAAATTCCGAGAAAAGGAGAGGTAGTGTACCCGGCTGTCCGCTTTGGCAAGCCCCCGAAGAATCTCCAGCGTCTTGTCAGTGCTGCCATCGTCCACGAAAATTATCTCGAAACTGTCTTCCGGCATGGAGGCCATAACTGCTGCCGTTTCCCGGAAGAAGAAGGGTATGGCATCGGCTTCGTTGAAACACGGGACAATGAGAGAGATAAGGCTCATATTTGTTGTTGTTTATAGATGTTGTTGAGTATCCGCGTTTTTTCGTCCCAGGTGAAATCCCTGCATCGCTCTAGTGCGCCTATGGAGAGCTGGCGGCGTTTGTTCTCGCATGTGGCCAGCCAGTCCAGGTGACGGGCGTAGTCCGCTATCACTTGGGAGCGGGAGTTGATGGGTATCTTGATACCGCAGGTCTCGTTAATGACCGTGGCGAATCCGCAGTGGTCCAGGGCGATGATGGGCAGGCCGTAGCGGAAGGCCTCGAATACCACGGTGGAGGTGTCCTCCCGCACGCTGGTGATGCAGAATACATGGCTGGTGGACATGATGCGGAAGGCTTCCTCACGCGGTACAAAGCCGTGGAAGGTCACCACTTTGTCCAGTCCCAGCTTGTGGGAGAGCGCTTTCCACGCCTCCATGCGCGGGCCCTTGCTGAGCACATGCAGCTCCATCTTCTCCTTGCAGAGCGGCAAGGCGCGCAATAAGAGATCCAAAGCCTTGCGGGGGATGTGCTCGCCCGCCCAGCAGATGCGCAGCGGTGTGCCCGGCTCATGTACGGACGGGGTGAAGCCTTTCGTGCCCTCGTATTTCTCCAGCCCCACTTCATTCATCAGGACGGCATCCCTCTTCCAGAAGCGCTTGATTTCATCCACGGCCTGCGTGGTGCTGGTGAGGATGGCTGCGGAATGCTGCGCTGCGGCGCGGGCCTCCCGCCCCCAGCGCTTTTGGAAGCCGTTCACAATGTTGCGCACGGCAAAGTGGATAGCACCACCCAAGCCCAGGCTGCCCAGCAGACACCACGGTGTGTCCGTAAAACCGCCCAGCGGCCCCCATACAAAGGGTTTTCCCAGCTTCCACAGGTAGCCGGGACAGCGGAAACCGGAGATGGTCACCTGGTGTACGATGTCAAAGTTTTCCATCTTGTCCAGCTCCACGGCCAGTTTGTACGCCTTCTTGTGCCAGGCGCGGTAGAACCAGTAGTAGCTCGGCGGCCATATCTTGCGCAGCAGGTTGTGGTGCGTGCGCGGTACAAAGTGAAAGGTGATGTGCTCCACCGCTTCCGGGTGCTCTGCTGCAAACTTGGTGAGTGTTTCCTTGAATTCTCCCTCCTCCACTATGGCGTGCACCTCATGGTGTTTGGCAATATTGCTCACGAAATTCCACCCCATCCCGGGTTCGGAACCATACCCGGGATCGCAGGCGTAGCATCCCAGCAATACTTTTAAGCGCCGTTCCTGCATATCAACCCACGGAGACTAGCATATAGGGGAGATGGTGTCAAGGCTCACGGCCGTATCAAAAGCGGGTATTCCGCATATCCCCGGTTTTGAGATAGGCGGTGTGGAAATCAAAGCAGTGTTCCAGATTGTGGGGAATGTGCCCGGCGGGGGTCATTTCCACATAGCGGTGCAGCAGGCTGCGGTAGTCCGGGTGGGCGCAGTTCTCGATGATGGCTTCCGCCCGCTGGCGGGGATCCAACCCGCGCAGGTCAGCCACGCCTTGTTCCGTGGCAATGATGTCCACATCATGCTCCGGCTGGTCCACGTGTGAGACCATGGGGACGATGGCTGAAATTGCTCCCTCCTTGGTCACGCTGGGGCAGGAGAAGATGGTGAGCGAGGCTGCGCGCGCGAAATCGCATGAGCCGCCAATACCGTTGACCATCTTCGAGCCGAAGAGGTGGGAGGAGTTGACGTGCCCGAAGATGTCCACCTCCAGGGCGGTGTTCATGCTGATGACGCCCATGCGGCGGATAACCTCCGGGTTGTTGGATATTTCCGTGGGGCGCAGAAGGATGCGGTCCTTGTAGTAATCGAAGTTCTCCATGAACTCCGCCATGAATGGTTCCGTGAAGGTGATGGTGGTGCTGGAAAGGAACTTGCAGCGCCCGCTCTTGAGCAGCTGGAACACGGTGTCCTGCGCCACTTCCGTGTACATGGAGAAGGGGGGCAGGATATGGGATTCTCCCATGGCTGCCAGTACGGCGTTGGCCACGTTGCCGATTCCGCTCTGCAGGGGCGGAAAATGCTGCGGGATGCGGCCGTTTCGGTATTCATGCCCCAAGAAGGAGACGATGCTCTTGCCGATGCGGTCCGTGGTTTCGTTGCCGGGCTTGAAGGGCTTCACGCCGTCCGGCAGGTGCGTTTTCACCACGCCCGCTATCTTCTTGGGGTCTACCTTGAGTGTTCTGGAGCCAATGCGGTCCCATGGGCGGTAAATGCCGATGGCCTCGCGCTCCGTGTAATCCCGCGGTAGATAGATATCGTGTATTTCCCTGAGCCTTGGGCTGTGATAGGTGTTGAGTTCCAAGATGATTCTGTCTGCCAGTAAGCAGAAACCGGCGGCGTTGTTTCCTCCTGTTGTAAACGTCAGCTCTCCCTCGTCCGTCACATCACACACTTCCACAATAGCCGTCTTGATTTTTGGTAGGTGCCCGTAACGCATGTTTTGGGTAACCACGGAAAGGTGCAGGTCACAGTAGTGCATGTCCGGCGCGTTGATGTGGCTG
>JAZLFB010000328.1:0-6094 GCA_045615585.1 Akkermansia sp.
TTGATTTTTGTCAGTAAAGGAGCGCAGAGATATGCGGACTGGAGACATCTCTCTCCACGCAATGCGGGGTTGCTTTGGGCGCGTGTCACGCGCCCACACCCTGCGGGCAGCCGCTATGCGGCTGGCTGCCCGGCCGTACAGACATCGGCCGTTTTCGGTATGGAGACTCATCTTCGCCAATGCCGAGGCAGGCGATTGGACGCTGGCCGCCCCCGCCCGGACGGGCGATGGGTGAATCGAAATTGGGATTGCTCCACATTGCGTTTCATCCACCCCTGCGCCCGAATTCATAGGCTTGCAAAATTTTCGGGGGACGCACGCGCGTGTACGGATACGAAAAACGGCTACTTTTACCCTTGACTTTCCCGACGCCAGTCACTAGACTGAGACAGAGGCAGCGTATTCTACTTTTTCAATATCGTTATGGGAGAGACATACGAACAATCAGTGATAAGGGGGGCATATTTTCCCCATGTGGATGGGCTGCGTGCGCTCGCGGTACTGGCTGTGGTGGCATTTCATTTGCAAGCCGCATGTTGCCCCGGTGGGTACACGGGTGTAGATGTATTTTTTGTTATCTCCGGATACCTCATCACGGGCGGCATTATCCGAGATTTGCGCAGGGGCACGTTTTCCATGGCGGATTTTTACACCCGCCGCGTGAAGCGAATCATGCCGGCATACTTTGCGATGATTATAATCTCGCTCTTGGTCGGATTGATATTTTTTCACTATGAACCCTTGGCTTCACTCGGCAATGCAGCCAGCCGCAGCTCCTACTTTTTTGCAAATTTCTTTTGCTATAAGTTTTTAGGCGGTTATTTCGTTGGAGATGGGGCAACGCATCCCCTCATGAATCTGTGGTCCTTGAGCGTGGAAGAACAATTTTACATAGTGATTCCTCTGGTTTTGCTGTTATTGTGGAAATGGAAGAGGAAACTGGTGGTACCGGCTGTTCTTGTGCTCATGATTATCTCGTTGGCAGACGCGGAAAGAATGTTGTTTTCAGAGACGGCAAGAGAGCACACCAAAGCGTTTTATTTTGCAGAATCACGCGCATGGGAGCTTTTGAGCGGGGGGCTGCTGGCTTGGTTTCCGCATTATGAGAACGGAAACGGCAAAAACAGAAAGAACGGTGCCGCTGCGGCTTCCCTGTTTGGCTTGGCTACGATTGCTGCAGTGTATGTTTTTTGGGATGCTTCCTCACATTTCCCCGGAATTGGAGCACTGCCCTCCGTTCTGGGAGCTTGCCTGATAATCTATTACGGCGCACACGGACCAGTGAACAAGCTCCTTTCTTGGGGGCCAATTGTGGGCATAGGCCGAATCTCTTACTCCCTGTACTTGTGGCATTGGCCTATCATTGCCTTTATGCGCTACTTTAACGAGAAAGCATTGACGATGCCGCAAATCGCTTTTGCCGCCGTTTTGTCCTTTCTCTTTGCATATCTTTCGTGGCGCTTTGTGGAAATGCCCGTCCGGCGCAGCAAGTGGATAACCTTTGCCAAGGCCATGGCTGGCTTGGCAACCACCTGCATATTGGTAGGAGTATGCGGTTCCTGTTTCAAGAGAACAAACGGCCTGGTACATGTCATTCACCAAGAGGCCAACCAGTATGCATCGCTGGAATTCCCCCCTAAACTTGAAAAATGGGAGGAAGGAAATTGCGGCATAACGCAGTTGGCGTTACCGGACGAAAAGGGAAGAATTATCCGCAATACGCTGGAACTGGTCGGTTCTAGGGAAGGGAAACCCGATTTTCTGGTGTTGGGAGATTCCCACGCGGAAGCACTCAAGGGGGGGCTGAACCGGGTATGTCAGGCCAAGGGGAAAACTGGATTGGCTGTCGGTTTGAAGACCTGCCCACTGAGGGGAATGGAAATTACCAATACATTCAGCAATGTTACCGAACCTGTTTTAGCATGGTTGGAAAACGCTCCGGACATCCACACGGTCATCATCATGTGCCGCTGGGACACACGTTTGAATTTCAGCAATTCCAAACAAGTGATTTACAAGGCAGGAGACAACATTCCCACGGACTCCTCGCATAACGCAGAGCTTCTTGAGGAAGGGCTTACGGAAACATGCAAGAGCTTGCGTGCTATGGGGAAGGATGTAGTCCTTATGGGGCCCGTTCCCGTTCTGAAAATAAATCCCGGCAATGAACTGCGGCGCAGGATTATGCTCAAAAGAAGCACTGATTCTCTAGGCGAGGAAATTTCACTAGAAGAGTTTTTTATGTGCGAACAGCCTGTTTTCGGCATTCTTGAAAGAGTGTGCGCCAAAACCGGAGCCCGTATTGTGAAGTTGCACCCTGCACTTGAGCAAAATGGGAAGTTCCGCGGTTTCAAGGCAAACACTCTCCTATATCATGACACTGACCACCTCTCATGTGATGGTGCTGAGCATGTGGTGAACCAGGTGTATGATATCCTGTTTGACAAATGAAGCACCTAGCAACCTTTCAACTGTTTCGATATGTCGGCATACTCTCCATGTGCATGGGTGTAGTGGGATGCAGAACAACCATGCCCCACCCTCCAACAGCCCAAGGAGTGTACGTGTTGGATGGGGTGGACCACGACCTTGACTTCGGCACCAGCGGGGTTGCGGGAAACACCATGATTGTCTTCCCGTGCGGCAAAAAGGGCAACTACTTCATCTATGAGTTTAGCCAGGGAGCATTCTACGATACGCCAGAATGCCACCAGTACACATGCCGAGCGGGAAACGACGGCTTGCTGCACTGCCCCGGCAAGAATGCCGAGTTTGAATTCGAGTGCTCGAACGGTCAAATCATCGGGATATGGGGGGGCGAAAACTCACGGCAACTTGGAAACGTTTTTCTACAGCCGGCAGGATGGGAAAGCAGCGCCGGCACCCGCCGGGAGATTTTTTGATGAAATCCGCGGTGTCTATACCCTCTCCGGAAATACCGGGGCAGACAGCATGATTGTAGTCATGCCGCACTATGCTGCCGACGACCGCAAGGAATTGCTCATCACAAAGATTGGACACGGATTCTCCCCCTCCGCCAAGGGTGAGAAGTTCACCCCCATCTACAAGGGCAAGCGCATCGTACAGCTTCGCCACAGCACACAGGGCGGCGCACGGACCTTCGACAAAATCCCCCTCAGCTTCAAATACGCTGACAGGTACTACTGCGAAAAAGCGTACACCCTTTCACCGGAGGCATACAAGGACATGATGCGGGGCATCATCAAGAAAGAGGCGCGCCGGCATTGAAAACACCTTGACACGGGCGCGGGCGGCGAGTAGCATCGCCTATCTGCTAGAGCGGTCATGACAAACACGGCAAACGAGGTTTCTGTAGCATTTGCAAGCGATGCCAAGGGCATTCTGCCGCTAAAGGTAGCGCTGTGGTCTGTGCTGGAATCCGCTTCCCCGGAAACAGTGTGCAGCATCTATGTGCTCTGCGACGGCATACCGGAGGAAATACAGGAAGAACTGCGCGCACTGGGCCGCAAGGCCGGTGAGAGGCACAGGGTGTCCTGCATTGCCGTGGAAGATGTCATTCCGGAGAATCTGAAGGGATTCAAGCGCTTGCCGCGTACATGCTGGGCACGCATTTTCCTACCGCAACTGCTGCCGGATATCAAACGCATTGTCTATCTGGACATAGACACGCTGACCTGCGTGGACCTGTACCAGCTGCAGGAAACGGATATGAGGGGCGCAATAGTGGGTGCGGTGATGGAGCAGGTATCACGCCCCGGTTCGGATTTCAACGACCGCCTGGACATACCGCAGAGCTGCGTGGGATACTTCAATTCCGGCGTGCTTCTCATGGACTTGGAAGCCTTCCGGCGGGAGGCTATCGTCCCGAAACTGTTGGATTTTGCGGAACGCTACAAGGATGTTCTCACAGGGATTGACCAGGACACGCTCAACGGCGTGCTGTGGGACAGGACCATCCAGCTCCACCCGCGTTGGAACTGGCACGACGGGCTCACCCGCAAGATGCTCAAAAACAATCCCGAGGACCCCGTATGGCAGGGCAATTCCCCGGTCCACTCCGTGGAGGCGGCGCTGTCTCCGGCCGTGCTCCACTACCAAGGGCCGAACAAGCCATGGCGCTACAACCACCGCATGGAGCGCACGCGCTATGAGGACTGCATGCGGCGCGCGGGGCTCGATGACGCCTTCCCCCTTCCCGGTTTCAATCTCAAGGATGCAGCAAAACGTATCCTCTACATTCCCATGTACGCGCTCGCAAGGCGACGCCTGGCTCGCTTGGGCAAGCAGCTTCATGCCAGGGAGGGTGACGCATGCGGCACGGCCGTGCTCCCGTGACTCCTTGGCAAACACCATACAGAGGCAAAGCTCTGTTTAGGAGGCATTCTCTGTGTTGTGTTCCCTGCGGTGGCGCTTGCCCGGCAACCCCCGATACGCAGAGCGGCGGGCTTTCAGGCTGCTCATCAGGGCATGCCCGGCACGCAGGAAGGGATGGGCCAACGCATGCAACACGCCGCGCAGAGACAGGCTCTCGTATGGTTCCCTCCTGCTCATGCAACTTTCCAACTCCGTCACGTGCCCGCCAATGTCGGACACGTCCTCTATCTGGGAAAACAGTGTGGGGTACAGGGCATACACGGCCACGCCGCAGGCGCTCGCCAAATAGCGGCGGTAGAAGTTGTCGATGGCGCGGTAGCGGGCCATCCACGGCCAGATGCCGGACTCCGTGGGCAGGTTGTTCAACACACCGTCATACGCCTCTGAGGAGAGGATATACGCGTGGGTTGCCAGCACACCGTCCACCTTCCACAGGGTGGTGGCCTGTTCCTTGACGATGCGCTTGCCGTATGGTTCCGGGCGGTGGTAGCCCAGATAGAGCATATACGGGCCATGCAGAGTCTCCAGTGCCCGCCGTAAGAGCTCATCCGCGCCGGATACGCCGTCCGCCCGCACATCGTCCTCCAGGATGAGCACGTTTTTCCATCCGCGCTCGCGGGCCAGTTCAATGGCGCGGCGGTGGGAGAGCACACAGCCGGCGGCTCCGGCCCACATGCCCGCGCGCTCGCCCGTGTGCTCGGTGAACCAGGGTTCTTCTCCATATCCGGGAAGCTCTCTCCCCACCACGGCGTTCACGCGCACCAGAAGATTTTGCGGGATGTACTTGCCCACTTCTTCCATGAAGGATGTATAGCGGTCCGCTCGCGATTCCATGTTGATGACAGCCACGCCGTCTATCCCCTTCCACTCTGCCGGATTGATTTTTTCCAAGAACGAAGGGGACCCCGCCCCCTTCTCGCTCTGAACAGTCGAGGGCAGGCGGTGCAGGTATCGGGACACGCGCAGGTTGTTCCACACCTCCTCCAGGGCATACAGGGGGTTGCGGCGCAGGTAGTGGCGGTTGTAGATGCGCCCTGCAGGGCGTTCCGGGGCAGCGCTGTTCTCATGCTCGCGGATAACCTCCAGCACCTGCGAGTACAGGTTGTAGCGCTCCACCAGCAAGCGGCGAGCTTCCCGCAGCGCTGGCAGGCGCTTGCTGTACTCGTCGTTGGCTATGGCCTCCTTGATGATGCGGAGAGCCTCCGGCGGATTGCCCACAGGTATGCGGATAAAGCTCTGCGGCGGCAGCACCTGCTCCAGCTTGGGGTCGCCCGCGTAGAACGGCAGGGAAAGGCAGTAGATGGGATCCGCCACCTTCTCCGTCCAATGGTAGGGCTGCACGGTGTTTTCAATGGCCACATGGTAACGGAAGGAATCCAACGCCTCACACTTGCGGTCAATCTCGCATATCCCCTGCCCCTTCCACACAAAGCCCGGCAGGTTGGCGTAAAGGTACTCCAGCAGCTGGTGGCGCTTGTAGTGGTTGGTGTGCCGCATGAGCTTGCGGGAGCACACGTTGGAGATCAGCTCCGTCTTCTCGAACTCCGGAAACGCGGCCAGCTCCTCCATGGTGTGGCCGGACATCTGCACCAGGCAGCCGCAGCCGCGGCGGTAGTGGCGGTGCTGCAGCACCTGCGGGTCGCATGTGGTCAGCACATAGTTGAACTGGCGCGTGTAGACGGGTGACTGCGCCTTGATGATCTGCGGCTCCTGCGTCACCAGGATGGTGCGGTCCAGC
>JAZLFB010000329.1:0-6091 GCA_045615585.1 Akkermansia sp.
GGAGGGGCTTTTCTTTCTTGAGCTTGCCGGCGGCGATGAGCTTCTTCTTTTCCTGCTGGATTTGCTGGTAGAGATCCTCTGCAGTGCCTTCTTCCGGGCGCTGGGGAACCAATTTGCCTTGGATGGCGTACTGGAGGATGCTCTTGCGCATGTCGTCCGGGAAGCGGGCATCCAAGGATTCCAAGGCGGTGTAGGCCTCGCCGTACTGCTCCACCAGCGGCAGCATCTGCTCTATCTTCTCCACTATGCGCTGCTGCTCAGCCAAGGGAGGAAGAGGCACAAGGATATTTGCTACCTTATTTTCATTTAGGTTCTTCACCACTGCGCCCGCAGCCGCTGTGGAAAATTGAATCGATGCGCAATTCGATGAGAATACATAGAAAAGGAACTCTCTATTGAACTCAGCCATATGAGGTTGAAGAACTAACCAACCATCATGTATGCAGCCCCTTGTCCGCAATATGTAAGGCCTTCCATAGCTCATTGAATTTGAAAGCAACAAATCCCCTGATTCCACCACTCGCGAGCGCACGATGCCCTCTTGCTTAATTTTTTTCTTGGTTGCAGTGATGTATTTTGAACCTTTGACGCTATCGCCAATCATGATCCAGTTTATGCCATCATCTCTATCCGTGAGATATTCCTTTATAGGTCGGGGAGATCCGCCTCTTGCCACGTTTGCGATTTCACTAACACACACCCACTTCCATGAATCCGGGATATCGAAGGGGATTTCGTCTTCGGAGATGGGTGGAAGGGGCTTTTCTTTCTTGAGCTTGCCTGCGGCGATGAGCTTCTTCTTTTCCCTCTGGATTTGCCGGTAGAGTTCTTCTGCGGTGCCATCTTCCGGGCGCTGGGGAACGAGCTTGCCTTGGATGGCGAGCTGAAGGATACTGGCTTTGAGTTGGTCCGGTGTCATTCTATGAATAACTGGTTGCTTGATTCTCTTGCATTTCACCTTGTGCGATGGCGTTCACAAGTGCCACCTTGGTTTCTTCCTCCAAGTCTGCTCCTGCAATGCATTTTTCAATAATGTCAGCAAACAGCTCCTTGGGAATCGAGCCGGCCGCCACATGGTAAATGTAGGCCTCCATAGTACACATGAAAATTTTGGCCGGAGCCATATATCCATTTTTTAAGAGGAAAAAGGTTCCCAGAGTGATTGCAATGCGTTTGTTGCCATCGCTAAAATAATGCCCCCGGCAGAAAGAATAGACCAGATGCGTCAACTTGCTTTTCAGATCCGGGTAGTAGGCATCTTGCTGAATAAAATCCAATACCGCCCTGATACCCCCTTCTTGAAGGATCCCATGGAAGCCGCCGCCACTGTGTTCCACCGTTTTGGCGTACACATCACAGACCTCATCGAACGAAAGATAGGAGATGCTATTGGTCATGGGAGTCTTGCTTCAAGCGTTTCAGGACATCTTGATTTTGTTTCAAGATATCCTCAAAATCAACGGAATCGTCACCAATAAAGCGCTCAAACTCTGCGGGCGAAATGGCGCGCAGGTATTCTTCCAGGTTATCATGGTAGGCATTCCTGAAAGACAAATCCCTGGAGGCCATTTTAGTGCGAGCGTCAATGAGGTGAGGTTGAATCACGGGTTGCTCAGCTTGGAGGTCGATAATCTGTTTGACTTGCGCCAAGGAAAGCAAATGTTCGCCCCGTTCCCGGTATTGCTTCCGAATTTCCGCAGCGCAACCGTTCTCAAAAGCGGCAATCACCAGCAAAACCTCGGCATAAAGGGTCTGCTTGACATTGTCCTCTGGTGCGAGATCTAAAATCTCTCTGTACTGACGGGCGTTTTCCCTGAAAACGGCCTGGTAAATATAGTCTGTGGCGTGCGCGTATTTCCCAGTACGGTGCCCAGATACGCAGCGACCAATTGCCGAGGTGAAGGCCTTTCGATAATTGGCTTCTGCCACGGCGGCCTGGATGAACTTGGCATCTCTCATGTTGATGAACTTGGTGCCGCCACCTGCGCGAGCGTTGATAACACCGATGACAATATCCAGAATGGCGCTGCGCACCAACCGCGCCTTCTCGCTTTCTTTGAGCAGCATACCAAGGTCCAGAAACGAACGGAAACTGAAAAGACCTATTTTAGTTGTTTTGGTCGCCTTATCAATAAGGTGACCAAATTGCTCCTTAAATGATTTCAATGGCTTACCAGTCAATAAAACGTACCCGTTGTGTTTGAGCTCATCTGAATAAACGGCGAGGTAACGATCAACCGTTGAAACGTCAACGCCATAGAATTCGGCCACCATGGCTTTCGTATAACGATATTCATCTTCAAAGAACATGCCCGGGAACTGGAATTTTTTCTCAATTTCCTGGACTGCCAGCCTGTTATTCAGGATGTTCTGCCTTTCGACGGAAGAATTACCGAGGTTGTTCATGATGAAGCACGATAGGGTTATTTGTTGTCCAGCATGGCGGTAATATCCGCGAGGGTACGGTCTATCTTGGCGTTGAGGGAGGCGCGGCGCTCCTGGTACTGCCGGATGAGGTCGAGGGGGTCCAAGACTTCCTCCGATATATGGGGGAAGCCGCAGAGGTCCAGGTTGTAGCCGTTGTCCACCAGCTCCTTGACGGAGAACTTGCGTGCCTTGTCGAAACCGTCCACTTCCAGGGGCTTTCGCTTGTTCCACCAGTCCGTGACGGGGGCGAAGTGGTCCAGCAGCATGGGCTTGGTCTTGGAGAAATGCTTGTAGCCCTGCGGCATGTCCAAGCGGTAGAACCAGGTCTCCTTGGTGGGGTGGGTGTAGTCGAAGAAAAGGATATTGGTAGTGATGGAGGTGTACGGGGCGAAGACGCTGCCGGGGAGGCGCACGATGGTGTGGAGGTTGAATTCCGCGAGCAGCTTCTTCTTGAGGGCGACCTTGGCGCCATCCGTGCCGAAGAGGAAGCCATCCGGCAGGACGACGGCGGCGCGGCCATCCCGCTTGAGGCGGTGGAGGATAACCGCCATGAAGAGGTCTGCGGTTTCGCTGCTGGCCAAATCTGCGGGGAAGTGCTGCTTGATGGAATCTTTTTCCGCACCGCCATAGGGCGGGTTCATGAGGATGACGTCGAAGGCGTCCTTCTCTGTGTAGTCGAGCAAGTCTCGCGTGAGCGAGTTGTCGTGCACCACGTTGGGCGTGTCCAGCCCATGGAGCAAAAGGTTGGTGATGCAGAGGGTGTAGGGGAACTGCTTTTTCTCTATACCGTAGAAGGAAGTATCACGCGCGGCCATGTCTGCGGCGGTGCGGGTGCGTGCGTGCAGTTCATTGAGCCAAGAGGTGATAAAGCCGCCGGTGCCGCAAGCGAAATCCGCCATTTTCTCTCCGATTTTGGGCTGAATCATCTTGGCGATGAAATCCGTAACGGCACGGGGCGTGTAGAACTCACCGGAGCTGCCGGCGCTTTGGAGCTCACGGAGGATGGACTCGTAAATCTCCGCAAAGGCATGGCTTTCCGTGTAGTCATCCAGCCTCAGCTCGCTAATCACGTTGAGCACTTGGCGCAGGAGCACGCCGTCCTTCATGTAGTTGTGCACATCTGCAAAGGCGGCTTGGACAATAGCCTGGCGCACAGGTGTATTGCAGGTGACGGGCAAGGTCTGGAGCGTGGGGAAGAGCTTGGCGTTCACGAAGTTCAGCAGCTCATCCCCGGTGGCGGCACGGCCGCTCTTGTCATCCACGGCCCAGTTTCTCCAGCGGCAGGGTTCCGGGATGATAGACTTGTAATCCCCCTCAGCGGCTTCCCAATCCGCCTCCTTGGTGTCGTACACCTTGAGGAAAAGCATCCATGCAATCTGCTCGATGCGCTGGGCATCGCCGTTGATACCGGGGTCGTTCCGCATGATGTCGCGGAAGCGTTTGACAAAGCTCGATACGTTACTCATAAATCAACCAGCCTGTGTAGAATAGATGGCGCGCTCCAGCTCGCGGACCGCGTTGAGGTATTTTTCCCTGCCGCCAAAGGTGCCGATGATTTGCGCCACCGCGCCCTTGCGGCAGAAGGGTTCCAGCTTCAGGACGTTCATATCCTCCAGCTCGTACACGCCCACGTCCGCATAGCGCTCCAGCAGGGCCTCCAGCACCTCGCGCGCGGGGCCGCTGTACTTGCCGAAGAAATCCTGCTTGCGGACATTGTTGGCACGCTCCCTGCGGGTGAGGGGCTTGCTGTCGAACGCAACGTGGCAGATGAAGTCGAAGTCGTCCACGTCCTCCATGCCCTGCTCTCTCTTCACCCCCTCCAGGTCAATGCCCTTCTCAGCCAGCATGGCCTTGATTTGCGCCTTCTTGTCTGCGCCGGACCAATGGCGGATAAAGCCATCCAGCGTGGCGTACTCCTGCATGACGTTCTGCCTGGTGTAGTCCGTGATGCTCTCCTGCCGCAGGAGCTTGCCGGAGGCATCATAGTAAGCCACGGTAACAAGGGTTGTTGCCACGCGGCAACCATCCGCCGCCACGATGGGCTTGTAGTGGGGATCATGGGGTTCAGGCGGCTCCGGCGGGATATTCTCGCCACCCGTCAAATCGCCGCCGCCTTCGGGGTCATAGTCCGGGTCCTGGATAACGGGACCGTCCCAATCAGGATCCGCAAAGAGGCGGGCCACCTGGCGCAGGTCCATGACGGTGAAATGGGTCTTTCCCTCCTCGAAGCGCAAACGGGTGCCTCGGCCGATAATCTGCTTGAACTCGGACATTGAACCGATGGTCTTGTCCAGCACGATGAGCTTGGTCATCTTGCAATCCGCGCCAGTGGTAAGCAGCATAGAGGTGGTGGCAATGACCGGGTATTTTGCTTGGACGGAGAGGAAAGCCTTGAGCTTCTTCTTGCCGTATTCATCACTGCCGGTGATACGCACCACGTAATCCGGATTCTCCTGCACCATGTCGGAGTTCATGTTCACGAGCTCCATGCGCATGCGCTCTGCGGCATCTTCGTTGGCGCAGAACACGATGGTCTTGGACATGCGGCCAATGCGCTTCAAAAAGTCCGTAATGGTTTGCGCCACCTCACGGGTGCGGTCCTCCAGGACGATGTGATAGTCGAAGTCGCTGTTGTTGTAGATGCGGTCCTCAATGGGATTGCCGAACTTGTCCACCTGTCCCTTGCACGGGCGCCAACCGTCCGAGATGTTGAGGTGGGGCGTAATCACGCGGAACGGCGCGAGAAAGCCGTCCTGTATGCCTTGGTTGAGACTGTAGATGTAGAGGGGATCGCCGAAGTAGTCGATGTTGGAGACGTACTTGGTTTCCTTGGGCGTGGCGGTCATGCCGATTTGCGTGGCGTCCTTGAAATACTCCAGCACGCGGCGCCACTGGCTTTCCGCCTTGGCGGAGCCGCGGTGGCACTCGTCCACGATGACAAGGTCGAAGAAGTCCGGCCTGAACAGTTCTCGGAAATGCTCCTCACCCTCATCCCCCACCAACTGCTGGTACAGGGAGAAGTACATCTGGTAAGAGGTTGTGGTGGCAGGGTCCTCCTTCTGGTAGTTGACTTTGTGGGTGACTTTCGCCATCGACCTGAAATCATTATCGATGGAGGAGTCCACCAGGAAGTTGCGATCTGCCAGATAGAGCACCCTGCGCTTCACGCCGCTCTTGATGAGGCGGTGGACAATCTGGAACGCGGTGTAGGTTTTGCCCGTGCCGGTGGCCATGGCGAGCAGGATGCGGTTTTGCCCCCGTGCCACGGCATCCATGGTGCGGTTGATGGCCACGCGCTGGTAGTAGCGCGGGGCGGGCGTCTGGGTATCGGAATAATAGGGCTGCTCGATGAGGGCTCTCTGCTCTTCCGTGATACCCTGTCCGCCGTTCTGTTCGGCGTAGAAGCGCGCCACCAGCTCATCGTGCGTGGGGAACTCTTCCATGCGGAAACAGCGTTCACACCCGGTGAGGAAATCATGCTCCGCGAATCCGTCGCCGTTGGAACTGAACGCAAAGGGCAAATCCATCATCTGCGCGTACTCCATGGCCTGCTGCAAGCCAGCGGAAATGCTGTGCCGGTTGTCCTTGGCCTCCACCACGGCAATAGGATTGTTGTCGTTCAGGTAGAGCAGGTAATCCGCCTTTTTGGGGGCCTCGCGCACCA
>JAZLFB010000330.1:0-15719 GCA_045615585.1 Akkermansia sp.
CATCACAAATATCGTTGAGACTCAGGCAATGGGCAAGATGGCAAAACATGAGACTTACCACCTGACTCCACACAGAAAAGGTGCGGGCGCAGACCTTGATACCTTGCTGCTCCCGCACCCTGTTGACAGCTTTACTGACCATATTGCGGGGAATAAGGTTGCAAATCTGGGGTAATACTGCTATATTCTCTCTGGTGTTTGTTTTTTGTTTCATTTCACACCGATTATGAGTGTAATCGGTACAAAGTCAAACACCACTTTTTTATTCTGTCACCATCCTCTATGGGATGGCAATGATTAAAAATTATAAATACCTTAAGGTTCCTCCACCAGTCCCATAAACCACGGGGCGGCGGCACTTGTCAAATCTCCGATAGCCCAGATAAAGGGTTTGTCAAAACGAATGACGGGCGGCGGCGTGGGAGCAACGGCGGTCGGTTGCATCTCGACCACCGATACCGCTGCGGCTTCCGTGCCGTCCTCGTTTACCTCCACGAAACAGCGTTGCATCACCTTGTCAACCTTCAGCGGCTCTGCGGCAAAGGTGAACTGTGCGGCATCCGTAAACATGGTACCCGCCCCGGCCTTGATGAGAACGTTCTTCAGCGACACCGTTCCCGTCGTCACCTTGAACTTGGGGAGATACAGCTGCGTCTCGCGTGTCTTTGCCGTGGCGAGAGCGTGAACGATGTCGGCATACTTCTGCGGCGTGAGCGCGGCGGCAAAAGCGCGGGCATCCCCCTTGGGCAGAATACCGATGAACGCACCGGGTGTACCCTCGCGCCCCGCCGTGTTGTACAGCAGGGCAACGGCCACCCAGTCCTTCCCCGCGGCGGCGCGTAAAAATTCCTTTTGGTACATCATCGGCACCTGCACGGTGCTGCCGTCCGCCTTGTGAAAGGGGGCCTCTTCCGTGTGATAGGTATCAAAGGGGCGCAGCCAGCGTTCCTTGAGGTACAGGGCATCCAAAGCCACCAGCCGCGTCTGCGGGGTGATGTCTTGCGGAGTCAGAACGGAGTCGATGCGCCCCTCCGTCTGCTTGCGGCACCATGCGTTGATATCCGCCACGGCTTCGTTGGGCTTGCGCTGAAAATCCACGCGCTGCACGGGGGCAGGGGTGCTTTTCAGATTCAGCGACTGATCGGCATACAGCGCACAGACCTGTTTGGGTTGCACGGCGGTGGCGACCCCGCGCTGCCCCATCGGCAGCGCATCCAGCTCCGCCCGCGTTTTCCCTATCGCCGCCTGTTGCAGCAGCCGCAGCATCGACTCCGCCGAGGCGGGGGAAAAGACCACGTTCCCCTTGTTCTCCGCCACCACATCGCGGAACATGCTGACCGCCAACGCATCCGCCTTGGCAGCGGCAGGTGCGGTGATGCTCGGTTCTGCCGCCGGCATCACCCATTCGCGTTCCGTTTTTTCAGCTTGCGTAAACAACCCGGAACTGAAAGCCAACAGGAGGGGAAACAGATTCATAACGTGGATTATAAATAACGATAGATGCAAAGTAAAGCGGGAAAATCATTCCCCGCGCTTTTCATGAGTATAACGCCGCTCAACGGCCAATCCGCCGCTTATTTGCGATTTTTTTTGAAAAAAGGCCGCCCTCAAAACCCAAAGAATGAGGGGAGTTTTTTAGAACCCCTCTAATATTTGACTGGCGCGTGAGGGAGAATTTTGCTACACTACGCCTATCATAGCTCATGACCAAAGGTAAACCATTCATCAAATGGGTTGGCGGTAAAGGTCAGCTCATTGAACAACTGGAGGCGTTGCTGCCAGCTGACTTTGATGCTTGGAAAGGCGTGACATATATCGAGCCATTTGTTGGAGGCGGCGCCATGCTCTTCCACATGTTGCAAGCGCATCCAAACATTAAGTCTGCTGTCATTAACGACATTAATCCTGATTTGACGGCTTGCTATACTGTTGTCCGTGACAGGCCGTTGGAGTTGCTTGCTGCTTTGTCGGAGCTGCAGCGGCAGTACTATTCGCTAACCAATGAGGAAAATCGCAGGAATTATTTTTTGGATAAAAGGGCGCTTTACAACACCCGCGCTTTGGACATTGTAGAAAATTCCGCTCTTTTTCTCTTCCTGAACCGCACGTGTTTCAACGGTCTCTACAGAGTTAATAAGTCCGGGCTGTTCAATGTGCCTTTCGGCAAATATGTAACACCCGGCATTTGTGATAAGCAGACGATTCTGGCAGACAGCCGCTTGCTTCAAAATGTAGAGATTCTGACCGGAGACTTTGAGCAGACTTTTTGTCGAATGGGGAATCCCACCCTTTTCTATTTCGACCCGCCTTATAGGCCTCTTAGTACAACTTCCAGCTTCAATGATTACGCAAAGGAAGGCTTTAACGACCCCGAACAGGTACGTTTGAAAGAGTTTTGTGACCGCATCACAGCGGCCGGCGGTACTTTCATGCTCAGTAATTCTGATTGCTTGGCTAAGAATGAGCAGGATAGATTCTTTGAAGATCTGTATGCTTCGTATTCTATTGAGCGAGTGTGGGCGACTCGCAACGTTAACGCCAATGCTTCAAAACGAGGTAAATTGACTGAAATATTGGTGCGCAACTACTGTTGCTCTGTGGAGCAGTATATGACTGTTGAACCTGAAATTATATAACTCGCTATGAATAATCGCTTTGAAACTTTCATGAGCCAGCTGAAGGATACAAATGCCACTCTGGAATTTTATTCTGACTTTGCTAAGATTTCTCAAAATGTTCAAGATGTGGCCATCAGCCTGACTCTTCTCAATTATCTTATCGGAAAAGATGATTTGCGCGGTGCTGTGGAGGCCTTATGGAAGCGCGATCAGACGGCCTTTCAGGTGATGGATATTCTCATTGCCACCCGCAAAAAAGATAACAAACTTTATATCGATCGAACGGGGCAATTCCAAAAAATTCACTCATTATTCGATTCTGTGGATGGAGTGATGCTTTTTCTGGAGGAAACCGGATTAGCAGACGTTTTCCGTAAGAGTGAGATAAAAGATTTGGTGGACTATGTGTTCGGTGTTGAAACGGGGCTGGATTCCAATGCTCGCAAGAACCGTAGCGGCACCAATATGGAGAAGGTGGTGGCAGCAGCTTTTCATGCGGCCGGAATTGATTTTACGGAACAAGAGTCCAGCGAGAATCATCCGACGGTTGCAGCCGTGCTGGGTAAGGATATTAAGCGCTTCGACTTTGCTGTTAAAACGCAGAGCAAAACATATTTGATAGAGGTAAACTTCTATTCGGGAGGTGGGTCTAAACTTAACGAAGTGGCGCGTTCTTATACGGATATCGCCCCGAAGGTAAACAGTATCAACGGATACGAATTTGTTTGGATTACGGATGGTGTCGGCTGGCATAAAGCCAAAAATAAATTGCAGGAGGCTTTTGCTGCCATACCGTCTATTTACAACATTACCACCTTGTGCGAGTTGATTAAGCGGATCCAAACCGGCTCATGATGCAGTCATTTTACAAATCCCGCAATCGAGATTTCACCTTGTTGCAGGGTGACTGTATTGAATTGCTGTCATGTTTTGATTTCCGATTCGACATGATTTTTGCGGATCCTCCCTATTTCCTGAGCAACGGAGGTATCAGTTGCCAATCCGGGCGGGTTGTTTGCGTAGATAAGGGAGAGTGGGATAAATCATCAAGTGAGGAATCGGTGGATGAGTTTAATTTCAAGTGGCTTTCCGCCTGCCGAGATAAACTCAAGGATAACGGTACTATATGGATCTCCGGGTCTTACCACAATATTTTCAGTGTTTATCAAGCCTTGCAACGTTTAGGGTTTAAGATTCTCAATGTCGTTACATGGGCTAAAACCAATCCGCCGCCTAACATTTCCTGCCGTTTTTTTACCTATTCAACAGAGTTCATCATTTGGGCGCGAAAGCAGGCCAAGGTGCCGCATTATTTTAACTACGAACTCATGAAGCAGCTTAACGGCGGGAAGCAGATGCAGGACGTTTGGCGGCTCCCAGCTATTGCCCGTTGGGAAAAGGCACACGGTAAGCATCCCACCCAAAAGCCTTTGTCTCTGTTGATACGCACTATTCTTGCCTCAACACAACCTGACGCATGGATTCTCGATCCGTTTAACGGAAGCGGTACGACAGGCATCGCTGCCTCTTTGCTCAAACGCAGGTATCTGGGTATCGAGCGTGAGAAAGATTTTCTGGAAATCAGTAAGGCGCGCCGTGAGGATTTGGATGTCTATCCGAACAGAGAAGAGATCATGAAAAAAATAAAGGACTGTTCCTTTGTGGAAGCTCCGATGGAACTTTTTGCGCAAGATGATGAGAATCTCGATTACGGAGTTCCTTTTTAAGCAAGCGTAGAGCCTCACCACATTTCCCCTGTACGGGCGTGAAAAAAGCTTGAAAATTCAGCCTGAAACAGGTAGCATTTCGGGCGTATGGCGGAAACGAGTCTCACCCCGATGATGGAGCAGTACCTGCGCATGAAGCAGTCGCTGCCTGAGGATGTGTGGCTGTTCTTCCGCTTGGGCGATTTCTACGAAATGTTCTTTGAGGATGCCGTGGAATGTGCCAATGCGCTGGGGTTGACCCTCACGAAACGCCAGACGATTCCGATGTGCGGCGTGCCGCACCACGCGGCGGAGGGTTACATCGGTCAGATTGTGAAGATGGGGCGCCGCGTCGCCATTGCCGACCAGATGACGGTGCCTGTGCCCGGCAAGCTGGTGGAGCGCGAGATTACCCGCATTATCTCGGCGGGTACGCTGGCCGACCTCTCGCTGTTGGATGAGGGCGAGCACAACTACATTGCCGCCTGTTACCACGGCAAAACGGCGTGGGGCTTGGCGGTGGCCGACCACACCACGGGTGAGTTCTCGGTGGTGGATTTCGCGAGCGGCGAGGAGCTGGCGGACGAAGTGGGGCGCCTGCACCCGCGCGAGCTGCTGGTGAGCGATGAGCAGAAGGACGAGTTCTACGCCCTGCGCCTGCCTGTCACGCAGTTTTACGATGGCTACACCTTTTTGCCCGGTGTGGCAAAACCTTTCTTGGAGAGCCATTTCCGCGTACATTCGCTGGAGGGTTTCGGCTGCGCCCACCTGACGGCGGCTCTCGGTGCTGCGGCGGCGATTCTGCATTACCTGAAACACCAGCTGCGCCGCAACACCGACCACCTGCGAAAGCTCTCGCTGCGTGCCACGGACAACGCGGTTCTCATTGATGCCGCCACCCGCCGCAATCTCGATTTAGTGGAGGCCCGCGGCGGCATGAAGAACACGCTGTTGGGGACGCTGGACGGCACCTCTACCCCGATGGGCGCACGCAAGCTGCGCGACTGGATTCTGCACCCCATCTGCGATTTGGCAGAGCTGCACCGCCGTCAGAATTTGCTGGCGGGTTATCTGGCCGAGCCGTTTCTGATGAGCAAGCTGCGCGCCTCGCTGAAAGGGGTGCGCGATACGGAACGCTTGGTGTCGCGCCTGTCGCAGGGGGCGGGTAACGCCCGCGATTTGCTGGCGTTGGGTACCTCTCTGGCACAGGTGCCGGACATTGTGCAGGACATGGGCGCGCTGGAGGCACACGAGCCGCTGTTCACCGACCTGCTCTCCCGCGTGGGGGACTTTACCGAGCTGACCGACCTGCTGCAACGCGCGGTGGTGGATGAGCCGCCTATCACCATCAAAGAGGGCGGCATGATTCGCGACGGCTTCAACGAGCAGCTGGACACGCTGCGCTCGGCTTCGCGCGAGGGCAAGAACTGGCTGGCCGAGCTGGAAGCGCGCGAGCGAGTCGCCACGGGCATCGACTCGCTGAAAATCCGCTACAACAACGTGTTCGGCTACTACATAGAGGTCACGAAAGCCAACTACGCCAAGGTGCCGTTGGACCGCTACGTCCGCAAGCAGACGCTGGCCAATGCCGAGCGTTTTGTGACGGATGAGCTGAAGAAGATGGAAGGCACGATTCTCGGTGCCGATGAACGCGCCCGCCAGCTGGAATACGAGGTGTTTTGCAACCTGCGTACCGAGGTGAGCCGCTACATTGACCGTATTCAGACGACCTCTGATGCGCTGGCCGAGGCGGATGTGCTGCTCTCGCTGGCGGAGACGGCGCAGATGCACCGCTACTGCCGCCCGCAGCTGGACACGGGGCGCGGGCTGCACATTGTGAACGGTCGCCACCCTGTGATTGAACAGGTGCAGACGGATATCTCCTTTGTGCCGAATGACACGGAGATGGATGAGGAAGAGAACCGCGTGCTGATTCTGACCGGACCCAACATGGCGGGCAAGAGCACCTACATTCGTCAGGTGGCTCTCATTACGCTCATGGCGCAAATCGGCTCGTACGTTCCTGCGGATTCCGCCCGCATCGGGCTGGTAGACCGCATTTTCTGCCGCGTGGGTGCCAGTGATGACATTGCCCGCGGGCAGTCTACCTTCATGGTCGAGATGAGCGAAACCGCTCTCATTTTGAACAACGCCACGGAGAAATCGCTGGTGATTCTGGATGAAATCGGACGCGGCACCGCCACGTTCGACGGTCTGTCGATTGCGTGGGCGGTGGCGGAGCATCTGCACGATGTCATCGGCGCGCGCACGATGTTTGCCACGCACTACCACGAGATGGTGGATTTGGAGCGCACGCACCCCGCCGTGAGCAACTGGCATGTGGAGGTGCGCGAGTGGAAGGATGAAATCGTCTTTTTACGCAAGGTGCTGCGCGGGCCTGCGGATAAGTCCTATGGTATTCAGGTGGCGCGTCTGGCGGGGTTGCCAAAGCCCATCATCGACCGCGCCAAGCAAATTTTGACCCACTTGGAAATGAGCGCGGGTGCCCGCGAACCCCGCGAGGTGCGCCGCAAAAAAGCCCGCCAAGAGGGTTTACCTGCCGCCGAAGCCGCCGATGTCACCCAGCTGGACATGTTCGACATGCTGGACAGCGGCATGTGAGGTGAGCGGCTGCGGGTTCAGCGCTTTTGGTTCACCAGCGCCCGCGCCGTCTCATTGCAGGCGGGTACATTCAGGCGACCGTTTGACAGCAGGGGTATTTCCTTGACGGGGATAATCAGCTCCGGGGTCCATGCGGCGGGATAGCCTTCGTTCATGATGCCGTAGCGCAGCGTCAGCAACACCTGCGGGTGCGATGTCTGATGCAGGGTGGAAAGCAGCACCAAGCGCTCGCCGTGCGTGCGGTCGGGCAAACTGACCACGCAAATGGGATGCGGGTGTTCTTTCAGATACCCGGCATCTACCTTGAGTACCTTGCACAACAGCTGCTCCAGCATATCGTGCGGCACCATATCGCCGTTGATGCGCGAGAAACGGGTGCGGCGCCCGCCGATGGTCAGCATGCCGTCGGCATCCATGCGGGCGATATCACCCGTACAGAACCATGAGCCGTGGCGGCGCTCGGCGGTGTCGGTATCGTAACCGTCATATTCTTTCATGACGGCTGCCCCGCGCACCCACAGCAAACCGGGTGTGTTGGGCGGCAGCACCTGCTCTACCCTGTTGGGGTCGGTAATGCGGATGGCGGTGCCGCAAAAGGGTGCGCCTACGGCTCCGGGCTTACCGCCGGGCAGGGCGGGGGCATCGTTGGCGGACGGCGTGGGCAGATTCAAGGTGCAAAGCCCCGCCGTTTCAACGAGTCCATAGCCGTCGCAGATGTTCAGATTAAAGCGTTGGCGGGCGTCACGCACCATGTCTGCGGGCAGTTTTTCGCCCGTGGTGATACACAGTTTCAGGGCGGCAAAGCTGTCTTTTTCCGCATGGTCAAACAAGCGGCGCAGAAGGGGCGGGGTAGTCGCCATGATGCGGATGCTGTATTGTCGCAACAGGGTGCAGAGACGCTTGGCTGCGGTGGGGGTGGGGTAGGTAACGACCTCCTGCCCGTACAGCAGCGGCAACAACAGCCCCACCGTCAGCCCCAGCGGGTGAGAGGCGGGCAGAGCGGATAACACGCTGTCCGTTGCTTCGACGGCCGTGCGGCTTTGCAGCTGCGCAAGCTGTGCCAGCAGCATGCGGTGAGTCAGCGGTACGGGCAGCATTTTCCCGCCCGTGCCGGATGTAAAGAGGAGAAAGGCTTCATCATCGGGCGCGGGGGTGGCAATGCCCGCCATTTTGGCGATGCGGTTGCGGCTGCAGAAATGCAGCAGGCGGCACCACAGGCGCATGCGGTTGGCACCTAACTGCGTCAGCTCGCGGTCAACGAAAATGAGGTCGCGGCTGCGCGGCCATGCAAAGCGATTCTGCTTTTGAACAAAACGCTCTTCCGTGATGAATCGGGTAATCCCCGCCGCCGCTACTTGGGCGCGGAACTCCTGCTCCTTGAGGTCGTAGTTGAAATTGACCGGCACAATGCCCGCCAGCACACAGGCTACATTGGTGATGAATGAGGATTTGCCCGGCGGCAACAACACGCCGATACGCTTGTGCTGGGTGTGCTTGCGCAGCACCTTTACAAACATCAATGCCAGTGCCAACAACTCGCGGCGGGTGAGAGTGGAGTCATCCACCCCGTCAACCATGCGGGTATTGGGGGTATCCGTCAGCGTGCGCAACAGGGCTTGAGAAAGACTTTCCTGTTGCAGTATCGGATGCTTGGAGAGTTGGTCGGCGGCGGCTTCCATCCACGCCGCCAGCACGCGGGTACCCAACCCCGCCCCGGCACGCTGCACCGGCATGAAACGCATGTCTGTCTGCTCGGCGGTGTCAATATCGGCAAAAGTACCTGTCAGGCTGTTGTTGTAGCCGCCCACATAGACAGGCAGAGCCTGTAGCGTGGTATTATCAAAAAAGGAGAGCAGTCGCCCGGGCACCCCGCTGACAGAGGCGGGCAAGGCGGCGGGTTCTCCCGCCAACAGTACCACATGTCGCCCCGCTGCCAACTTGTCGTGAATGTTTTCGGCAATCATCTCGCGGCTCTGTCTGTCGATGGAGCACAGGATGCCGGCCGCGCGCGTGCGGGCCAGGTAATTCATGATTTCCGCCGACGGTCGCAGAGAATCCTCCACCAACCAAGCTACACGGGAGGCGCCGCCCAAGGCGGTTTCCAAGGTCTGCATGGCGGCGGCATTCAGACGGTTCGGCAGCACCAAAACAGGCTGTTCCGGCACGTTTCCCTGACCCTCTGTCTGAATGTTACTCATGGCTGCGGGGGTAGTGTAGCACATTGCCGAGACAGATAAAAGAGCGAAACGCAAATTTCCTGTCTGTAAATGCCGATTCCCACTCACCGACAGGCGGGAAAAAGGATTGCCAAGCCGCGCGCCATCTGCTACCATTCCTGTGATATGGCACGTATTCTGGTAGCATTGAGCGGCGGGGTTGACAGCGCCGCAGCCGCCGCCCTGCTGGTAGAGCAGGGGCATGAGGTGGTGGCCGCCTACATGAAAAACTGGGTGAACGAAGAAAATATCCCCGGTGAGTGCCCTTGGGAACGCGATATTGAGGACGCGCTGGGCGTGTGCCGCAAGCTGGGTATCGAGTTCCGCGTGGTGGATTTGATTGAGCAGTACCGCCAACGCATTGTCAATTACTTGATTGAGGGCTACCGCAACGGCTCCACCCCCAACCCCGATGTGCTCTGCAACCGCGAAATGAAGTTCGGCGTGCTGTTGGATTACGCCTTGGAGCAGGGTTTCTGCGGTGTCGCCACGGGTCACTACGCCAACCGCTTGGATGTCGAGGGCGAGGGCAGCTATATTCTGCGCGGGGCGGACACCAACAAAGACCAGTCATACTTCCTGGCTCTCATGCGCCCGGAGCAGGTGGCGCGCGCCATCTTCCCCGTGGGGCAGATTACCAAGCCGCAGGTGCGCGAGATTGCCCGCCGCTTCAACCTGCCGAATGCCGAGAAAAAGGACTCGCAGGGCATCTGCTTCATCGGTCAGGTGAAGATGAGCGACTTCCTGCGCCACTACCTGCCCGACAACCCCGGCGATATTGTGGATTTGAACGGTCGCGTGCTGGGGCGGCATGACGGGCTGCACCTCTTCACCATGGGGCAGCGCAAGGGGCACCATGTGGCTTCACCCAAGGAGGGCGTGGCCTACGTCGTGGTGGGTAAGGATTTGGAGCACAACCGTCTCATCCTCGGTTACGAGGGGCAGGAGACACCCGGTCTTTACGCCCGCAGCGCGGTGGTCGGCAGCATCACCAACACCCTGAAACCGCTGCCGCAGCGCGTGCTGGCCATGCCGCGATACCGCGCCGCCGCCGTACCCGCCCTGTGTACCCCCATCGCCCCCGGCAAGGTGCGGTTGGATTTCGAGGAACCCGTGCGCGCCCTTGCGTTGGGGCAGGTATGCGCTTTCTTTGAGCCGGACGGCGGTCGCGGCGAAAAACTCCTCGGCGGCGGCTTCTTTGAGAAGATAGACTGATAACCTTTACCCTCTCCTATTGCTACTTGAAAAATAGGAGTTTGCGGAGATAGGGCAAAGTAAAAATTGTTTTTCTCTGCACCTTGCAGGGGCGAACAAGGCACAGAATGGCATTCTCATACCTTCAGAATGTCCTCCCCTGCGCAAATAACCATTGACTCCGATAGGGAAAATGTTATCCTGTAAATCGTTAGAAGCTTGATATGAAAAAGATATATACAACCGTTGTCACCACACTATTGTGCAGTCTGATGAGCTGCTGCAGCTCGGTGGGAATCGCCTCCCTCGGCGCAGGTGCTACCGCAGGCAAAGATTATGTGACCGGCCTTCGCCCGAGTGCTGCGGCGCGGCAATACTTCACCTCTATGCCCGGCAATGCCCCCGTAGAAACGGTATCACGCGGCAACGCAGGTTCCCGCAGCGGCGTGCGCTTCAGACCGGACGGCGGTATTGTGATTCCCGCAGGTGTCACGATTTCTTTTACCAACAAAGGCTATTGCATGGACCCCCATTTGCCAGCCCCCGTTGCGGATGAAGAATACCAGTTTGTCCCCGCCTCGGCACTGATTCCTAACCAGCTGATGGGTACCTATCAAAACCTGTTGAGCCGCTATGCCGCAGGAGATGCCGAAGTGCGAAGCAATATGCAGACCCTTGTCTGGGCGCTGCGCACAGCGGGAACGAATGGGGATACAGCTTCCCGACTCTCAGATTCCCAAAAGCGCATCTTAGACAAGTGTTCCTCTCGTCCGGGGGAATTTCAGCGCATTCATGAAAGTGGTCTGATAACTTCCCGTCTCATAAGCAAGGCGTGGGAGATAGCGGATTCACATTGGAACGTTAAGGTTGCTGGACGTACATGGAAACCCAGTGATTTTTCCAGCCAGACTGCTCTTACCAGTGCTGTTAACGATGCGGTGAATACGCAGATGAATAATCTCATGCTGCGCGGCAAGAACTTACCTATTCAGCGCACAGGCTTTAACTACGGCGAGTTGGAATCCGGCATCTACACCGATGTGCGCGGTGCCGGTTATCTGACCTACACGGCAAAGATTGCCAACAGCACGAATCAAGAGTATATTTTCTATCCTACCAACTATGTCGCTCAGGTCGGCTCTGGCTCCGTCCTCTCCGCCGTCTCATTCGGTGCCTCAAGCATAGATTCCAAGAGACAGCGCGTGACCGGTGGACAAGTCCTATCGGTAAATATTATCGCTCATAGTGCTCCGGTCAACGTCGTTAATTCTCCCTCTGATAATGATAAAGCTCGTGGGCATACGGAAATTACCGTTTCAGCTTCTTATAATGCAAAAACACATACGATAACCCCCTCTGTTCATTGTGTGATTACTCTTCCTCCTGATGATGAAATACCTTCGTCAACGGTTAAGATAAATGGTGTAGACTTTGACATTTCAAAAGAAATGCAGAAACAGGCGTTGCTTACTCATGAAGAGTTGGGGCATAAATCTTTTGCGGAACAGTATCCGTATGTGGCTTTATATTTGTACGCAGTAAAAAAGAAGGTGTTCAAAAAAGATTCATTATATAATAATCTTGTGATATATGATGAATATTATTCTATCCGAGCACAGAGAGATAGTATGGCGGATCAAATAGCAGAGAAATATCCTAATTTAAAGGAAAGTGATATACAAGATGCGTTGGATCAAGAGTTTTTCTTAGTTTCGAAGACGGAACATACCCAAGTTAAGTTGACGTATGGAGAGGTGTATGCACTTGGAAAGAAGATGGCTAATGATAATGACAGAGATTATCTTGTTGAAGAGGCAAAAAATGTGTGCAACGCCAATGCAACTTTGATTTATGAATCTATGAAAAGCGTGCCGAAGTGAGAGTATATATGCTGCGGTATACGAGAGAATGCTTTCAGCTATTCTTCTTAGCACTGTTTTGCTTTAACTTTTCTTTTGCAAAAGACGCCCCCTTCTGGAAAAAAACACCCACGGGCAACTCTCGTTGCCCGTGGGAATCTGCCTTTCCGCAGTGCCTACCTTGCGAAGATGAAGACAATCGGCAAGCGGTGGAGCGCTGCGGACAAACGTTGCTGGCAACTGTACCGAAAGGACAGCGGCGGAACGATGTGAGCTTTGTCGTGCTGGAGAACAATCTACCCCATGCGGCGAGTCTGCCCGGCGGTCAAATCGTGGTATTCTCCGGCTTTTTGGGGGAGATGCGGTATGAGGCAGAGCTGGCCTTTGTGCTGGCGCATGAGCTGGCACATGTGCAAGCGAAGCACCCGGAGAAAGAGCAGGACTTGCTGCGCACCGCCGCAGGGCAGCGGGATGCCGCCGCGCGGCGCAGACGCTGTGAGCTGGAGGCCGACCGCGAGGGTCTGCTGCTGATGGCGCGGGCGGGGTATGACCCGCGCGTAGGGCTGCGCTTCTGGGACCGCTTTACAGGCACGCAGCAGGCTATCCTGCTGCAGCAGCTCTCCGGCACCTACCCGAGCCACGAGGAGCGCATTCGAGCCCTGAAAGAGATGCTGCCCGAAGCCATGCGTCTCTACCGCGCCGCGCCGCACCCACGCGGGGCAGGAGCGCGGCTCCCCCGCCATGCGCACGCATGATAATGTTATTTCGCACCCGCCTTTTGCAGAAGACGGATGCATTCGTCATGCCCGGCTTCTCGCGCGGCTTCCAAAGCTTTGGCTCCCTGCGTTTTGATATCTGCTCCGGCTTTGAGCAAAAGCGGAACGCATTCGGAGGAGCCGCTATCCGCCGCATGCACCAAAGGGGTCCATCCGTCATTATCGGCGGCGTTCACATCCGCGCCCGCCTTCAACAAAAGCGAAAGGTGCTCCGCTGAACATGATTGTGCTGCAACCATCAGAGCGGTGATGCCATCCGCGTCTGCAGCGTTCACATCGGCCCCGGCCTTCAGCAGCGGGGCAACGAAATGCGAAATGTGGTTTTCTGCGGCTAACATGAGGGCAGTGCCGCCCTCTGCATCAACGGCATTGACCGGTACCCCGGCAGCCAGCAGAGCTTGGAAACGCTCCTCCCGCCCATCCCGAATAGCCAGCATCAATTCGGTCATTCCGTGTTCCAGGTCTTCCGGCATCAGAATACCGTATTCTTTCAACAGTTCGACGCAATCCTGATGCCTGTTGAGACCGGCGTGTATCAGCGCCGTTAGACCTTTCTGATCCGTCAGCGAGGTCAGAGCACCGTGATCCAGCAACACCCTCATACATTCGGTGTTTCCTGCCTTGGCTGCCGCCATCAGGGGTGTCATGCCGTTCTTATCACGCTTATCGATGCAGACACCTTTCTGCAACAGCCTGAGGACGGAACGATCGGCACCACTTGCAGCCGCCAAATGCAGGGCGCTATGGCCAGCTTCATCCTCTACGTTCGGGTCGGCACCCGCCTCCAACAGCGAGAGAAAGGCATAAGTCGAATCATTGGCTGCGGCAATCATGAGGGCCGTTCGACCCTCGGAATCCCTGATTTCTAATTGCGCCCCTCCCTGCAACAGGTTTTGCGGAGCGTAATCAGCATCATTCTGCGCAGCCGCCATCAGCGCCGTCCGCCCGTTGCAATCCTGCATATTCGGATTCGCCCCGGCTTTCAGCAAATCGTAAATCATTTCCACTTGATTTCTCGCGGATGCCAACATCAGCGCGGAAACACCAGACTCGTCCTGAGCATTGACATCAGCCCCCGCCTCGAGAATCTGCTTGAATGGTCCATATTCATTATCAAAGATGGCCTTCATCAGCGGGGTAACCCCCTGATGGTTTGGGACCACCGTGCCGCTCTGTTTCCCCGAAAATTCCATCCCTGATACTTTTGCAGCAGCAGGTGCCGCAAGGGCAGAGATAAGAAGACCGCCCGCGAGGTATACCGAGAGAGAATGGCTGCGCTTGAACATGCTAACATTGTAATCCCCCCACAATGAAGTGTCAAGACAGGGAATCAGAGAGAAGGATATTTTGGGGTTCACTCCGTCCTATAGAACGAGATTTTCCGGGTAGTCTCTGATAAAGGGATGGAAACTGATTATTATCTAAAAGTTATCAGCACGTTGCGGCAACGCCCCCATCCGCCCGCAAAATACGGGAGAAGCGCGGAAATCTTTGATTTCAGATATGCGCCGCGTGTTGACAAGGCAACATATCTCCATGACATAAACTTGACCACAGCACAATGATATGAGACAATGGGTGCGCAGGGAACTCCCCCCTGCCTTTCCCTATGACAGCAAACTCCCTCATTCAACGCGCGGCACAACTTGCCGCCCAAGCCCACGCCGGGCAGACCCGCCGCGGCAGCGACACGCCCCCCATCAACCTCTGCGACGCTCTCAACAACATCCGCGACAGCCACACCACCAAACAAGCCCCCGCACCCGCCGCCGCTCAGGTGTAAAACCACCCTAGGTTGCACGCAACCCGAAAATCGCAGACGCATGGGTGACTAGTCACCTGTTGCATGATGTATAGCGGACAGAAAGGCCGCTTGGCATGCTATGCGGACTGTAGGCGGGCAAAAACCGCTTAGCTTGGGGCATCAGGGGATTTATCTAAAAAGCCGCTGTACGCGTTTATAGCCCCCTTCTCTTCCCTGCACGCCGTTAGGCGTGCCGTACTTTAAACTTTATCAATTATAAATTCTAAATTATAAATGGAAAAGGCCGTTGAACTTTCGTTCCTCCACCTTTATTGGGCTCTGGCGGCTATCTACTCTCGCGGGACCTATCGTCCGACTACCATCGACGTGCTGATGTTTCACTTCCGGGTTCGGAATGGGACCGGGTGGGGCCATCAGGCTATGACCACCAGACTGCGGCTTTTGGTTTGTTAACCGTGTGTCTGACTGTCATTTAGCAGAGCTTTATGTTTTAAGTTTCGGCGGGGTTTTCTAAGCCCGAGGGGAAATCGAGCGGCGGGAAGTTCGGTAAACCGACATCCGCGTGGCAGGGGGTATTTTGTGGTTTTGAGCTATACTTGATTCAAGCGTTTTAACAAATGCTTATCACCGTAGGTTTGATGGAGGTCAATTGGATGTTAGTAGTGCTCGGCTCAACATGTTACCATGCTTCCACCTGCACCCTATCAACGTGGTCGTCTTCCACGCTCCTATAGGGAGAACTCATCTTGGGAGGGACTTGGCGCTTAGATGCTTTCAGCGCTTATTCCTTCCGCACTTAGCTACCCGGCCGTGCTCTTGACAGAACAACCGGTGCACCAGTGGTGCGTCAGACCCGGTCCTCTCGTACTAAGGTCTGAACCCCTCAATTCTCCAACGCCCACAGAGGATAGAGGACCGAACTGTCTCGCGACGTTCTGAACCCAGCTCGCGTGCCGCTTTAAC
>JAZLFB010000331.1:0-4197 GCA_045615585.1 Akkermansia sp.
CACGCCGCTCAATTCTCCTGTAATCGAAATGAGCTACGGCGTTGAAACGGCAGAAGACGGTGTGTATTCCGTTGCCACGCAGACACGCTACAATGCCGAGGGGAATCCCATCCCTACCACGCAGAAACAGCTGCTCTCTCAACTGTCTGCAACACTTGCAAGCAAGAGCATCAGCGTCGATGCCCGCGGTAACAGCACGGTGCAATGGGCGGAGCACACCGCCCCCGCCAAGGTAACAAGCTGCAGCACCATCCCCGGTTCTGCCTACACCGCGCAGAGAGTCTCGGTGGACGGCTTCACCACCTCCTCCGTGGACCACGCGGGCATCACCTCATCTGCTACCCGCCGCTACACGGAAAGCGGTATCGAATACACACAGACGGATGGGCGCGGCAACACGACCACGACGGTGACTGACATCGCCGGGCGCACGGTAAGCGTGACCGATGCCGCAGGTAACACCACAACGACGGCTTATTGCGATTGCTGTGATAACCCTGCCGTTATCACCGACCCGCTGGGCAACACCACGTGCTACCGCTATGACGAGCGCGGGCGCAAGGTCGCGGAATGGGGCACGGCTGTGCAACCCGCCTGCTTCGGCTACGACGATATGGACAACATGACCATGATGCGAACCTTCCGCTCCGGAACGGAAACAATCAACACCGATCCGAGCGAGCGAACGGATTATGACCAAACCACTTGGGCATTCGATGCAAAAACCGGCCTTGAAACGTCCAAGACTTACGCCGACAATACATCGGTGATTAAGGCTTACGATACATACAATCGCCTCGCAACCGAGACGGATGCTCGTGGCAACGTGAAGACACATTCTTACGAACAGGCTCGAGGTCTGCTCTTGGCTACCACGTACTCTGTAGTTGACGGTACTGCGGCTACTGCCGACCGTAGTTTCACATACAATCACCTCGGTCTGATGACGCAGGTCGTGGATGATGCTGGTACGCGCAGCTATGGTTACAATGCTTACGGCGAGCGAGAAACAGACAGCCTCATGGTGGATGGAGACACTCATCTTATAACCGAGCAGCGCGACAGCTTCGGGCGTTCCGTTGGATATATTTACAGTAAGAACGGTAGCGCTCAGCAAACTATCACCACCGGCTATGGGGACGACGGGCGCATCTGTTCCGCCGGCTTCCTGCATGGTGGTGAGGCCAAAAACTTTGGCTACACCTACCTTGCAGGTACCAATCTTCTGCAGGTACTCACCAAGCCGAATAACATGACGCTCACCCAGACCTACGAGGCAACTCGTGACCTGCTCACCAGCATGGCCTATCACCGAGGCTCCACTCTCGTAGCACAGCGCACCTACACCTACGACATCCTCGGTCGCCCCTCCGCTCGCAATACCGCCCGCCAAGGTAAAGTGGTGAACGATACTTTCACCCACAACACCCGCAGCGAACTGGCCGCCGCTACTGTCAACGGTGCAGATTATGCCTACCTTTATGACAACATCGGTAACCGAACCTCTGCGGAGGAAGGAGATGACTACACCGTTTACACAGCAAATGCTCTCAATCAATACACCGCCATTCAGAAAAATGCGCAGGAAGCGTTCTCACCGCAATTCGACGCCGACGGAAACCAAACACTCATCAAGACGGAAACCGGTATTTGGTCCGCTGTCTATAACGCCGAAAATCGTCCGATAACATTCACCAACTCGGAAAACAACACGATGGTGGAATGTCAGTACGATTCCATGGGCCGCCGCGCTTACAAGAAAGTAACCGTCAATGGCAGCGTCACTCTCCATCAGCGTTACCTGTACCGTGGCTACCTGCAAATCGCCTGCTGCGACCTCACGCGCACCGCCCACCCCTGCTTGTGGCTCATAACGTGGGATCCCTCGCAGCGCATCGCCACTCGCCCGCTTGCCATCCAAAAGGACGGTACTTGGTACACCTACGGCATCGACCTCACCAAAAACGTGTGCGAAGTCTTCGGCCCCGCCGGCTACATCACCACCGCCTACACCTACACCCCCTACGGTTCAGTAACCAGCACCGGTAATGTAGAACAACCGATTCAGTGGAGTAGTGAGGTATGGGACAGAGAAGTAGACATGATGCAGTATAATTACCGTAATTACAACCCATTAACAGGTTGTTGGATAAGTAGAGATAAAAGGCTTAGTATTTCTAAAAATCTCTATCAGTTTTGTAAAAACGAGCCGAACGGATATTTTGACATTTTAGGAAACGAAGAGGAAATCCACAAGGGCGTAGGACTATATGTCCCGAATAGTGAAATAGAGGCGGATAACGTGCATTTTAAAAAACAAGTATCAAGAAATGGTTTTTGGACTTTTGAGACAAAAACGGGAAAAGCTATGCTAAGGGCCATGGAGACCGTAACAGCTGAAAACAAATGTAATTGTATCAAGACACTCTCAATTGCAGGACACGGTTTTAGTGCTTATAACTTGGATACATCTGGAGGCATACCTGGGTGTGGTAACAATATAGGATTATATAGCGAAGCACCCTTGTTTGCCGATATTGAATCTGCGACATTAAATGAGTTGGCAACAAGCATTCAGTCTAAGAAAATAAAATTTTGCAAAGCATGCTTAATACAACTATATGGTTGTAGACAAAGAGAATCTTTTGCTATAGCCTTTGCCAAGGTGACTGGGTGTAGAGTTGTCTTTGCCTCTGGTTCTTGCGGAATACACAATAACGATATTCCCGAAGATGAATGGCGATGGATTAGCGGTCCAAAAGAAAACTTTGAAACATCAAAATATATGGGCTTCAAAGAAGCTTTGCCGAATGGTGAGATTAATGATTTGAATCCTCTAAATAATGAATACAGTAGTACATATATGCCAGTAAGATAAATAATACCATGAACTACTGAGAGAGGGGGAAGGCCCCCTCTCTCATCGGTGCTCCCGGTAAAATTGTATACCCGTGACGCCCCATCAGAATTAGCGATGAGGCGTTCCGCCAAACCTGAAGAGTAAGCATAAGGCAAGATAAAGAAACTGGCTACCGAATGGAAGAATCACCGAAAAATCACACTCCGTAAGAAAAAATGCCAGCAAGCATTCCATTTGGGAAAATATCAAACAAACGATTAAAAATAATCTTTGATAATACGAATGCAGTTATCTGAATGATATTTTTTCGCTATATCAAGTGCGTTATAGCCTTTATCTCTTTGTTCCCAACATTGTAAGCCTCCTGTAGTTGCATGTACATTAGCTCCCGCTTCTATTAAGAGTGAGAGTATTTTTTCATTTCTCAACGAAATGGCCAGCAATAAAGGAGTATAACCAAACGGCGTGATGCGTGATTCTAAATCGGGAGAATACTTTAACAGAAGTTTTACTATTTCGGCATTACCCATATAAATCGCAAGATGTAGGGGAGGAAAACCTTCAATATTCTCATATGCATCATGCGTCATTATTTGTGGGCATCTGAGATAATATGCGGATGGAATTCGGTGCTCGACGTTTGCCCCTCTGTCCAAGCACCACTCAACGCGCTCAATATTGGAGTCTATTATAGCTTGCTGAAACTGACTTACTCCATATCGCGTCGTTTCTTGACTTATGAGCGGAGTATAGTTAACGCTTTCATCTTTGTTGCTTGTAGCTTTGAATACAAGCAACACTGCAGCACACAGCGCAACCCCGAAAAATATTACAATATGCTTCCTCATAATTCCAAGTAACATCCTAACATAATTTTCTCATAATTCAAGAACATATCGCAGTATAAGCTGCTGCCCTCCCTTTGACACGAACAAGCTATTTCTTCTTGTTTTTTATCCAGATGAGCGCAAATGTTTTATAGCATAATGCAGTGCGGGCGGTCAATCCATTTTTTGCGCGATTTTGTAGCTTTTTGTGACGTGACGCAGTACCTTTTTTTCTGCTAAGCCGGCTAAAGCGAACGCTATGGATAGCTAAAGGGCACTAAGGAGGCTATGCATATAAATTACGTCATAAACTATCTCAATGAGAATGTGAGTATGCAATGTTAACGCGTTTTGTAAAATATTGATGATAAGCAGCTTCCGAAACTTCCTGCAACCCGTTATGAGTCGAGCCGAATTTCGGGGTAATTTTCAGAAAACGGGGTCAATTTTTGTAAGCTGTTTATATACAGTCTTTTAGAGTTACTAAAAATCACAGTCACAAAAAGGCTA
>JAZLFB010000332.1:0-2392 GCA_045615585.1 Akkermansia sp.
TTAACTATTTTCCGTGACAGGCTGGCTGTTGCGAATTCGTATATTTCCATAGGGAAATTCGCATGCTGTTATGCCTACAGTATTCGCAATACTGTATGCTTCCCTCCGTAAACGCGCGTGGACAGGTGTGTCTGCGCTCCATCACTTTCAACCAAGAAAACAAACACAAACACACTCGATAACCGTTATGAAACTTAGACTTCCGCACAAGTTCCAAGCCGCCCTCATGGCCGCTCTCGCTTCGGTTTCCTTCACCACTCTCAGCTCCGGCTCTGCATACGCAACTGAGCTGACTGAGGTTGTTACCATGAGCGATTTGGTCACGGGTGCCAGCATAGCCGGCACTGTCAACGAAAGCACAAAATGGGAGATTGTCAGCTCTGGCGTTGCTCTTGACAACATGGTGTATGACTTCTCCGACAACGGCTACATGTACGGTATCACCAATAAGGCCTTGCTTGATACCCTGGCGCTCGTTACAACTGATGCGAACGCCTACGTAACCATTGCCGCCTGGATTAACCCTACCTCCCACGGCGGTTCGATTTTCAGCACAGGCGAGCAAAATACCGGTATCAAATTGATGGACGATGGTGGTTCAGCCAAGTTTACCACCAAGGGCGGGGCGGACTTCACTGGTGCCAAGGCCAGTGGTATAGACACTGACGCCGAGACCTGGCAGCTGGTGGCAGTTACCATCCACAAGAGCGTGACCGCCAAACAAGTGCAGATTTACACCATGGTGGGCGATACGCGCAGCAACAAGGGTGACAACAAGCAACCGGTTGACGTCCAAACTGCTGGTTTTACTATCGGCAACGGCAATAACGGCAATGCGCGCGAAGCGTTCACTGGCTCCATCGCCGGTCTGACGGTGTTTACTTCCGATAATTGGGTGACGACTACCGAATTGGCTAACGCTATGTGCGCCAGGCCCACGGCGATAACCTTTGGCAGCCAGACGTGGGATGGTGATGCCACCGATCATAACTGGACCGATACCGTGTGGCTCAACGACGGATCAGGGACGCGTGTTGAATTCAGCGGTGAAGATGCCGCATTCACGGCAACCGGGCATAGCGTGGTTGTTATTGCTTCCGCAGTTTCCGCACACGATGTGATCGTGAGCGGACAAGACTACACATTCACACTTTCCGGAGATAGTGCTTCCCTGAGCACCGGTGCCATTGAAATCGCTTCCGGCAGCTCCCTCACGGTGAATGGTGACGCTGTGACAACCGGCGGCCTGTCCGGAGCCGGTTCCCTCATCAAGACCGGGGATGGCACCATGACCGTGAACGGGGACAACACCGAGTACACGGGCAACATCACCGTGAATGGCGGCACACTTGCCGTCACCCAGGCGAGCTCACTTGGCAGCGGAACGCTTACAACGGGCGAGAACGGTACCATTCAGGTGGCAGGAGATACCATTAACATGAGTGTGGGCGGCAGCGGCGCGCTGCGTCTATTGAAAGGTACGAATCAGGATACCACCCTTGGCACCATTAATGCTCCCACCCTGAAGCTGGCGGCGGACAGCACCCACAACAGCCGCTTCGTGTACGGTACCGACTCCGATATTAGCAACGTGACGCACCTGTACTTCGATGGCGGCCAGATGTGGCTGAACAACGGCGACAACACGCTGAACTACGGCGGTAAGGTGACCTTCGGCACGGAGAACCACTACTCCGAGAGTGCTGGCCTTGATTCCGCTATCCGCGTGAATTCCTCCGCCAAGTTCTCCGGCGCTGTGGATGTGCAGAAAGATGCCAAGATCACCTGGCAGGCAGGTGGTAAAACGATTGAATTTGCCAATAAGGTAACCGGCAGTGGTGATTTGACACTTGCTACATACAATGGCGGCCAGTATAGCAACAGTAAATTCATTATTAGCGGTGATGCTTCCGAGTATACGGGCACACTCACTGCCAGCCACTCCTGCATCACTGTGGACGTGGCGCAGGGCGGTAATCTGAGCCTTGGTGCCAACAGCAGTCTGGCAGGTGCTGTCACGGTGGAAGGCACGCTGAATTTGACCAGTTCTGTCAGCACGGGAGCCCTTTCCGTGGCGGATGGAGCCACGCTCAAGCTTGCAGGTGCGGACATGCTCACCGTGACCGGCAACCTTACGCTCGCCGGCAACCTGGATGTCAGCCGCATTGCCTATAGCGCGGGTTCTACCGTGACACTTGCTTCCTATACGGGGAACATCGACTACAGCGGTGCCACCATCATCGGCTTGGGCTCCGGCCAGTCCGGCACGCTGGGCACATCCGGCAACACCCTGACGCTCACCTTTGGCGGCCAGCCGGAACCCAAGGTTGTCGATGGCTTGGGCAACGTGATGTACGTGGGTGATTCTATCACCAACGGGTACAACGACCGC
>JAZLFB010000333.1:0-3185 GCA_045615585.1 Akkermansia sp.
GTCCAAAACTCTACGGCGGGCAGCGCCCTGTACATTTGCGCCACGTCGGATAGCGGCAACGCCAGCGTGGATATCCAAAACAGCAGCCTGATCAGCGCCGGCAGCCTGGATGTCACTGCGGCCGGTGTCAAGGGCAATGCCTCCCTCACGCTGGGTGCGGCGTCTTCTGCCATTGCAGACTCCGTGACGCTCGCAGCCGCAGCCGTAACCGGGGATGCCACCGTGAACGTGCCCGGCAAGGTTAGCGCCGGGAACGCCGCGAGCATTAGTGCGAACACGGGCATTGTGTATTCCGATTCCCCGGAGGACGCGCCGATTCAGGAAATGGAATTCAAGTCGGCGGGCGGCGGCAACGCCTCCGTGACGGTGGACGGCACCGTGGAGGCCAAGGGCGCGCTCTCCCTTACTGCATCGGCCCTGGGAACATACGGAGACGCCAAGGTCACCGTCAACGGGCAGCTGAACTCCCAGTACACGGAAAACAAACCCGTGGGCGAGCTGGCCCTGGAGCGCACGCCGGAGGAAACCGTGCTGGAGACGGATACGGAAGACCAGGTGAACGCCAAGAACCAAGCCTACCTGGAGCGCTATGCCAAATACCTGAAGGACAAAGAGACCGATACGGCAGCGGTGGGCACCATCGAACTTGCCGCCACCTCTTCGGCAGGGAATGCCTCCATCTCGCAAGCCGCCGTTTCCACGCTGCAATCCAACCTGAGTGCCAACATCAATGCCAAGGCGGCCAAGGCGGCCTCCGTGCTGCTGGCGGGCAAAGTGGCCAGCGGGGATATCGTGTCCACGGCCCAGGGTGAAACGGCTTCCCTGCGCGTGGCGGAGGGGGCTACCCTGACATCCAGCCCGCATCAGGTTTTCGTACAGGATGGTACGGAAATTTTCGTGGAGAAGAGTGATGGCACCATCGCCCTGGAGGCCGTGGCTCCCAAGAAGGAAGACCAGCCCGCCCCCGTAGACCAGGCTCCGCAAAAGCAGGAAGGCGTGCTGCTGGAAGTGGCGGGCTCGCTGATTGCCCGGCGGGAGACGAAGGACGGGGCCGGAGAGGGCGGCACCATCTCCTTGGTCTCGGAAGGCAAGATGCTTGTGGGCGGCAAGGCGGTGCTGGATGCATCCTCCGCCAATGGAGAAGGCGGCCTCATCTACTTGGAAGCGCCAGAGTATGAACTGCTTGCCCCCTTGGCCAACTACAAGGTGGACGGCACCTCCGGCAAGGGCTCCATTTACTTGGCGAACTACCTGGAGCTCACCGGCAACAACATTAACGATGCCGACGACATCTCACGCGATTTCATCAGGGAAACGCTGCATCTTACCGAGACCAGCAACGACGTCCCGAGTGAATGGAAGGGCTCCTACATCTTTGCATCGTTGAGCGGGAACATAAAGCTGAACAAGGATCTCAACGTCTCTGTCGCCACCATCGCGATCAAGGACAATACACAGATTTCCGGAGACGGCAATAAGTACAGCCTGACGATCACCAATTCGTTTTTGCACCTTGTGTTTCCGACATCTATTCTCCGCATCGGCAACGATGTGCACATCACCGATGTGAAAAACTTCACCTTCAAATTCGGCAAAACATCCATCATCAATGCAACGGCGGGGTTTTATGTTTTCACCCCCACGAGCTTGACGGTGGGCTCGGGCTTTAAAGTCCATGCCGCCGAGAATGTGACCATGTCCATGGAAGGTATGGGCAACACCTACATCACGTTCGGCAAGGAGGTTGACATCAAGGCCGGCAAGGATATCCTCATCAGTGCCAAAAACAAAGACGGATGGGGCGGCACGCTGGGTAACAACATACCTATGGACGTGTTTTCCCTCGTGAAAAATATACCTGGTGCGGAAGGTACACCGGCGAGCGAACTGTTGTCCAACCTGGGCTTCATCAAGTTTGACGTCGCCAAGTTTGTTATAAAGGGATACAAGCACCTAATAGGGGAGGAATACGACAATCAGGTCTTGCCGCAGATAGGAGTGCGTGTCTCCAAGGCATCTGTCACCTTTGCCGACCAACAGGCAGGAAAAATCGAAGGAGGCTCCGTCACGATTTCTTCTTCTTCGAACGCAGATGTAAGCGGGCGCCAGAATGCGACTATTGGCGGAAGCTTGCCATTAGCCTTGTCTATCGGTTATATTTACAACAACAGCAAGGTTGACCTGGGCAAAGACCTGGTGATCAACGCCACCGGATTCAAAACCGTCAAGGACGCGGCAGGGGAGGAGCACAAGGAGAGTGTTTCCATCACCAGCACCACGACAAGCAAGGTCAGTTTGCAGAATGTATTTGACTGCAACACTCCGAATTGGGCCGTTGGTGTGCTAGTCTCCGTGGGAACCGATTTCAACACCGTGAATATTGACGGAAGCGTCTCTATTACAGGGAAACACGACATCAATATCGGCGCGGGAAGCGACATCGAGGCCGAACCCTTCATGTCGCTTGGTTCGGGCTGGGAAAGACAGGTCGATCCGTCGGTTCTCAATGATGCCGATGATCCCGATCCCGATCCAGATGATGATGAGGGCGGTGCCTATGCAAATAAAATCATCATGATCGGCGCGAACTTTCTGAAACACAAGAGCGAGACGACCATCAGCGGTACCCTTGTTTCACATCAAGGAAACATCAGCATGAAGTCGGAGGACGAAATCAGTTCGTCCCTGACCATGAACGGCAGCATCCGGTATTCCCTGAAGAAGAAGGGTGAAGATCCGAAGAAATACCCGGGCTTCTGGCAGGAACTAGCCCGTGATTGCTTTGCCTTCGATCTTGGCGTATACAGGTATAAGATTCGTGAAGAGGGCAAGTGGCTTGTTGATTTACGCGGCCTGAAGAGTTACTTCGAGAGCCCCGAGAAGTTCCTCGAGGACTTGCAAGGCGACGTGGATGTACAGGATTTCTTTGATTTCGTCATAGCGACAGACATTGTCCTCACAGACAACAAGCTGTACTTCAATGGCAAAGCGAATGCAGCCAACGGAACCGTCACCATCAACGCCGAATCCGAAATAGAGGCAGCCTGCGGTGCGGAGACCTCCATTGCCGGAGTCCGCGCGAAGAATGCGGTGGCGGCGGCCATCTCCGTGCCGGTAATTTGCGGCAACACCACTGTGGAAATAGGAGGCGAGGCCAATATAGACGCCTCCCAGGGAATCGATAT
>JAZLFB010000334.1:0-3455 GCA_045615585.1 Akkermansia sp.
GTTGCCCTTACATAGAAGAAACCAAGCACGAATACAGAGATAAGGCTAATGATGATGTATTTCATTTGCGCGTGTTGTTTGTGTGATGTTCGGCATCATACCCCCGCATCGGGTGGGAGCATTTTCACCCTGTTTAACGGCGCTCGTACAGCGTTTCCGTCGCATTTTCGGAACATTTTCTGAAATTTACAGAAAAACAGGCTTGTTGTACAGAAAAAGAAGACCCCGCTTCGTTCGGAAGCAGGGTCGGATTTAAGCTTTGCGCGGGGCGCGTTTCAGAGCGCTTTCAGCTCCTCTACAGCGGCTTGCAGGGTGGCGACATCCTCAATGGAGATGACGCGGGCTTCTTTGCAGATGCGGCCCATCATGCCCGCCAGCGTCTTGCCGGGGCCCATTTCGATGAACAGGCGCTCGCCCTGATCCACGAGCTTCTGCATACAGGCGGCCCAGCGCACGGAACCGCAGACCTGGGCACCCAGCATGGCGCGGATGTCGTCCGTGCTCTCCACGGGGCGAGCCTCATAGTTGCAGTACACGGGGCAGGCGGGCATCTGCATGGCGGTGGCCGTCAGCTCCGGCAGCAGTTTTTCCTGCGCGCTCTTCATGAAACGGCTGTGGTAGGCACCCGCCACATTCAGCTTCTTGGCCAGCTTGAAACCCGCAGCCTTGGCACCCGCCACGGCCTTGTCCACGCCCTCTACCGAGCCGGACACCACCGTCTGACCGGGGCAGTTGTAGTTGGCGACGTCAATATCGCACTCCTTGGCCACGGCCTGTACCGCCTCATCATTGCCGCCGATGAACGCCGCCATGGTGCTGGGGGCGGCCTGACAGGCTTCCTCCATATAAGCACCGCGCTTCTGCACCAGCTTCAGACCGTCCTCCATCGAGAACGTACCCGCCGCGGCGTGGGCGGTGAACTCACCCAGCGACAGACCCGCCGCCGCCACAGGCTCGATATCCACCATGCTGCACAGCATCTTGTACAAGGCAAGCCCATGCAGGAAGAGCGCGGGCTGGCAGTAGCAGGTGCGGGTCAGCTCGGCATCCGGCCCCTCAAACATGATATTCGTGAGCGAGAAACCCAGCGCGGCATCCGCCTGATTCATCATCGTGCGAACATCCTCATAGGTATCGTAAAGGTCCTTGGCCATACCCACTTTCTGGGCGCCCTGTCCGGGGAAAAGAATAACAGCTTTCATGGTGTGAGAGAGCAGCCGTTCCGCTGCTATCGCCATGCTAACCTTTTCAAGAAAAATTGTCAAGGAAAAAGCCTTTTTCCAAGCAGCGGCGGCAGCCGCTCCTCAGGCGGCATCTTTGCCCGGAAACATACAAGTAGGATACAAGTAACATACAAGCTCTGTCGAATACATTCACTTGTGGGAGCAGCATATTGAGATGGGCTACACCCGTTTGCTCGGCCTGTTGACGGGTGAATCTGCCTTCTCCGTCACCCTCCCATCGGGGGCAAGCCAATATAAAGCTCTAAAATCAGCACCCCGCAGCGGGATAAGATGCAAGCGGCATACAAGCAATGTGAACGCGCAGCCTGCCCCGCGACTCCAACGGTAATGTCGGCGGGTTGAAAAGTGAGAAAGTATAGCAAAGTATAAAGAGATTCCATTATACTTTGCTATACTTTTCTGCGTCTACGGTATAGTGCGACGCATAAATTCGCCGAATAAAGGCACACTGTATTCCAAAATGCCGTGACGGGGGCTGTATATCATGCCTTTCTTAATCAGGGCAGAACGCACAGGTGAAAGTGCCTGCGACTTCACGCCCATTTCCTTCGCTAAGTCGGCGATACTACAGCCATTATCACCCACAGCTGCCATGGCACGCATGAAGCGTTTTTCCCCTTCCGTCAGGCGGTCATACCGTACACGGAAGAAATTTTCATCCAATCGGGTCATGACACGCGCGGATGCTGTTTGCACATCCTGTTCCGTAATGGCAGTTGTTCCTTCGGGTGCCAGATTCCACAGTTGGTAGCCCCATTCTTGCAGAAAGTAGGGGTAGCCGTTTGTCATGCGATAGATTTCCCGAACGGCATCATAGGTGAAAACAACCCCTTCTCTTTCCGTAGGTCTGCCGAGAGCAGCCGCTGTTTCGTCTTGGGATAATTGTCCGATGACGGGGTAGGCAAATAAGCGTTCAGCGTAGGATTTGGCTTCCCCTGCCAAGCGAGGGATGGTAGGCAGTCCTGCGCCAATCAGAACAAAAGGCAGCTGTTGTTGCTGCAGTTGATGCATGGCAAGAATCAGGGCATTAAACTCAGCTTGTGACAGAAGCTGCATTTCATCAATCAAGAGGGCGATGCCGGAATGGGCTTCCTGTGCCGCCGTTGCGATAGCTGTAATGACCTGCGGCAAATCGAGAGTAATATCGCCTGTATCTGCAATACCGGGCAAGGGTTCCAAATCAATACCGAAATCCCCGTATCGTAATTTCAGGGTACCGATAAAATTGCGCAAAGCCAACAACCCCCGCCGCACCCGTTCTCCGGCTTGTGCGGAAGGATTCAATTCAGAGAGAATACTTTTGAGATTCGGAACCAAAGCAGAGGAAAAAGAGTGACCTTCCTGAACCTCCATCAGAATCGTTTTGTAACCCTGTTCCTGCGCCATGCTCTTCATGCGGTTCAATAGAACGGTTTTTCCGACACCGCGCAGCCCAACCATCACAAGACTCCTTTCCGATCTTTGAAGCAAGGTACGCCCGAATAGAATACGGGCAGCCTCCAAAACTTCCTCGCGACCTACGAGTTCCGGCGGAGGGCTACCGGCACCTGGTGAAAAGGGATTCTTGAGTTCGTTCATGACATTCTTATATAGCAAAATATAAGAGAATTCAATTAGATTTTCTTATATTTGAGCATTTTAGGGCATTTTCTTGCCGAATTTAGGTGTGAAACACGCTAAAAATCACGAAGTATAGCAAAGTATAAAGAATTTCTCTTATACTTTGCTATACTTTTCAAGGGGCGGGTGGTATCGTCAAAAACGGTCTGATGCAACCTGCATCAGACCGTTTCTGTGTACCGGCGGCATCAGCAGCCTAATTTAATGGTTTGTACATTGTCCATCAGACAATGGCGGCGCAGCGGGCACAGCGACCGTCCTCGTTCACAGCTCGTAATGCGGAAGCAGAGAGAGGTCAAGATTAATCCCGATAGGAAGCGCCGGCGTAAGCAGTGGCAGCGGTCTGCCGTCTGGCGGCCTCCTCGCCCCGAAACATACAAGTAGGATACAAGTAACATACAAGCTCGCCGCCTTTGTTAGACAAAAAAATTTGAACGGAAGCCCCCCTTGCGGTGTCACTACCTCAACAGAAGAGACGGAGAGCGGTGAAGGAGAGAGCGCCGCATTCCATGAGAGGTCCTTCTGTGTTTCATAGGTAGTAAAGTTGGTTCGCCCCGCGCACGAGTGTCCCTCGGCGCGGGGCGGATTTTT
>JAZLFB010000335.1:0-2938 GCA_045615585.1 Akkermansia sp.
GGTTGGGGGTGGTGGTGGTGAGGGTGTAGCTTACGACTTTGCCGTCTTTCCACTCCATGTCGATGGTGATGTTGCCGCGGGCGCGGATGCCCTTGATGTGGCCGTCTTTCCATGCGGCGGGAAGGGTGGGCAGCAGGTCGATGTGACCCGCGTGGGATTGCACCAGCATTTCGCTCATGCCGCCCGTCATGCCGAAGGTGCCGTCCATCTGCATGGGGGGATGGTTGCCGAACAGGTTGTCCAGCACGTTGTAGGTGATGTAACCCTGCACCATCTCATACGCCTTGTCCGTGCGACCGAAGCGCGCCCACAGGGCGGTGCGCCAAGGCCATGTCCAGCTGCGGCGGTTGTCTTTCTGCATGCCGCGCAGCTCAAGGCTCTTCATGGCGGCTTGGGCAAACTCCGGCGTCTTAGCCATGCTGATAGTGGAACCGGGGAACACGCCGATGAGGTGCGAGGTGTGGCGGTGACCCGTCAGTAACTTGGGATTGGGGCGATCCACAATCCATTCCTGCAAGTAGCCGCCGTCGGCCACGCGGTTGCCCACCAAGCGGTCGCGCTTCTCCAGCAGACCCTTGGCCCACTCGGCATCCACCCCCAGCAGGGCTGCCGCCTTGGCGGTGTTGTCAAAGAGTTCCCAAATCAGCTGCTGGTCGTGCATGCAGCCGTCTTCCACAGGCCCCTGCTCATGCGACCAGCCGTTGGGGGATACCAGCGAGCCCGCCTTGATGCGAGCCAGCTCCGGGTGTTCCTCCACCGTCAGCGGCTTCTTGCCGTTGTCGGTCATCAGCCCCGCGCCGTTCTCGCCCACCTCCTTGAGGTGCTTCTCCCAGAACTGAGAAATGCCTTTTAAAAGGGGGTAGCCCGTGGTTTTCAGGTATTCCTTATCCTGCGTGAACCGGTAGTGATCCCACACATGCAGGGCATACCACGCATTGACGGGCGGGTTCCACTTCACCCAGCCGCCGCCGCCCCAGGGGTTCTGGGAGATGCGGGTGGTCCAGCCGGGGGTGCCCGCGCCGAATTCCTTCTGCGTCATGCGGTGCAGCGGCTCTTCCATGGCTTTCATGAAGTCAATGAAGTTGAGGTGACATTCCGACAGGTTGCCCACTTCGGCACCCCAGTAGCACATCTGCAGGTTGATGTTGTTGTGGTAATCGCTGCCCCATGCGGCGTGCACCTTGTCGTTCCAGATGCCTTGCAGGTTCAGCGGCAGACTGCCGGGGCGGGAGCCCGCAATCAGCACGTAGCGGCCGTATTGGTAGATGAGGGCTTCCAGCTCGGGGTCGCACTTGGCTTCGGCGTAGTGCTTGATGCGCTCATCCGTGGGCAGGGCGGCGGTGGCGGCATCCGTCTTGCCAAGGTCGATGGACACGCGGTCGAACAGGCTGCGGTGGTCGGCCACATGGGCGGCGCGGATATCGGCAACCGACTTACCTGCCAGCGCAGAAAACACTTTGGCGTTGTGCGCGGCGGGGGCTTCGCCCTTCCATTGAGCGGCAAAATCCTCCTTGTAATCCGTGGCCATGGTGATGTACACGGTCATCTTGTCCGCGCCGTTCACTTGGAAATAGGGGATGCCCGTGGCATCGAACACAGGGCGCATGCACACGCGCTTGCCTTCGTAGGTGACGGCAACACGCTGCGTATGACCGACAATTTCCTGCTGCCCGCCCTCGGTCACCACCATCATGCGGCCTTCAAACTGCTCGCCGTTGGCAAGGGTGCCGCTCATGATGATGGTGTTACCGCTCACGCTGTACGCCACATCGTGACAGGGGGTGAGGGCGACCTTGGCGGTGATGTTGCCGGGCTTGTCCGCCGTGGCGGTGTACACCAGCACATCATCGGGATGGCTCACAAAGGTTTCGCGGTGGTGCTGCACGCCGCCGTTGGTGAAATCGACCGCTGCCACGGCATCGGCAATGTTCAGCGAGCGCGTGTAGTTCTGCGTTTCGGCGGGCAGATCAAAATCCACCAACAGATTGCCGAAAGGCTGGTAGCAGCCGAACTGGTTTTTGCCCGCCTTGGGTCCGTATTCATAGCCCGCGCCGTTCTTCGGCTCGTTGGCACCGCCCGTCCACAGGGAAACCTCGTTCAGGTTGATGCGGTCGCGGTGGTCGCCGCCGAAATGGGTGCCGCCCATGCGACCGTTACCCACGGGCAGGGTCTGCGATTCCCACGGGTCGAGAACAGTGCGGGAATTAGCCTTGCGGGCGGCGTTCTCCTCCGCCGCGGTCAAGAAGTCGTGACCGCCGCCGCCCAAGTTGCCGCAGGAGGTCTTGCCCGCCGCCCAAGGCACATAGGTATCATTCACAACGGCGGGCTGTCTGTACCACAGACAGTCAGAGGAAGGGTGAGCCTGAGCCAACGAGCCGAGGCCGACCAACGTCATGCAGAGAGGAAGTGTATTCTTGTGCATATCGGTTGCGGGGGTTACGCTTTCAACAGGGGTGCCGAAAGCTCTCCGTGTTTCTCATTCTACCATAAAAAAAGCCGCACGGCAAACCAAAAAATGAAGAGCGCAAGGCGCCGGGGCGCGGCAAACGATAAAATGTTTGATGTTTGACGTTTGATGTTTGAAGTACAAAATTCGTGCGCCGTCGGCGCAGGGAAAACAAACGCAAAGCGTTAGCAATGGTTTCTGACGAGTTCTATCCGTTTTATCCTACAACTGTTTTTTTCGTTTGTCGGATGAGATGGTGCTTCGTATCCAAAACGGAAGGCGGCACCTAGCCTCGCGTCCTAAAAATTCCGCGCGGCGACGCCGCGCCTAACTTAAACTTCCAACTTCAAACCTTCAACTTACAACTTTTTCATGTCCTTCTTTGGGCTTGCCATTGTGTGCGCGCGTGGGTACAATGCAGGCATGAGTTACGATTTAATTGTCATCGGCGGCGGTCCCGCCGGCTATGTGGGTGCCATCCGCGCCGCGCAG